>NZ_JAMYNE010000005.1:0-335886 GCF_040318915.1 Mesorhizobium sp. M0991
ATGTATTCCCGAAAACGATGGAATAGATAGCGGCACCAATAAATAACGCAGTCGACATTCTCATGAATAGCTGAAATGAAAAATACTCTCTCATCGCGGCCTCCTTTGTTTCTATTAATTTTTCTCGGCCAGGATTTGACCATATCACATAAGGATACGATCTGGTAATTTATATGTTCCAGCGCTGCAGGGAAACAACGGCCGATGAAGAGCCAAGAAATTCTAGCCGACACCACCCGTCTCGGCCCGGTTCATCTGCGCGTCGTCGACATTCCAGCCGCCTTACCGGTCTGGCGTGACGTGGTCGGCCTCTCGACCCTGACCAGGGACGGCGGGATCGCCGAACTCGGCGTCGACGGCAAGAGCCTTATTGTGCTGCACGCCGGGGCTACAAACGTCCTGCCGTCAAAGTCCCGCGATTTTTTTCATGTCGCCACCCATGTCACGACACGCAAGGAATTGGCCCGAGTCGCCGCCCGGCTGCGGGCCTCCGGCCTGAGGCACAGCGCCCAGGATCACCTAATCTCGGAATCCCTTTACGTTTCCGACCCTTCCGGCAATGGGATCGAGATCTGCTTCGACACGGCCGGGCGCTTCGCGTCTAGGGAAGCGATGGCTGGCGGCGGTGTTTCGCTTGTCGCCAAGGACGGCACAAGGCATTCCGGGCTGGAACCTCTGGATATCGATCGATTGCTGCAGGAGCTCGACCCGGCGGACCGTGTCAAAGTTCCGCTGGCGGCGGACACCTTCATCGGTCACACTGCGCGTGCGGTCGCCCGAAACGCTGATGGCGTTCTACCTCGGCGTGCTTGGCTTCAGGCCACATATCCAGTCCGCAACGTTTGGCCTGTTCGACTGCGGCACCGAGGAACGTCCGCACATGGTGGCATTCAACATCTGGGCCCGCGACGAGCTGAAGGAGCCACCGCTCGGCGCGGCAGGTCTGGAGCATTTTACCGTCGTGCTTCCCAGCCGGGGAGACATCGCGGCCGTCGCGCGACGTCTCGGCGAGGCGCACGTGCCCTCGCTGCAAACGGAGGGGGCGCTGGACCTCTCCGACCCTGAGGGAAACCGCCTGCGGATGGTGCTCGCAAGCGATTGGTCTGACGGGTGTAGGTCTGAACCGGGGGGCACAATGGCGATGAAGGTAATCGGAACGGGCTTTGGCCGGACAGGAACGGATTCGATGCGCGAGGCGCTGACGATCCTTGGCTTCGGCCCCTGTCACCACATGTTCGAAGTCATGGCCAATGAAGACCAGAAGCGGCTTTGGCGTGCGCTGGCGAAGGGCGCGGCACCAGACTGGAACCAGCTGTTTGCGGGCTACGCGTCCTGCATCGACTGGCCCTCGGCGCACTATTGGCGTGATCTGATTGAGTTCTATCCGGACGCCCGGGTCATCTTGACATACCGATCGCCGGAAAGCTGGTGGAAAAGCTTCGAGAAAACGTTCCTGGCAGGCATCAGCCAGAGCAAGGATCAGGAGTCGCTGGGCCTTACCTTGATCTCCAGGCAGGTCTTCGGCGGCCTGCCGCACGATCGCGCCAATGCCATAGCCGTCTACGAAGCCAATGTAAGGGCGGTCATTGCGACAGTGCCGCCGGGTCGGCTGCTGGTCCACAATCTGGGAGATGGGTGGACGCCGCTCTGTCGGCATCTCGGTGTCCCAGTACCGGACCAGTCCTATCCCAATCGCAACAACACCAGGGACTTTCAGTCGGCCCTTGCACAGAACTAGTCTGACCGTATGCAATGGGTCAGGTCACGACGATACTCGCGACGACGGTCAGAACCCGAGTTGGGGTAGCGTCAATTTCTGACCTACAGGCGACCGCCGTCCCATCAATTTTCAACGACGGCTTTGCGCCCCACGTCGGCTGTAGAGATCAGTTTCGTCTAGTGCTGAAAGCAGACGGCAACGGCACCGTTGGCCGGAATTGCACCGGAACGGACGCCTATGCGAGTCGCGCCGCTTACCGGTCCGTTCAGGCCAATCCCGCACATAGCATCACTTACGTGCAATTGGCCGCTGCCCTTGCCAAACTCGGCCGGCTGGAAGAAGCGAGGGCAGCTGCCGCGCGGGTGCTCGAACTGCATCCAAGGTTCAGTTATAGCCGCCAGTTTGCGGGCGTGAATTGTGCTCCAGCGCTCGTGGAGTGCCTTGGTGATGCGCTGCGTACTGCTGGACTGCCAGAGTAGTGCCATAGAATCGGTCAGACCGGGAGCCGGGACAACCGTGCTGATGTCGCGGTACCAGCGGTATCGGCGCGACTAGCCGCCTTACCTGGATGGAAAATCGAGCGCGATGGTTGCTGTACCGGCCCAAGTCGCAAGTTTGCCGCCGATCGCCGGGGCGGCCAACATGCCGGCATAGTAGACCGTGTAGAACACTCCCATCCCGATCGATCGCGTTCTTTGATCGAGCACCCGTGCGGGCAAGCTCATAATCGCGCCGGCAGGCAGGCCGCATACGACCCCCATGGTAATGATGAGGGGAAGCACTGGTCCGCTTCGCGACAGAACGAGCATTAGGAGTGCAAAACCGACACAGCCCGCGGTGAGGACCGCGTCGCCGCGTTTGCTGCGATCGGCCAGCAAGCCACCCAGGGGGACCGAAAGGGTGGCCAGCCAAAGCACCAGGCTGGTCGCCGATCCCGCCTCCGGGCTGGACCAGCCGCGCTCGACAAGCATTGAGGGGCCGAAGCTGAAGACCATTGCGAAGCCGACATTGTAGAGACACCAGATCAGGCCGGCAGTGATGAGGGCGAAGGTGGTCCCGGCAGAAATGCCGCGGCGTTCGATCCCACCGGCGGGCGATACCTCCGGGGTGCGATAGATGAAGGTCATCAAGCCGATGCCGACGATGACCAGGACCGAAACGGCAATGCCCACCGAGGTCACCCCGAATGTCATTCCGATTGCCGGCAGCAGCATGAGAGCGATGGCGATGCCCGCTGGCCACGAGTTGATGTAGATGGCCATGGCGGTTGCGATTTCCCGTCCGGCAAACCAATCGGCGACCATCTTGGTCATCAGGACATTCAGGAGGACACCGCCAGTGCCGCTTATCAATCGGCCGCCGATCTGCAGGCTCCAGGACGCCGACGCCGTCATCAGCATTTCACCCTCCAGCATCATCAGGAGCCCAGCGAGAACGGTCGCCTTATCGCCATAGCGCTGGCCGATGGTCGCGCCAGGCAGGGCCAATGCGACTCCCGGTGCAAGATAGAGGCCGATTAGAATGCCGATGTCGGCCAGGCTCGCACCGACGCTATCGCTGATAAGAGGCGCGACGGCGGCGACGCTCTGAAAC
This sequence comes from Mesorhizobium sp. M0991, assembly GCF_040318915.1. NCBI lineage: Bacteria > Pseudomonadati > Pseudomonadota > Alphaproteobacteria > Hyphomicrobiales > Phyllobacteriaceae > Mesorhizobium > Mesorhizobium sp. M0991. Next base: position 3,314 of record NZ_JAMYNE010000005.1, read on the forward strand.
TGAAACGCCATTGCGGTGCGGGCGACAAACAGAACAGCAAGGATCGTCCAGCGACTGCGCACGGTTCCCCCACGGATTTTCGAATTATCCAGGACTGATATTTTGATTCAATCGGAAGAAATTGGTCGGGTCGTATTGCTTCTTGATGGCGACGAGGCGCGCATAATTGGCGCCGTAGGCATCACGCACGCGGTCGTCACCCTCATCACCGAGATTGTTGGCATAGACTCCGCTGGTTGAGAATGGTCTGACCGCATTCCACAGGTCGCGCGCCCAGCGGATATTTGCCTCGTCATCGGCCGGATCGTCCCAGATGGCGATCGGGAAGCAGTCAAGGGCCGCATCGCGGTTGGCATAGGGCGAGTGCGACGCGGGCACGCGAGCGATCGCGCCGCCGACCTGCTGGAAAACCAGCAGGGAAGTGATTGGGAGCCCTCGCGTAACTGTCGAGCAGCGCCTCGATCGCACCATCGCTGATCTCGCGCATGAACTGCGCTTTCCAGTAATAGCGTCGCCCGCGTGGAAAGAGGCTGTCGCCCGCCGATTGAATCTGGAGGTAAGGAATGGCTTTAAGGCGACTTTCGGTGGGGGATCCGAATTTCATCAGCGGCGCGATGGCTGGTTCGCCCGCTTCGGGCGACCCGACATAGCAAGCCGAGATGCTGAAGGCCCGCTCGCCCGAGGGCAGCGTGACGAGCGCGGCATCGACGCTCACCCCGTCCGGGGCGTCGCGGGAGAATTCATCGTAAAACCGCATGGCCTCGCGCGCGTGACTGTAGGCGTGCAGCACGGTGCCCACGAGAAGCGCCGGGCCGAGCGGGTGCAGCCGGTATTCGAACGCCGTCACAATGCCGAAATTGCCGCCGCCGCCTCGCAAGGCCCAGAACAGGTCGGGATGCTCGCTGGCCTTTGTCCGCAACAGCCGTCCCTCGGCGGTGACGATTTCAGCCGCGATCAAATTGTCGCAGCTCAGTCCGTGCTTTCGCCCGAGCTTGCCGAAGCCACCACCCAGCGTGAGGCCGGCAATACCGGTGTCGCCGTTCACGCCCATGGTCGTCGCGAGGCCGTGCGCCTGTGTGGCTGCGTCGAACTCGCCCGAGGGTCAGGCCGGCTTCGGCCCTGGCGATGCGGCGCTCGGGATCAACGACGATTATCTTCATGCGGCCTAGGGTCAGGACCTATTAATCTGGCATCAACTGCCAAGAGCCATCGCTTTCGGAATAGGCCTCGAACGGCAACTTCCCGCCATTATGAGATTAGACCAAGGTCTCAAAAGCGCCAATTGCAGACATCGGAACCAAAACGTGAGCCTAAACCACGGCAAAAATTAGCTGCATTGGCAGGCCGCGACGACCTTCGAAGCACGCTTCCTAAGGAGGTTTGGCTCTCACCAAATACCCGGGAGAAGCCGCCATCGGACCCGCGCGGCGTAATCCGAATAGCCCGCAAGCTCCGCGCGAAGAATTCGGTCCTCCGTGATGGTGCGGTAGAGCAGAAACGGCAGGGTAAAGAGCACAACGAGCGCAGCCGCAAGCCACGATCCGAGCGCGGGTCCGCTTGCCGCTATGATCAGAAATCCAGCGGTGTAACCAGGGTGGCGGACGAAGGCATAAGGCCCCGTGCTGACGACGTGCTGGCCGCGGTCGGCCTGGATGCGAATGACTGAGGAGAAAAACCGGTTCACACGCATAGCCCATAGTGCAAGGGCGTAGCCGGCCGCGACCGTGAACAGGCAAACGCCCTGAAGCCAATCGGGCACGTTGTCGCTCCAATGGAAACGGCCACGGTCAAGCCCCGCAACGATCCAATGCATGAACAGAACGAGCGAAAAGACCCTCAGCGAGAGCGGCGGCTTCTTGCCACCCGGCCGCATGCGTTCGCGCAGGAGGTCCGGATCGAGCGCCGCGAACGAAACGATCATGACGACAGCGAAGATTGCGAGATAGGCCCAAAAGCCCGGGACAGCGATCGTGCCGGCCGCTGAGAACAATGCGGCGGCCGCGGCGACCACAAACAAACCTGCCTTGAAGTAAGCCGAGACGGGCATCCGCTACCTGCCACCTCAAAGGAGACGCGAAGTACGGTGTCCAGTTTACCCCGATGTCTGGCTTGGGCCAACAGGGGACGGTGGCATTTGCCACTTGCGGCGGCATCGACGGATTGATTCAACGGTTGCGCGAGGAGGCGCTGCCATGAGTGATTTGATGCTGTTGTCTGAGGCGCAGACGCGCCGCATTAAGCCATACTTTCCATTGTCGCACGGTATTCCGCGAGTGGACGACCGCCGGATCATCAGTGGTATTGTCTTCGTTATTCGGAACGGATTGCGCTGGCGCGACGCGCCTAAAGAATATGGTCCCCACAAGACGATTTATAATCGCTTCATCCGATGGAGCAGGCTTGGTGTGTTCAGTCGAATCTTAGCCGAACTCGCAGCCAGACGCGGCAAGCCGGAACAATTGATGATCGATGCTACCCATTGAAAGCACATCGGACGGCAGCCAGCCTGTTAAAAAAGGGGGATGTTCCTACACGTATCGGGCGGACCAAAGGTGGTTTGAATTCGAAACTACACGCGGTGTGCGATAGCCAGGGCCGACCTTTGATCATGTTGCTAAGCGAAGGCCAGATGAGCGATTTCAGAGGGGCCGCTCTTATGCTCAAAGCCTTGCCACAAGGCCAAAGCAATGCTTGCAGACAAGGGATACGACGCCGACTGGTTTCGAAAGGCGCTGGCTGATCGCAGAATCACCGCCTGCATTCCGTCAAAGGCCAACAGAAAGGTCCCAATCCCGCACGATGTTGTGCTCTACAAGCAACGTCACAAATCGAAAACATGTTCAGAAAACTCAAAGACTGGCGTCGTATTCACACTCGATACGACCGCTGCGCCCACACCTTTTCTCAAGCATATGCATAGCAGCGGCCGTGATCTTCTGGCTCTGATCAGTGAGTCCTGACCCTAAGTCATAGTGCGCTTGTTATTGTGCAGTGCAGCAACGATATTGCTGCCTGTGCGTTGTGCGCAGCGCTGCCGCCATTTTTGGCGGCCGGAACAAAGGATACTAATTTGCGAAAAATCTCCGACACGATCACCTGCTTTGCGGCATTCCGCGCCGGGCAGAGTTTTCAAAGCCACGGCCAAGGCCGCGATCGGTTATCGGATCTGGCGGATTTCGGCTCCAATCCGGGCGCCTTGCGGGCGAGGATCTACGTTCCGGATGCTTTGCCTGAAGCGGCGCCTCTTGTCGTGGTGCTGCATGGCTGCATGCAGACCGCAGCCGGGTACGACCATGGTTCCGGCTGGTCGCAACTGGCCGACCAGGAAGGTTTTGCCCTGCTGTTTCCCGAGCAGCAACGCGCCAACAATCCCAACCTCTGCTTCAACTGGTTCGTGCCCAGCGATACAAAGCGGAACGGCGGAGAGGCCCTTTCGATCCGCCAGATGATTGAGGCGGTTGTCGCTGAAGATGGCCTCGACCGTAAGCGTATCTTTATCACCGGCCTCTCCGCCGGAGGCGCCATGACATCGGTGATGCTGGCTTGCTACCCGGAGGTCTTCGTCGGTGGCGCGATCATCGCCGGCCTGCCGTATGGGAGCGCAAAGACTATCCCGGAAGCCTTCGACCGCATGCGCGGTCATGGCGCGCCCTCGGAAAGGCAATTGCAGAAGGCCCTGCGCGGTGCCTCGCCGCACAAAGGTCCTTGGCCATCTATATCGGTCTGGCACGGCTCCACCGATCAAACCGTAGCATCCTCCAATGCTGATGCCATCGTCGGACAATGGCGAGCCATTCACGGGCTCGATGCACGTTCAGTCCGATCAGAAATTGTGGATGGTTATTCACGGCGTGTCTGGTGCAATGCCCAAGGGCAGGAAATCATTGAGGAATATCGCATCGCCGGAATGGGCCACGGTACGCCGCTTGATACGGCCGGTGACGCGGCGCTGGGCGCTGAGGGACCGTTCATGCTCGACATCGGCATCTCGTCCACCTCGCATATTGCGCGCTTCTGGGGCATAGCGAAGTCAGGTAGGAACCGGGCGGCGAAAACCAAGCCGGTGAAAGCCAACGGCGAGACTCGCTCTGCCCGTCTCTCAACTACTTTGTCGATGCCCGAAATCGAGACTCCCAAAATGCCACACCCTGCGCCACGCGCTGCGAGGGGAAATGGTCTACCTTCTCAGGAGCCCAACTCCGCCGCAGAGATCCGAAAGGTTATAGAGGATGCCCTGCGATCGGCTGGCTTGATGCGGAATGTCTGAACCCAGGCTCCTGGTGACCGACCTGAGGTCTCTGGCGCGCCCGGATGCAGTGCGCTTGAGCGCTGCATTCGGCTTGACGGCAGCCGAGGCCAGGCGGGCCGCGCGCCTCGCGTCGGGGGATGGCATCAATGTGGCGGCAATTGCTCTCGGCATCGGCCGCGAAACCGCGCGCACCGAGCTCAGAGCGGTATTCGGCAAGACCAACACACACCGCCAGGCGGAACTCCCCGCGCTCGTCACCCGCCTTCGGCTGTCCCGCATGATGACCGATTGGTAGGAGCGTAACTCCGATCGGACGCGTCCGCCCTCGATGCTGGCGAGCAGAACGCTCGACAAACGGGTGGCAGCCTACCCCAACTTCCGCATTTGGCGCGCATGGTCGGTTGGTGTGTTCAGACTTCAGATTGCCTGATTAGGCTCGGGAAGGTCCGGCCGGGGTGGGATGTTGCCACTCGTCGATGGGAACTACCATGGAGCGCCACCTGCTGACGTTTGCGCCGAACGCAGCCAATGTCACGAGTCGAGTCCGAAGCGATCTATAGATCGGGGCACAGGGGAACGGCAACTTGGAAGCCAATTTTGTTATTGTTGCGTCTCAGGTCCCCACAAAGCGTCAGGAGATTCCGCCGAATTGTTCGTCCGTTCAAACTTGGAGCATACCGATTTCTTCGTCCCCTGTGCGACGTCCGCCCATCCGGCGAGTCGCTGAACGTCGGCGACGGTCTGCTTCGCCTCTTGCCCGACCGGCCCGTCGCCGATCCGGATGGGTGTCGGGGGGTGCTAGTCGATCTGTGGCCCATGGCCTATCGCTTTAAGAAGGGGCATCACGTCAGAGTGCAGGTTTCCAGCGGCGCCGCGATTTGCGCGAAATCTGGGAACGGGGGAGCCGCTCGGAACGGCGACCACGATGATGCTGGCTGAGCAGAGCATCTTCCGCGACCCGGCTCATCCGTCGGCCGTCATTTTGCCCATGAAGCCAAATCATTCTGTTGACCGTGGCGAACTCGCCCATCAAAGGTCGCACATTGAATCATGATGAGATCTGGTGGAGGTGTCCGGTGAGGTTCCATCGCCAAATGTCAGGTCCCTCTCGTGAAGCCGTCGGCGCTCCAGCGTTCACTGCCTACGCCGTGATGCACGAAGAAGAGGCCGCCCGGGTCGTATTTGTCCTTCACGGCGAGGAGCCTTGCGTAGTTCGCGCCCCAAAAAGATTCCCGCCACGCCTCGTCGAAGAAATCGCTTTCCGACACATAGGAGCCGACGGCCGGCAGTTTACGCGCCTCGGTCATTGCGTTGTCGATCGCGGCTGCATGCCGGCGGGCGGTCGGCACGTCGGGCTCGTGACCGGGAATGCCGGGGTAGGTCGGCGGCCCTTCGGCGCCGCTGATGGCCAGCGCGAAGGCGTCGAGCACCGCCGGGTTCGTCGCCATGTCGTGGGCCGCCTCGATCGCCTCCACAGAGGCGCCGGCCAGGCCCTTGTTGAAGTGCAAGGAGATGCCCCAATGCCGGGTCGCCGCGAACAGAGCATCGGCGAGATGGCCCTGCTGGCCCGGTTGCAGGAGGGAGGACGGAAGCCAGGCGGACTGATAACCGTGCAGGACCTGTCCCGCTTCCCCCAGGTTGCCTGCCCAGAACAGGTTGGCTTTTGGCGCGCCGGGGCGATCGTCGGCAATCACCAATCCGGGAAGTTGCGTGAGAAACGCGGGGTCCCAGAAATTTCGGGCCGGCACCGCCATGATCATCGGCACCGAGTCGAGGCTGAAATCCTGCGGAGCGCCTTCCAGCCAGCTCAAGAACGGCCGCCAGACCGTCTCCGCCTGCAGCTGGTCGAGCCCTTGGAACACCATTGCGATATCGAGAACGTTGCCCGGCCGGAGGCGGATCTGCTCGCCCCAATGCGGATTGAACAGCGCCGCGCCGTAGAATTCCAGGATCTGGCCGATCAGCCGGCGGAAGGCGGCGTCCGATGCCGCCTTGATCGTCGCGAACACCGCACCGAAGAACTCTGGCAGTTCGTGTGTGCGCAGCGTAAGCCGCGTTACCACGCCGAGGCTGCCGCCACCGCCGCCCTTGATTTCCCAGAATAGGTCAGGGTTCGTACAGGCGTTGGCGATCCTCACTTCGCCATCGGCGGTAACGATCTCTGCCTCCAGCAGGCTCGCCGCGGCCATCCCGTAGGCCTTCGAGAAACTGCCGAAGCCGCCGCTCAGGATCAGGCCCGCAACGCCCACCGTCAGGCAGCCGCCGCCCTGGACGTAGCGGCCCGCCTTCGTCGTGACGGCGTCGTAGACGTGACCCCAGATCGCGCCTGCCTCGACGGTGACGGCCGGCTGCGGCGGCTGTTGCCCGGCACATCCCGTGGCGACGAACGCATCATGCAAGGCGACGGCGTTCATTTTGCGTGTCCAGATCACCAGGGAATCGGGGGCACTGGAGGTGCCCTGATAGCTATGCCCGCCGCCCTTCACGACCAGCCGCAAATTGTTCTCGCGGGCGAAATTGACCGCCGCCACGACGTCGCTGGTCGTTCGGGCGGCCACCGCATAGGCGCTCGGCTGAGACGTCCAGCCATCGACCCAGCCGAGGGTCTGCGTCAGCCCGACCTCGTCGCCGAGGTAATAGGGATTCTTCAGTTCCTTGAAGACATCGGCGCAGCGGGGGCTCGACGGCGCTTCCATGCACGCGGCGAGCGGTGAGCGAACCTTTACGAGTTGGCCCTCGACCTCCTGGTTAAGCCGGTCCCAACTTGCCTGGGACGGCCATTCCCATGACGACCCAATTGCCAGGGATGAGATATTCGGACCGGTGCTTTCGGTCATTGCCTTCGATGATGAAGAGGAAGCTATCCGTATTGCCAATGACAGCCCGTACGGGCTGGCCGCATCGCTGTGGACCGACAGCCTTTCGCGCGTGCACCGCGTCGCCGGCCGGCTGCGCGCCGGCACGGTTTCCGTCAACACGGTCGATGCGCTGAGCCCGATGACGCCGTTCGGCGGTGTCAAGCAATCGGGCTTTGGCCGCGACCTGTCGCTGCATGCACTGGACAAGTACACCGCGCTGAAAACGACATGGATCAAATACTGAAGCCGCGGGGGCGCTTGATCGCGGCGCCCAAACCGGCAACATAGAAGCCCATGCCGCTACGCTTCACCCTGAGACAACTCGAATATTTCGTCGCCGTCGGCGAAGCCGGGTCCATTACCAAGGCGGCCGAGCAGGTCAATGTTTCGCCGCCTTCGATCTCGGCGTCGATCGCGCAGCTCGAGGCCGAATTCGGCGTCCAGCTTTTTGTGCGCAAGCATTCGCATGGCCTGTCGCTCACGGCTGGCGGTCGCGTTTTCCTGAAGGAGGCCGCCAGGCTGCTGGTCGACGCCGATGCCCTGCACGACATCGCCGGCGACATCGCCGAGAAGGTGCGTGGGCCGCTGGCGGTCGGATGCCTGCTGACCTTCGCGCAGATCGTCATGCCGACCCTGCGCATGAAGTTCGAGCGCGCCTATCCCGAGGTGCGGTTCCGACAATTCGAACGCAACCAGGGGCAGTTGCTCGAAATGTTGCAGCGAGGCGAAATCGACGCAGCACTCACCTACGATCTCGAACTGTCGCAGGACACGACGTTCGAACCGCTGATGCTGGTGCCGGCCTATGTCATGCTGCCGCAAGGGCACCGCTTCGCCGGCAAGGCTTCCATCACGACGGAAGAACTGGCCGACGAGCCGATGGTGCTGCTCGACCTACCCTATAGCCGCGAATATTTCCTTTCGGCCTTTCATTCGCGAGGAATCCGGCCGAACATTGCCGAGCGCACCGGCGACATCGCGGTAATGCGGTCGATGGTCGCGAACGGCTTCGGCTACGGCATCGCCAACATGCGGCCGCTCAACACGCTGGCGCCCGACGGCAAGCCGCTGGTCTTCGTGCCCCTGGAGGGGGATTTGCGGCCTCTGACCATGGGGGTCGCGTTGCCCAACGCCGAGCACCGCACCCAGACAGTGCAGGCATTCATCGATCATTGCCGCCGTTTCGTCGTCGAACAGGGCGTATTCGGCAGTGGTAGGGTCGTGGAATAGCCACGAACTTTATCAGGCAACCTGAAGCCGGTGATCGGCAAGCCGCCGCAGCAGATTGTCCAGCATGTCGTCGCAGCGGCGCATCTGTTCGACGCTGACGAATTCGTCCGGTCTGTGGCCTTGCGCCATCGATCCCGGCCCGCACACGATGGTCGGCGTGCCGAGGTCGCGGGTGAACAATCCGCCTTCGGTGCCGAAGGCAACCTTGATGGTGTGGTTGGCGCCGGTTAGCGACTTCACGAAGGCCACAGCCTGCGAATTCGTCGGCGTCTCCAGCCCCGGATAGGTGTTGGAGATGTCGATGTCGATGGCCGCCTCCGGCGCGATCGTTGAAGCGGCAGCGGCAATACGCTGCGCCTCCGCGCGCAGGCCCTCAAGGATATCGGCGGCATTGTCGGCCGCGACATTGCGGATCTCGATGTCGAGTTGGCAGAGGTTCGGTACGATGTTGAGCGCCACGCCGGCATTGATCTTGCCGACGTGGACGGTCGTGTAGGGAATGTCGTAGTCGCCGTCGTGCGCGCCGTCGCGCGCCAGCCGATCCTGTTCGCCGCGCAATGCGGAGACGAAGTCGCAGCCCAGATGAATGGCATTGAGCGCCAGCGGCGCCAGCGCCGAATGGCCTTCGCGTCCCCTGCAGATGGCGCGTGCCGCGAGCTTGCCTTTGTGGCCGGTCGCCACCTGCATGTTGGTCGGCTCGCCGACGATGCACAGCAATGGCCGGTGCGGCGCGGACCGCAGCATGTCGATCAGGCTGTGTACGCCGATGCAGCCGATCTCTTCGTCGTAGGAAAGCGCCAGATGCAAGGGCGTCTGCAGACCCATTTTCGCGGCCTTTAGACACGCGGCGAGCGCGCAGGCGACGAAACCCTTCATGTCGGCTGCGCCGCGGCCGTAAAGCTTGCCGTCGCGCGCGCTCATCTCGAAAGGCGGCAGCGTCCAGTCCTGGCCGTCGATGGGGACGACATCAGTATGGCCGGACAGCATGACGCCGGGAGCGTCGGCCGGCCCGATGGTGGCGAAAAGGTTCGCCTTATGGCCGTCCGCGCTGCGGATGATCTGGCATGCAATGCCCTGTGCTGCCAGCAACTCCGTCACGTAACCGACGAGGTCGAGGTTCGAAACGCGGCTCACCGTCGGGAATGCGATCAGCTTTTCAAGGATCTGGATGCTATCCATGCGTCGTGTGTCTCATTGGCCGTGCGCGCTATCTAGCATCGTGTGGCAACGGCGTTGAAGTCGCATTTGGCTCAGCCGGGATTTGCCGGATGCTAATCCAGACGGCGGGGCTGATTAGGCGCGTCCTAATCGGCACAGAAGAAATCTGTAGTTTTCCGGCACGCGCCGCAACTTATGAGTAGGGTCACGGCATCTACCCACCGGGCAGACGAGCTTGCGCCAAGGTTTGAAACCATCACCGCGCATGCCGCGATGCGACGCTGGCAGGAAGGAAGCACCATGCGCGATCCACGCTACGACATTCTGTTCGAGCCGGTGAAGATCGGCCCGGTGACCGCCAAGAACCGCTTCTATCAGGTGCCGCATTGCAATGGCGGCGGCTACCGCGATCCTTCGGCCGCGGCCGAGATGCGCCGCATCAAGTCGGAAGGCGGCTGGGGCGTCATCTTCACCGAGCAGACCGAGATGCACCACACCTCGGAGATCACGCCCTTCATCGAGCTCAGGCTCTGGGACGATGCCGATATCCCGGCACTGGCGAAGATGGCCAAGGCCATGCACCAGCATGGCGCACTGGCCGGCATCCAGCTCGCCTATTCAGGCATCAACGGCCCCAACCTCTACACCAAGGAAGTACCGCGCGGGCCGTCGGCGTTGCCGATCCGGACCTTCACCAACGATCCGGTTCAAGCGCGCGCAATGGACAAACAGGATATCCGCGACCTGCGCCGCTGGCACCGCAATGCCTTCAAACGTGCCAAGCTGGCGGGCTTCGATCTGGTGTGCCTCTACGGCGCGCATGGCTTCGGCATCATCCAGCACTTCCTGTCCACCGCCACCAATCAGCGCAGTGACGAATATGGCGGCTCGCTGGAAAACCGCTCGCGGCTGATGCGCGAGCTGATCGAAGAGGGTCGCGACGCCATCGGCGACACCTGCGGCCTGACGCTGCGGCTGTCACTGGACGAGATGATCGGCGAGCTTGGCTTTGCCAATTCCGAAGTGCGCGACGTGATCGAGATGCATGCCGATCTGCCCGACCTGTGGGATCTGGCGCATGGCGCCTGGGAAGACTGCTCCGGGCCGTCGCGATTCAAGGAGGAGGGCGCACAGGAGAGCCTGGTGTCCGGCATCAAAAAACTGACCTCGAAGCCGGTCGTCGGGGTCGGTCGCTTCACCTCGCCGGATGTGATGGTGAAGATGATCAAGTCCGGTACGCTCGATTTCATCGGCTGCGCACGTCCATCGATTGCCGATCCATTCCTGCCGAAGAAGGTGGAGGAGGGGCGGATCGAGGACATTCGCGAATGCATCGGCTGCAACATCTGCATCACCGGCGACATGACCATGTCGATCTCGCGCTGCACGCAGAACCCGACCTTCATGGAGGAATGGCGCAAGGGCTGGCATCCCGAACGCATGCAGGCCAAGGGCGACAGCGACAGCGTGCTGATCGTCGGCGCCGGGCCTGCCGGGCTGGAGGCGGCCCGCGCCCTCGGCCTCCGCGGCTATCAGGTGGCCATCGCTGAAGCCGGCACCGGGCTTGGTGGCCGCGTGGCGCGCGAGTGCCTCTTGCCCGGTCTCTCCGCATGGGGCCGAGTTCGCGACTATCGCCAGTATCAGATTAGCCAGATGTCCAATGTCGACGTCTATTTCGAAAGCCGATTGTCGGCCGAGGACATCCTCGCCTTCGGCTTTCAAAACATCGCCATCGCCACTGGCTCGACATGGCGCCGCGATGGCGTGGCGCGCGCGCATGTCGTGCCGATGCCGGTGGATCCAGCCATGCCGCTCTATACCCCGGACGACCTGATGGGCGGAAATGTTCCGACCGGCAAAGTCGTGTTGTTCGACGACGACCACTACTACATGGGTGGCGTTCTGGCAGAGCTTATGACGCGCCGGGGCGCGAGGGTGACGCTGGTGACGCCGTCGGCCTATGTGTCCGACTGGACCCGCAACACGCTGGAGCAAGGCGCCATCCATCGCCGGCTGGCCGAACTCGGCGTCGAGATCGTGCTGAGCCGGACCGTGACGCGCATCGTGGCGGGCGGTGTTGTCACGGCCTGCGCCTATACGGGCAGCCAACGTGACATCGCCGCGGACGCCGTGGTGCTGGTGACGTCGCGCCAACAGGACGATGGCGTCTGGCACGAGTTGAAGGCGCGGCGGGACGAATGGGCCGACAGCGGCATCCGCTCGATCAAGGTCATTGGCGATGCCGAGGCGCCGGGCCCGATCGCCTGGGCAACCTATGCCGGCCACCGCTTCGCCCGCGAGCTGGATGAAGCCGATATCGGCGATGCGCTGCCGTTCCGCCGTGAAGTGACGGCTCTGGCGGCGGGGTAGGCCGATGGCATGGCATGATAGGGCTATGACGTCGCCACAAACCGATAGCGTTTCGCGCTAGCGTGTCGAAATCTGATGTCGGGATCAATCGCAAGACAATACGGAACGATACGGGAAACTTTCTAATTTTGGCCCACGAAAAACGCAATAGAATCAACGTCCTTACCACGTCCTCCGGGCCCACCAAAGCTTTAAGTATTTGATTTTGTTGTATTTTCTGTTTTGTTTCGGTCCCGCGTTTCGGACTCGAACCCTCTTCGGGTCTTTCGAGAATTGGAAGTTCCACAACACGCGGGTGACAAGAGCTTTGCAATCGATACCCGCCTCAAGAGGCCTGAATGACCGAACGGGCCCTTCGACGCGCTTCGCGAACCGGAAAGGTGACTGAGCGGAATCCTCCCAGGCACCAGGAAGACGCGGGTCAACTCGAGGCGGTCAAAGGAGTGATCACGAAATAGGCTCTGAAGATTCTCTTACACAGACGCCCGCGCCTTTCGTCGCTCGGCGGCGCAACGACCGATCGATGTGACGCTTTCGGAATCGGAAGGGTATGACCCGAAGAAAACCGTGGCCGTCAATTGCATGAGCGTGCGTGCAGGCGTTCCTCATCGATCTGGCGCGGTTCGTGGAGACGCGCGGCTGGCTCGTTCGGCAGGATTCCGGCCAGACGGCGCGGCCTGCAGCGTCGGCGACAATTTTATTAAGGCACTAGCGCTAAGAACGATTTCTTGACTAACACTTGGCGCTAGTAAAGACTTCGTTCCCAGGGAGGTCAGCAAGGAACGCTCTTGTTCCTTGCTCGCCTCGATCCGAACGAAGCCGTTCCAATTGGCGTCACGAAATGCCGAAGCGAACCACGGGCCGATACGAGAGCGTAACCGCAGGCGGGGAGAAGATCGATGCGTTCATCCCGTTCGATCTGCCGCCTGCACGTCCGGCGCTCGTAATTGAAGGCAAGCTCGAACTTCGTCTGCGGGAAGCCGAGCAGGCGCTGGCCAGGCTCGATCTGGCAGGCGAGATGGTGCCATCCCTCGATTGGTTCATCTACGCCTTCGTGCGCAAGGAGGCTGTGATCTCATCGCAGATCGAGGGCACGCAGGCTTCGCTCGTGGACCTTCTCGCCTTCGAGGCCGCGGAGGAGCCGGCGCCCAATGCCGATGTGGAAGAGGTTACGAACTATCTCGACGCACTTGCCTATGCGCGCGGCCAGCTTGCCGCTGCGCGTGGCCTGCCGCTTTCCATGCGGCTTCTGAACGAGGCGCACAAGCGGCTGATGCGGGACGTGCGCGGTTCGAACAAGCAGCCCGGAGACGTGCGCCGCAGCCAAAACTGGATCGGGGGAAGCCGGCCAGGCAATGCGGCCTACGTTCCGCCGCCACCCGACAAGCTTCCCCAGCTTCTCAGCGAATTTGAGAAATACATCCACGTCGAGGATCCGCCACCGAAGCTGGTGCGGGCGGGTCTTCTCCACGTGCAGTTCGAGACCATTCATCCCTATCTCGACGGCAACGGGCGGATCGGGCGGCTCCTGATCGCGCTGCTCTTGGAGCACTGGGGCTTGCTGAAGGCGCCGCTCCTCTATCTCAGCCTGTTTTTCAAGCGACACCGGGAAGAGTACTACCGGCGCCTCAATCTGGTCCGGCTGGAAGGGGACTGGGAGGGCTGGATCGACTTCTTTCTCGATGGGGTCGCCACGATTTCCGATGAAGCCGTCGCCTCGGCGCGGGAACTATTCAATCTCGTATCCGCGGACCGGGTGCGACTGCTCGGAGCCCAGTCCGCCTCCGTCTCGGCAGTGAGACTGTTCGAGCAATTGCCGCGTCATCCGATCGTGAGCGTTGCCTCGGTCATAAAGTTGATCGGCGCAAGCAAGCCGACCGCGACGCGTGCGATCGAGGCGCTGGCCGAAGCCGATATTCTCGTGGAAACCACGGGGAAGAAGCGCGACCGCAGCTTCGCCTATCGCGCCTATCTGAAGTGCCTGCGAACCGGAACGGAATTGGACAGCGGCGACTGATCGCTACCAACCGCGAGATCATGCAGAGCCGACATCCTAGGACCAGCATGTCCCATCTTGTGCAGCGTCCTTTGCGTGGGAGCAGAACCAAACGGAACGATACGGGAAGAGTTCCTATTTTGGCCCACGAAAAAGACAATGAAATCAGATATTTGAAAACGTCCTCCGGGCCCACCAAAGTATTGGATTTTATTGCGAAAAAGTGGCCTCGGCCCAAAATGTTTTGGGCAAATTATGGGCCCAACAAAAAAAAGCGGCCGATAAGCCGCCCTGCACCGGTCCGATTGAAACCATTCATTTGATGACGCATAGCGGTGTCCGCTGCTTTATAGCGTCGCGTTTCGCCTCCCGCTTGTTGATGGCGGGGCGATGTCGACGGCCATCCGCTTCTTGTTGGCCTTCCGTACGTACGCGTCCGTCACCGTCATCGAGGAATGTCCCATCGCTTCCATAATGGCGCGTGCCTGGATGTTGCATTCGGCGAGATACGTGCCGAAGGTGCGGCGCAGACGGTGCAAGGTGTAGCCGTCCGGAATGCCGGCCTGCTTGTTCCAATGTGCCATCATGCCGGTGATGGCGACCGCAGCAGCATTCGGTAGTCGCCGCTGCCTTGGGGCCCTTGGTCCTAAGATAAGATCTACGCCGGAACCGTGCTAGGATGGCCGCCACGCGGCGCGACTTGTCGTGCTTCAAAGCGCTCAGGAACGATTGTAATGCTCAATCCAATCTCCATAATGGCCGACCGGCTCGGCGATTATCTGTCAGAACTCTATCTCCAGTATTTCTCGCATCGCAATCCGGAATATGCGAGTTACATAGGCGGGGCGGCCCGCCTTGTCCTGGAGCGCATCGGCAATTCGAACGCGCTCTATCACAACATCGAGCATACACTGATGGTTACGCTCGCTGGCCAGCAGATCATCCGCGGCCGGCTGCTTTCGGAATCCCTGACTCCCGATGACTGGCTGCATTATACCTGCGCGCTGCTTGTCCACGACATTGGCATGGTGCACGGCGTATGCCAGGGCGACACCGAGGACAGCTTCGTCATTAACGACGCCGGCGACCGCCATACGCCACCGCGGGGCGCCTCCGACGCGGTTCTTGCGCCCTATCATATCGAGCGCGCCAAGATCTATGCGCGCCAGCGTTTTGCTTCCTCGAAGTTCATCAACGAGGAGCGCATTGTCGAGGCGATCGAGATGACGCGCTTTCCGGTGCCGAACGATCCGGCCTACCAGGTCACCAACACCGAGCCGGCGCTGGTCAGGGCCGCGGACCTGATCGGCCAACTCGCTGATCCCTTCTACCACCGCAAGCTGCCGGCGCTGTTTGCCGAGTTCTCTGAGATCGGAATGGTGGAAAAGCTCGGCTGCAAGACCGCCGCCGATCTCGGCGCCATCTTCACCGATTTCTTCACGCTGCAGGTAGAGCCCTATATCGGCGACGCGATCCGCTATCTGGAGCTGACGACCGAAGGCAAGCAGTGGATCGCCAACCTTCACAGCAACCTCTTCCAGTCCGGGCATCGCCCAGCCAGGATCGGGCCGTTCCCCGGCGTGTTGCAGCCGACCTCGGCGAGCCTTTCGGTGTAACTTAAGAGCCCGGGATTGTTTCCTTTTCCACCTGTGCCAAGCCGGCATCCGGCGGCTGTCGACGAAGATGAACGCCGGGTCGAGCTGCCTTGCCACGATCGCGAGAAGGCGAAATGCTCAACATGCCGCATTTGGGGTTCTCGACGGCATTGAGGCTTGCCCGGACCGGAATCCGGACGAAACCCTGATGGCGAACCGGTTGAGATTGGCCGATGAGGTTCGGCTGGCCTGTTAGCTCAGGCCGGAAGGCGAGCTTGGCGCCCGACGCCTGGTACTAGACGAACCGACATGATGATCACCAGCCAGCTTGGCGCTTCTGCCGCGTCGCGTTGCGGCGTCCGATATGTCAGTTTTTCCGTCGCGATCCCATGTCGTCTTTTCTCCGAAGCTGACCTTCGCGGAACCTATTGCAATTGTCCGAATCGGGTTGTGGCGTGTCAGTTCACTTTCCCGGACATCTGAGTTCACCGTTGGTGATGCACATCGCAGCGACAGTAAGCACCTTTGCGCTTGCCTTGAAGGCATCCTATTCTGGAGGGTAGTAGCCGCTCGTGGGCATAGAATGTCGGTACTGCGTTTCTTAAGAATTTACGCGCCGCTCAACGCGCTGCTGGCTGCGACTGGGCTTGTGGCGGTGGCTACGCTCACGACACCGGATATGTCCGGACGAAGCAGACTGGCTCTGGCTGCCGTGCTCGCGGTCATTTGGGGCGTCTATCTCCTGGAACTGGCCGAGACGCTGCTCAAGCGCCGGGCGGGAGACGTTCGGGACAGGACGGCGGCAATCGCCATTGATGTGCTCGCGGTTTTGGTTCCACTAGCCGCATTTCTGCTCGTCGGCACGCCCGACCGGAGCCTCTACTGTGCTGTCTGGCTGCTGAAACCGCTGCGCGACTCGACTTTCTTCCCGCTGCTGGGCAGGATCCTGACCAACGAAGCGCGCAACCTGATCGGCGTCACCACGGTCTTCGGCATCGTTCTATTCGGTGTTTCGCTCGCGGCCTATGTCATCGAGCGCGACGTCCAACCGGAAAAGTTCGGCAGCATCCCCCAGGCAATGTGGTGGGCGGTGGTCACGCTGTCCACTACCGGCTATGGCGACGCTATTCCGCAAAGCTTCGCCGGCCGCGTCCTTGCCGGGGCGGTCATGATGAGTGGCATCGGCATCTTCGCGCTCTGGGCTGGCATTCTTGCCACCGGCTTTTACCAAGAAGTCCGTCGCGAGGATTTCGTCCGTAATTGGCAATTGGTCGCCGCCGTGCCGTTGTTTCAGAAGCTCGGCCCGGCCACACTAGTCGAGATCGTGCGCGCATTACGACCTCGCATCGTGCCGGCGGGCGCTGTGATCTGCCGCAATGGCGAGACCGGTGATCAGATGTTCTTCGTCGTGGAGGGGCGCGTCAGCGTCGCGACGCCGAACCCGGTGGAGCTTGGCCCTGGCGCCTTCTTCGGCGAGATGGCGCTGATCAGCGGCGAGCCGCGCTCGGCGACCGTCAGCGCCATAACAGTGGTCTCACTCCTGTCGCTGCACTCGGCGGATTTCCAGATGCTGTGCAGCAGCAGCCCGGAGATCGCGGAAATCATCCGTAAGACCGCGCTCGAGCGGCGCGGCGCGGCACCTAAGGGTTGACCGTACTAGGTGTTCGTCAGGAGGAGGATGCGACGGCAAGGCTGCCAATTGCCTGCCGATGGTGGCTGGCTGGAACTACATGGTGCGGCTCTATCGGCCACGCGCGGAGGTTCTGGACGGCACGTGGAAGTTCGGTCATTCAGAGGGCCGCAACTGTGCTTGCGCTATCATATCAGAAAAACCTAATGTAAGCCGCGTCTGGCCATTGAGCGCGCCCGCGGCGCACTTGGATTGGCCGCTATCCATCGGGTGGGCATGTGGAGCACGCAAAGGGAGGACAAAATGAGACTGGCTAAGTCATTTGCATTTGCTGCTTCTTTGCTCTGCATTGTCTGCGGCCGCCCAGTCGGCTCGCGAGGACATCGAAGCGGCGTTGACAAAATTCATGGATGCCTTCAACAGCGGAAACGCGGCAGCGGTGGGTCAGATGTATACCGACGATGCCGCCCTGCTGCCGCCCGACGGCAAGCGCATCGATGGCCCCAAGCGCGTGGAAGAATTCTGGCAGGGCGCAATCAAGGCCGGGATGAAGAATCTCACCCTAAAGGCGCTGGAAGTGGAAGGGAGCGGGAATCTCGCCTACGAAGTTGGCGCATTTACGCTCGGTGTGCCGAGCAAAGCGGCGACCCCTCCACCGTCGCAGGCAAGTACATTGTCATCTGGAAAAAAGGCGACGATGGGACATGGCGTCTGCATCGGGACATCTGGAACTTGGGTGCGGCCCGATAGGGATGCCGTGACCCCTGAGACCGGGGAGGGCGAAGTGTCCGACGAACCAATTACCGTTCTGATGGTCAATGAGTATCCTCACTACATTGATGCACAAGTATGGGCTGCTGAGCTAAAAAGCCGTGTGCCGCAGCTGGAGTTCAGGCTCTGGCCAGACGCCGGGGACAAAAGTGACATAGATGTTGTGCTGATCGACAAGGGCGCCAGTCCTGGCTTTTTTGACGCCATGACGGGGCTAAGCGCCGTCGTCTATTTGGGGGCCGGTGTCGAGGGTATTGATCTTCAGAGCATTCCCAAGAGTGTTCCGCTCATCAGGCTCGCAACCTGGGACCGCATACGCAGCAGGATCACGTTCGTCATGTCCGGCGCTTTGCCGCGTTCCTTGGCCGCGCTCCCGACACCGCGGCGCCCGACGACATCCGGCGCTTCCAGCTGTATCAGCACGAGAACGGCGTGGGCCCTGCGACGATCAACGGCGCGGTGTCGGCGCTGCGGTTCCTGTTCACCGTGACGCTGAAGCGGCGCGATCTGGCACGCGCGCCGGTGGTCACCCGATATCCGCGCAAGCCGTGGCCACCACTAGATCCAGATGGTCAGATCCGTCGCTCTCCTCAATAAGCCGGTATTCCTTATCGACGTTGGCTGACTCGTTCTCCATCAATGCGATTTGCGCGTCGCTAAGACCGGATAGCTTTTTCGGCTGCGACGTATCGGCAAGCTGCGACTGCGGCGTCGCGCCAACCCGGGATTTTGCGTAGTTGATCGAGAACTTGTTCATCGCGATCATCAATTGCGCCGCCTCGATCTGACGAACCGGGGCCAACTTCCGTAGTTCAATGAAACTATTCGTTGGCACGAAACGGTCATTGAGCATTTCGGCCACTTCCGGGCAGATTCCTTTCAGTGAGAGTCGAATCGGCATTCCGCAATTTCCAGGACAGAAATCTGGCGGTGTTCTGGCCCACGGCCAAGTGGTGCCGTGCGCGTCTGTTGGCAACACCTTAACCCGCTCCGCCAAGTATTTTTGTGTAACGTCGTTCGCGCTGCCAATCAGGCCAGCAAAGTATCCGACCGGCTCTCGGTCATCCGCCAGCGGCCATCGAAGCGCCTCTTGACTGCGCAGGCTGGACGTCAGGAAGCGGACGTTGCCGGTGTTGGATTCGGTCGAGCACGCGGACACAATTCCGTCCGAATGTCGCCATGCAGGAGCGCGCCTCAGGGGACGCTCACATCCCGCCAGCTACGAAGCACACATCGGCTGCAGATAATGGGTGTCAGCAGAACGTCCGCTTCAGCCAAATGCTTCCCGATAGCGTCGGTTCATTCTCAATCGCCACACTTTCAGATTGGTCCAAGAAGGGCGGCTCTCGGCGCAGCCTGCGACTTCCGAGATCTGCGCTCCCGGCGGCTATGGTGCAACCGTGAACTTCCTAAGGCATTTCAATCAGTTCCCCATACGTCGATCAGCATCTTGAGAAATCGCTCTGCCGCCGGCGACAAGGTGCCGCCGCGACGGCGAACCACGCCGATAGTGCGTGATATCTCGGGATTGCGGATGGGGCGGGTAATCAGAAAAGGATGGTCTTCTTGCGGGGTTGCCATTCGTGGCAGCACCGAAATCCCGAGGCCTGCCTCCACCAGCCCGAGGGAGGTGGACAGATGCGTTACCTCGTAGAACCAGCGAAGCTTGATGTTCGATTTGGCCAGTGCCGCGTCGAGCAGCGTTCTGTTGCCACTTGATCGATGAACCGTGATCAGATGATAGGGCTCCAACTCCGCCCACTCCACCCATGGTTTTGCTGCAAGCAGGTGATCCTTGCGCGCTGCAAGCACGAATGGGTCTTCCGCGAGCCGCTCGAAGGTCAGGTCCGGATCGGACGTGCCCATGATGTTTATGCCGAACTCCACCTCCCCGCGTGCCACGGCCTGAAGACCGTCGGTCGCCGGCAAGTCCAGGATGCGAAAGCGGATGTTCGGGTACTCCTCATTGAACTGTCGGATGACGGTGGGCAGGAAGTAGAATGCCGCGGTAGGGAGGCATGCGATCGTCACCAATCCGCCTCGATTGGGTCCAACGTCACGGACAGCAAACAGAGAGCCATCGAACTCCTCCAGCATGCGTCGGACGAGCGGCACGAGCTCTGTACCCAGAGCAGTCGCGGATACACGCCTGGTCGTCCGCTCCAGGAGGGGCGACCCGATAACCTGTTCCAGCTTTTGAATGCGTCGACTCAACGCAGGCTGTGACAGATGCAAGGCGTCGGCCGCGCCATGGAAGCTCTCCAACTCTACGACGCTCAGGAAGGCGCGAAGATCAAGGATTTCGCAATTAATGCTCATCTTGCATCAATCCCCCGATTCTTAGCATTTCACAAATGAAAGCCTTCTTCCGATAATTGGATCAAAGAGCGCTGATTGATACGGCGGTGACATAATTCTGATGGAAGCACAAGCGATGAACGACCTGTTCGCGATCCCTTGCGTCCTGATGAGAGGCGGCACCTCGAAGGGTCCGTTCTTCCTGGCAAGCGATCTTCCCGCGGCTGCCGCGCAGCGTGACGAGATCCTACTGTCCGTCATGGGCTCGGGCCATCCGTTACAGATAGACGGCATCGGTGGCGGCAACCCGGTCACGAGCAAGGTGGCTATCGTCGGACCTGCCAGCATTCCTGGCGCCGACGTGGACTATCTCTTTGCCCAGGTGCGGGTCGATCAACAGATTGTCGACACTTCGCCGAACTGCGGCAATATGCTGGCTGCGGTCGGTCCGTTTGCCATCGAAGCTGGACTTGTCCCGGTTCGTGGAGAAACGACGCTCGTCCGAATCCACAACGTCAACACCAGCAAGCTGATCGAGGCCGAAGTTCCCACTCCAAACGGCAGCGTCTCCTATCTCGGTGAAGCTGCGATTGACGGCGTGCCCGGCCGTGCGGCGCCAATCGCACTGACCTTCATGGACGCAGCGGGGGCCCGTACGGGACAGCTGTTTCCCACAGGCAGACCAGTCGACTTGATCGATGGTGTGGCTGTCACCTGCATCGACTGCGCCATGCCGATGATATTGATCGAGGCAAACTCGATCGGCGCAAGCGGCTTCGAGTCAGCGGCTGAACTGAATGCCGATAGGGAATTGCTAGCGCGGCTGGAAAAGCTGCGCATCGCCGCCGGCGAACTGATGGGCCTTGGAGACGTTTGCAATCAGGTAACGCCGAAGCCGGTGCTCATTTCCCGGCCAACGTCGGGAGGCGATATCAGCGTACGGTATTTTATGCCTCATCAATGTCATCCGTCGCTGGCAACCACGGGCGCCGTAGGGATCGCCACTGCCTGTATCAGCCAGGGCACGGTTGCGTCGCTCCTGATCGGCGTGCGTGCGCCCCCAGTCGTGCTTTCCATAGAGCATCCAAGCGGCCACCTGGACGTCAAGCTGTATGAAAGGGACGGCAAAGTCGTCGCCGGAATCCTTCGCACCGCCCGCCGGCTGTTCGAAGGACATGTATTCGCAAAACCTGTCACGCAACTGGGTTGCGCGGCATAATAACCGTGGCCGCCGGGAGGGCGCCACAAACAGGAGGAGAATATTATGCGCAAGCTCATGCTCGCCCTCGCGGCAACCGTCGCGTTTGTCGGCTCCGCGTTCGCGGAACCGGTCCGCATCAGCGTCGGCTCTTACAATCTCAACAATCTTCCATTTCCGGTCGCCCAGGGGCTCGGCCTTTATGAAAAGGAAGGCCTGGAGGTGACCGTCGAAAACTTCGCATCGGGCGGGTCAAAGACACTTCAGGCGCTTGTTGCCGGCTCGACTGATATCGCCGTCGGCTTCTACGACCATACGATCCAGATGCAGGCGCAGAAGAAGGCCGTCGTGGCCTTCGTGCTACTCGCTCGCAATTCCGGTCTCGTGCTGGCAGGCGGCAGCAAGAGCACGTTCGACCCGGCAAAGCCTGAAACGATCAAAGGTGCGAAAATCGGTATTACTTCGCCGGGCTCGTCTTCCGACTTTTTCGTTCGTTACTATTTGCAACGCCACGGACTGACCGCGGACGACATTTCGCTGATCGGCGTCGGCTCCGGCTCCGCCGCCGTTGCGGCGATCGAACAAGGAAAGGTCGACCTGCTCGTCAACTACGATCCGGCGGCGACCTTCATCGAAGCCAAGGGTGTCGGCAAGATCCTGATCGACGCGCGCAGCGACGAGGGCGCCAAAGCGATCTACGGTGGGATCTACCCGACCTCGGTCCTATATGCCACGCAGAGCTTTATCGAGGCCAATCCGGAAACCATCCAGAAAGTCACCAATGCGACTGTCAAAGCGCTTGCGTGGATGGATAGCCACTCCGCTGAAGAGATCGTCGAAAAGCTGCCGAAGGAGTTTATTTCCGGCGATCGTGACACCTACGTCAAGGCGGTCGAGAACGCGAAAGCGATCTTCTCAAAGGACGGGCGCATCAACGAGGAAGACATCAAGACGCCGCTCGCCGTCCTGAAGAGCTTCAACGAAAAAGTCGCCGCGGCTGAAATCGATCTTGCGAAAACCTACACGAACGAGTTCGTCGGCAAGGTCCCGAACGTCCCCGCCAACTGACAGGAGGAGGTCATGGCATTGGCCATAGTAAAAACCGCCCCCCCGGCGAACAACCGTCATCAAGCAAAGTCGATGGTTTCCCTCGACGCGGTCACCATGGCCTTCGGTGCCTATGTGGCGGTGCAAGATGTAAATCTGAAGGTCTCCGATGGCGAGTTCCTCGCCATCGTTGGCCCAACCGGCTGCGGCAAGAGCACGATACTCAATGCGGTTGCCGGCCTGCTGAAACCAGCGAGTGGCACCGTAT
Organism: Mesorhizobium sp. M0991; assembly: GCF_040318915.1. Taxonomy (NCBI): domain Bacteria; kingdom Pseudomonadati; phylum Pseudomonadota; class Alphaproteobacteria; order Hyphomicrobiales; family Phyllobacteriaceae; genus Mesorhizobium; species Mesorhizobium sp. M0991. Next base: position 25,982 of record NZ_JAMYNE010000005.1, read on the forward strand.
CAATCGATGGTCAGCCGGTGCGCGGGATCCAGAACGACATCGGCTATCTCTTCCAGCAGGATGCATTGCTTCCGTGGAAGACCGCGATCGAGAACGTGGAACTCGGCCCCATGTTCAAGGGTGTCGGCGCTGCCGATCGTCGTGGGCAGTCGATGAGATGGCTGGCGAAAGTCGGGCTCAAGGGCTTCGAGCATCGCTATCCGCATCAGCTTTCAGGCGGTCAACGCAAGCGGGTGCAGATGGCACAGGTGCTGATTACTGGTCCCAAGGTTATCCTGATGGACGAGCCTTTCTCGGCGCTGGATATTCATACCCGCCACCTGATGCAGAATGAGCTTTTGCGGCTTTGGCAGGAGGAGCGGCGCGCCGTTGTGATGATCACACACGACCTGGAAGAGGCAATTGCTCTCGGTGATCGGGTCGTGGTGCTTGCCGCCGGACCATGCTCGCACGTGATCGACAGCTTCCCCGTCGACCTTGAACGCCCACGCGACGTCGCCGAAATCAAGCTCGATCCACGCTTCATGGATCTTTATCGCAGTATATGGTCGTCCCTGCGCGGCGAAGTGGAGAAAAGCTATGAACGCCACGACTGAACGCTCTATCCAGGCCGCGCTTTTGGTGGCAATTGTCGGCGGCTGGCAGCTCGGTGTTATGGCAGGGGTGATCGACGTCTTCTTTTTTCCGGCGCCGGTGGACATCTTCAAACAGATTGTATCCTGGGTGATAGACGCCAGCTTTTATAGACATGTAGCGATCACCCTGACGGAAACCGTGCTCGGCTATTTGGTCGGAACGGCACTTGGCGTGGCGGCAGGCGTATGGCTCGGTCTCAGCCGTTCGGCCGCGCGCATTCTGGATCCTTTCATCAAGGGCCTGAATGCAATTCCCCGTGTCGTGCTTGCGCCTATCTTCGTACTTTGGCTCGGCCTCGGTCTCTGGTCCAAGGTGGCGCTCGCGGTCACGCTTGTGTTCTTCGTCACCTTCTTTAACGCCATGCAGGGCGTCCGTGAAGTGAACCCGGTGGTGCTATCGAACGCCCGCATTCTGGGAGCCAAGCGGTCCGACTTGCTTCGCCACGTCTACTTCCCCGCGGCGGCAAGCTGGATTCTGTCGTCGTTGCGCACATCGGTCGGCTTTGCCGTCGTCGGGGCGATTATCGGCGAATATCTTGGCGCTTCGGCCGGGCTAGGCTATCTGATCGCTCAGGCGGAAGGCAATTTTGATGCGGTCGGCGTCTTCGCAGGCATCCTGATCCTGGCGATCTTCGTGCTGATTATCGACAGCATCCTGGACGTCGCTGAGAAGCATCTCATCAAGTGGCGACCGAGTGCTACCGAACGGCCTGCATAACGATCATTAGCGGGGACCGAGAAGCCTGTTCACTGGCGTTCTCCCTTTGGCCAAGAAGGGAGAAGCCCACTCACTGGGAGGTATCGACTTTCCAGCCCTCCAAGTTCCGTTCCCCTCAGAGTTGTTTGGGCGGAGCCTACCAGCATAATGGACGGCGATCGGCCGGGTGACGAGTCGGCGGAACAGTTCCCCGAGCACCGGCACTGGAGGAGGAAGGTCGGGCGCGATGACATCCACCTGCTTCCGTCCGGCGCCATGCGGCTGCCCGGCATGACATGCGGATGGTGCCGCAGCGCCCGTTCCGATGAGTGGGAACATAGGTGCAATGCCAGTGCGCGCACCGAGATGCTTGGGATCCGCCCCGATCGTCGGCATCGTCTACGACCCCCTGCTGGCACAATTCTGCCCTCAGGCGCGAACCGGTTCGCGCCTGAGCGCAGAATACTCATGGTTCAGGGAAGCCTCTATGCGCATAGGAACAACCGCGTCCGGCACGAAGCCGGTCGCGGGTTTGATCTCGGGCGGATGTGATCAGAGCCGCTCAGCCCGGATTTTCAGGATCTGATACAGCATGTTCCGAATTCCCTGCCAAACGGTCAGCCGCTTGGTCATGCCTTCCCCTCCTGTTCATCGCAGATGCCTGGGTTGCGGGTCAGATGATCTGTGCTGCCAACGCCATACCGACCACCGACGTGCCGACCCCTGCCGTGCGGATGGCTCCCGGCCAGCGCCGAAGTGTCAGGGCGGCCAACGCGCCGGTTGCGTGAAGAGCCGAGGTGGCGACCACGAAGCCAACCGCATAAGCGATGCCGCTCGACGTCTCGGGAACTTCGACGCCGTGGGCATTGCCGTGGAAGAGGGCGAAAAGGGCAGTCAGCGAGGCAGCCACAGCGAGCGGAAACGGCTTGGCAAGCATCATCATGGCGCCGAAGACTACCAGCGATAGCGCTATGCCGGTTTCCAGTGAGGGCAGGCCGATGCCGGCGACACCGAGCAGGGCGCCAGCGACCATCGCCGAGACAAAGCACGACGGCACGATGATGGTCCCCCTGCCGCCGGCGCGAGCGGCAATGATGCCGACAGCCATCATGGCAAGCAGGTGGTCCATACCGGCCAGCGGGTGCTGAAGGCCGTGTACAAACCCATGGGCATGAAAACCGCCGCTATGGGCGAACGCCAATGAGGGGATGGGGGTTGTGGCGGCTGCCAGGGCGAGTCTGCCGAAGAATGAAAGCGTTCTATTCATGGTTCTGGACCTGTTTGATAGAGGTGCGATCGGTTCAAGGCCGGTGCTCATTGTCCGGCCCCTGGCATGGTGAATTGTGCGGCGCCGGACCTGTCCGCCAGAAGCCGCGCCTCGCCGAAGTCGAGGGGTCTTTGTCCCCTGCCATCATGGTAGACGAAGGCCAGGCGGCGCCGGCGCGACGTCAGTTTCGCGGGCAGCGGGTGATAGGTGACGCCGGCGCCACCAATCAGCGGCATGACGGCGCCGACATCGACCATGTCCTGCGTCTCGACGCGCAGGAGATGCAGCCGCATGCCGTCGGCGGTTTCGCCGACGAAGGGAATTCCGGCGAGGCGCAGGAAACTGGAGGGGTCGGGCGCCCGCGAAAACCCTTCGAGAAACGCGGTCTCGACGAGATCGAGATCCGTCGCCCGCGCGTCGGCGGGTTCGGGCGCATGATGGTGCGGTAGATGCGGGGTCTGCCATTGCAACGGCTTGCCGGCCGGCCCGTTGTGGCCGACGGGGTGCGGATGGTGATGATAACCGTTCGGCCCGTGATGGTGGCCGTCGCCATGATCATGGTCGTGGTGATGATGATCCTCGTGCATGGTCAAAAGCTCGTCGGCTTGTCGATAATGGATTTGTGCTTGCCGAGATTGCCGTGCGCGACCATCGAGCCGAGCGCCTCGACGACCACCCGCACACCAAACAGCGCCGTGATGTCCGACGTGTCGTAGGGCGGCGACACCTCGACCACTTCCAGTCCGCAGATGCCGGGCGCAGAGACGAGCCCGAGCAGCTTTAGCGCCTCGCGCGGCAGGAACCCGCCCGGCTCCGGCCAGCCCGTGCCCGGCACGAAACCGCAATCGATGCTGTCGACATCGAAGGAGATGTATACGGCGTCGGTGTCCTTCCATGCGAGCTCGAGCGCGATCTCCGCCGCCTTCTCCAGCCCCATCTGTTCGATATCGGAGATCGTCAGCACGTTGGTGCCGCGCTTTCGCGCCTCGGCCACGCCGTAGCGGGGCACCTGCCAGCCGCCGATGCCGAGTTGCACCAGATTGGTGGCCGAGACGTTCGGCAAGTTGGTTGCCCAGTACCAGGGCGTCGTGTGCATGCGTTCGTCGAGATCCTTTTCCTGGATGTCGATGTGGCGATCGAAATGGATGATGCCGATGCGCTTGGAGGTCACGTCGGCAATGCCGCGCACGCACGGAAACCCGATCGAATGGTCGCCGCCCAGCATGATCGGCAGCGCGCCGGACGAGGCGACATGGCTGACGCCCTTGGTGATCTGGTCGAAGCTCTTTTCGAGATTGGCGGGGATGGTGAAGACGTCGCCGGCGTCGCAAAGCGTCATCTGCTCGCGCAGGTCGACACCGAGCTCGTAATTGTAAGGCGTGTAGAGCGCCGAGATGCGGCGAATGCCTTGCGGCCCGAAGCGGGTTCCGGGCCGGTAGGTGGTGCCGCTGTCGAAAGGAATGCCCATGACGGCAGCGTCATACCTGCCGACATCGCGGACGTTCTCGACATAGGGCGCCTTGAGGAAGGTGTTGATGCCGGCGAAATGCGGCAACTCGCCTCGCGCGAATGTCGGGATCGACTTGTCGATGATCGAATCCGATCCGGGCAGGCCCATGTCGAGTGCCCATTTCTGTTCCTTGCGCCAGCCATCCTCGGGCAGCTTTCCTTCCGCCTCGATCGACTTCCAGCCCTGCATGTCGCGGATCTCGAAGTTCGGATGGTGGAAGCGTTGGCGTGGCTCGCGGTCGGTGAGCCCGGCGCGGCGATGCCGGCGTTCTGGACTATCTCTGTGCATGAAAACCTCCTTCACGACGCCGTCGTCGCGATTGCGCTATCCAGTCGGGTCGTCCCGACCATCGCGGCCACTTCGGCCACGTCTCGTGCGGAAGCCCGGTTCTTGCGGTCGAGCTTCAGATCGTAGGTGATCGTCGCGCCATAGGCGGACGGGAACTGGGGGTCGTGGCGCACCTTGTCGAAGACGAGCACGCGGGTGCCGAGCTTGAATGCCTCGCCTATATCGTGAGTGACCATGACGACGGTCATGCCGTGTTCGGTCCATAGCTCGATGAGCAGCTCATGCATCTCGGCACGGATGCCGGGATCGAGCGCGCCGAAGGGCTCGTCGAGAAGCAGGATCTGCGGCCGGCCGAGCAAGGTCTGCGCGATCGCCAGCCGTTGCTGCATGCCACCCGACAGCGAAGCCGGATAGAGGTCGCGCGCATGGGCAAGCCCGACCCGTTCCAGCATGGTTTCGGCCTCTTGCCTGGCGCTTTTGCGCCTGGCGCCGAAGACGCGGCCGAACGGTCCCCCCGAACGGAAGTCCTCGACCAGCAGCAAGTTCTGCAACGCGGTCAGATGCGGAAACACGGAATAGCGCTGGAAGACGATGCCGCGCTGCGGCGTCGGCTCCGGCACGATCGGCTGGTCGCCGACGACGACCACGCCGCCACTTTGCTGTTCCTGGCCAAGCAGGATGCGCAGGAACGTCGATTTTCCACAACCGCTGGCGCCAACCAGCGACAGGAATTCACCCGCTTCGGCGGAGACGTTGACCCGTTCCAGCACGCGGGCGTCGCCGTAGCTCTTCTCCAGCCCATGGACGAGGATCCGGCTCATCTGGTCCGCACCGGATGAGCCCAGGGCGAGATGATGTGAGAGAGCCGCACGAGCAGCCAGTCGGTCATCACCGCAAGCAGCGAGATCCAGGCGACGTAAGGCAGGATGACGTCCATCGACAGATAGCGACGAACGAGGAAGATGCGGTAGCCGAGCCCCTCGGTGGAGGCGATGGCTTCTGCCGCGATCAGGAACAGCCATGCCGGCCCAAGCGCCAGCCGTACGCACGTGATGAGACGCGGCATCACCTGTGGCAGCACCAGCCTGAGCACCATGGTCCAGCTGTTGCCGCCGAGCGTCTGTGCCTTGGCGACGAGCTCCGGCGGCAATTCCATCACCCGGTTGGCAATGTCGCGCACCATGACCGGTGCGACGCCGACGGCGATCAAGGTGATCTTGGCCGTTTCGCCGAGGCCGAGCGCAATGAACAGGATCGGCAGCAGCGCCAGTGGCGGGATGACGCAGACAACTGTGACCAAGGGCAGCAGAAACGCCCTGACGCGCGGGATGAAACCTATGGCGACGCCGAGGCTGAGCGCCACCAGCGTGGCCATGCCGACTCCGGCGAACAGCCTGATCAGGCTGGCATAGGTGTCGGCCCACAGGATCAGGTCGCCGGAGCGCTTGTCCGGCACCGTCGCCAGGTCTGAAAAGGCCGACCACATCTGTGCAGGGGAAGGCAGCAGCTTGTCGCTGGGATTGACCGCCAGCCTTTGCGCCGAAGCGAAGAGATAGGCAATCGCCACGGCGGCAAACGGCAGCGTCCCAAGCAGCAACGCTCCGCCGCGCGAGACCGTCGCGTTGATGAGACGAAGCCGCGCTTTCGGTCTGCTAAGTTGCAGGCGCGCGACTTCGGGACCCACCGCGGCCTGCATGATGCCGGTTCCTCTGGCTAGCATGTCGCGCTCCCGCGTCAGAGCGTTCCGCCCGCTGCCTCTGCCATAAAGGCCGGATCGAAGCGCAGCTTGACGTTGTTGACATCGCCCAGCGTCGAGCCGTCGGGGAAGCTCATGCCGATCACGTCGACGCTTGGCGCATTGGTACCAAGAATGCCGTGGCTGAACAGGAAGTTGCGCACCAGATCCATGGTCTTCGGCAGTTCGGCGCCGTTGGTGAATGCGACCGCCTTGGCCGGCTCGAAGAACATCGCCGTTGATGCAAGCTGAGCGTCGAAACCGGCAAGATCCGTACCCGACGCCTTGGCCATCTCTTCTTTGGCCGCCTTGCCTTCGGGCGTGCCCGAGGTCATCAGCGCCATGGCTTCATACCATGCACCGACAAGCGCCTTGCCCAAGGCCGGATTGTCCTTCAGCATCGCGGTGTTGACGACCATCATGTCTATGATCTCGCCGGGAATCTCAGTCGAATCAAATACCTTGTGGGCGCCCGGTATGGCGGCGATTTCCGAGACCAGCGGATTCCAGGTGACGACGGAAGTGACATCGCTGGTGCCGTAGGCAGCGACCATGTCGGCATCAGAGGTGTTCACCACCGTAATGTCCTTTTCGGCCAACCCCACCGTCTCCAGCGCGCGCGCAAGTAGGTAATGTGAGACGGAAAGCTCGACGAGATTCACCTTCTGGCCGGCAATATCCTTGAGCGCGGCCTTGTTCTTGAGGATGACCGCGTCGTTGCCGTTGGAGAAATCGCCGACGATCAAGGCCGTCGTGTCGACACCGCCGCCGGCCGGGATCGAAAGCGCATCCATGTTGGTCATCGAACAGCCGTCAAAGCCGCCGGCGGTGTACTGGTTGATGCTCTCGACATAGTCGTTGATGCGGGTGATCTCGACATTGATGCCGTATTTGTCGGCCCATTTCTTCATGATGCCGCTGTCGGAAAGATAGCCCCACGGCATCCAGCCGACATAGATCGACCAGCAAATCTTGAAGTCTTTCTTCGGCGCCGCTTCCGCGGCCGATAGGGAGGGAAGGCTGAGTGAAGCGGCTAGAATGATTGCGGCCAGTTTGCGAAGCATTGCATACCCCTGTTTGCGATCCGGATTGCGTCCGAACGTCTGTTTGGGGGGTTCACGGAGCGCGCATCCGGGAGAGGTTCGCGCCAGCAAACTCGTGCAGGGTTCTCCCGGGATTTTGGCCCGCCGTGTTCCGCCGGATGCCTCAATGCATCTCAAGCGGTCGCGTCTCTTGGACCAGCACCGTGATCGACACGGCCGGAACCCTAGACGCTCTGCACGTGAACAGCGAAGCAAGGGGCGTGCCAGTCTGGAAAGGCGTCCTGAGGCGGCCTTTCCCCGGCTTTGCAGGCAATCGCGTTGTGCTGATGCCACAAAAGTCATCGCAACGCCGACAGATTAGGCAAAGAAAATCTAGCGTCACCAATGTGAGCCTTGTGCCCTGGGGACCTCCGCTGATGGCACCATCCTCTATGGTGGCCCACATACACGCCCAGTAGGGACACGTTCGGGGAGGGCGTGAGCGCGCGGCGGATCCGGATGCCAATTGGCGCCGACCCATGTGACGAGTGCGCCCGATCGTGCAAGGGCAATTCGTGAAATAAGCGCGACTGCAATGATGCTAGGCAAGCCCGATCGCGTGTCGGGAGGCAGTTGTGAAAGTTGCGATCATCGGACCAGGCTCGCTCGGGAAGGCCTTGGCGAAACGTCTTGGCCTCGCCGGGCACGAAATTCGCCTCAGCTTCAGTCGTGACGAAGGCAAGTTGCGCGCAATCGCGGCAACCCTCCATGTTGGCTTCGGTGCCCCTGACGAAGTAGCAAGATGGGCCGACGTAATTGCCCTGGCGACGCCATGGCCGGCTCTCGAGTTGGTGATGGGCGCGCTTGGCGATTTGTCGGGCAAGATCGTCTGGGACAATACCAATGCAGTCGCGCCTGACCTTTCCACGATGCTGCTAGGCACTACGACGTCTGTAGGCGAGGAGGTTCAGAGGCGCGCGCGGGGCGCGCTTGTCGTCAAGTGCATTCCGACCTTTGCCGAATTGCTTGACAGGGATGATCCGCGTCTCAACGGCGATCCGGTGATGAGCTATGTCGCCGGCAATGACGCTGATGCCAAGGCGGCGGTTTGCCGGCTTCTCGCCGATCTACCGACAATGCCGGTCGATGTCGGCGATCTCACGGCCTCGCGCCTGATCGAGCCGATGATGCTGCTATTGGTCCAGCTCGCCTATCGGCGCGGGATGGGGCCGACAATTTCCTTCAATCTCATTCGACAGGACGGAACCGGTTCATGACTGATTATCTACCCGCGCGGCGCAAGGCGATTCCAGTAGGACGTCTGCTGATCGATGGCCAATGGCGCGATGCCGTCAGTGGCGAGACTTCGACGACTTTTGATCCGACCACGGAGGCGGCGATCACCAATATTGCGAAGGCGGGCGTCACCGATACGAGCGATGCCGTCGCGGCCGCGCAGCGGGCTTTCGAGCAAGGACCCTGGGCGCGGACGCATCATGAGGAGCGTGCCAAGATCCTGTTTCGCATCGCCGATCTGATGGACGAGCGCGCCGAGGATTTCGCGGTGCGCGAGGCGATGGATATGGGTATGCCCTATCGCGATTTCCGCGATATCATCATGCCGCACTGCTCGGGACTGTTCCGCTTTCACGGCGGGCTCGCCATGAGCGCGATGGACGGCGCCTATCGTACCAGCTACGAACCAAATATCAGGATCCTGACGCGGCGTGAGCCGCTCGGCGTGGTCGCTGCGATCACCCCGTTCAATTTTCCCCTCGCGCTGTCCTGTTCGAAAATCGCGCCGGCACTCGCGGCGGGTAACACGGTCGTTCACAAGCCTGCGACCGACACGCCCCTGACGGCCCTCGCCCTGGCGCAAGTCATCCTCGACGCGGGCGTGCCGCCAGGCGTCTACAATCTCCTCACCGGGCCGGGCGGCACCATCGGCGACGCGCTGGTCAACGATGCCCGCGTCGACAAGATCGCCTTCACCGGGTCGACCGCCGTCGGCCAGGGCATCATGCGCAACGGTGCCGGGACGATGAAACACCTGACCATGGAGCTCGGCGGCAAGAGTCCCAATATCGTTTTTGCCGATGCCGATATCGATGCCGCGATACAGGCAGCCTTCTGGGGCATCTTCTGGAACAAGGGCGAGGTCTGCGTCGCCGGATCGCGCCTGCTGGTCGAACGCGCCTGCTATGACGAGGTTGTCGAGAAGCTGAGCGCCATGGCGAAGTCGGCGACGCTCGGCGATCCGCTGGACCCTGCGACCATGATCGGGCCGATCGCGTCGCGCGGCGAGTATGACAAGGTCTTGAGCTATGTCGAAGAGGGCAAGCACACCGCGCGACTGACCGCGGGCGGCGGCACCCGCCAGGTCAACGGCAAGGGCCTCTTCATCGAGCCGACCATCTTCGCCGATGCGACCAAAGACCTAAGGATATCGCGCGAAGAGATTTTCGGCCCCGTCCTGCCGGTGATTCCATTCGACAGCGAGGAGGACGCGATCCGGATCGCCAACGACACCAGCTACGGGCTCGCCTCGGGCATCCAGACCGGCGATCTCGGCCGCGCCTTGCGGCTCGCCGACCGGATCAAGGCAGGCACGGTCTGGCTGAACTGCTGGCACAAATACCATCCTAATGCGCCGTTCGGCGGCTTCAAGATGAGCGGCTATGGCCGCGAGCAGGGCCGCGAGGCATGGGAAAGCTACACCCAATACAAGACGATTTGGGCGAATCTTGGCGAACCAGTCGAGTTGGCGCGATGAGCGTGCGCGATTCCAACCCACTCGACCCGCGGCATCCCAAACGCGTCGCGATGGTCCTTTCAAACCCGGCTGTTTCAACCACCACAGGCTGGCCGGTCGGGTTTTGGTGGAGCGAGTTAACTCATCCCTGGCTCGCCTTCACCGAGCGCGGATACGAAGTCGCGATCTTCTCGCCTGAGGGCGGCAAATGCGAGGCGGATGCGTTGAGCGATCCGCGCGATCCGTCCGGCTATTCGGATACGGATCTGATCTCGCTCGGTTTCCTGTCGACGCCGAAACTGGCGGCGCTGGTGGAGACGACCCGGCCCATCGCAGAGCTGTCGGTCGACGCGTTCGACGCGATCGTCGTCGCTGGCGGCCAGGCGCCGATGTTCACCTTCGAAGGCGCAACCGAGTTGCAGCGGCTGTTCGTCAACTTTTTCGTGGCCGGCAAGGTCGCGGCCGCCTTGTGTCATGGCGTCGCGCTGCTGCGCTACGCGCGCCTCTCAACCGGCGAGCTGCTGGCCAAAGGGCGCACTGTTACCGGTTTCGCCAATGTCGAGGAAGACTTCGCCGATAATGCCGTCTGGGAGATGGGCGCGCTGCCGCACGGTACGCATCTGATGCCATGGCGGATCGAGGATGAGATGCGTGCGCTCGGCGCGAATTATGTTCAGGCCGGGCTGTGGCGCGATTTTGCCGTGCGCGACGGCAATTTGATCACCGGCCAGCAGAACTTCTCCGGAGCGGCTACCGCCCGTCTTGTCATCGAGGCGCTCGGTGGCTGAGGACCAAAGGCCGCTCCTTCGGTGAAGTTCGAGAGTCAAACTCGCCGTCAGGACGGCGATGCCAAACGACATCGGCCCAATAGGATCCGGGGTCCGTCCAAGAACTCCACGTCAAACAACCACTATCAGCAGCGAGGATGAACCATGGCCGTAGTGACGACACTTGATATTGCCGGCCTGACGGCCGAAGATTATAGCCGCATCCTCGATCGGATCGGCGTGGAGAAACGGCCGGCTGGCGGCATCTACCAGCACATCGCGCATGCCACCGACGATGGCTATCGCATCATCGAGATATGGGACGACAAGGCAGGCCTGGAACTCTTCTTGCAGGACACATTGTTTCCCGCCGCACAGGAACTGCAAATTCAGCGTGAAATGACCATTATGATCCAGACACTGCACAACATCTTTGTGCCCCGGATTGGTGAACTGACTGCGCTGGCAAACGATGCGCCTGGTGGACCATTCAAACGGGCCAAAGTGTAGACGTCAAGGATCGAGGATGCGGCGATCGATCATCGAAGTCCTGCAGGAACTTGCGTCCGGACGCCCGGTACAACGATGGTGACCGCGGCAAGTGCAAAGAGGTTGTTCTTTCCTGCCGGCGACTATCGCCATGCGCCGGCCGGAGTCGTTCAGCTGCGTGTGATTCGCAGCGGTTCATCCTATGCAGAGATCGATCTTGGCCGCGGGCTGCGGCGCGTCTTCACCCGCCCCGGCGACCTGCTGCTCAGCCTTCCTGAGCGTGCCACGCGGTTCAAGATCGAGGAGCCGCGCGAGCTGACGATGATCACCGTTGACTCCGCTCTGGCGTCAAGGCTCCTGGTATCCGCAGGCGGGACCCCCGAGGACCTGGTAATCCTGACCGATCGACCGATACGCGATTCGCTGGTGGCCGAGTTGTGCCGACGCCTCGAAGGCGACCCGCCAGCCAACTCCATCGTCCGCGAATGGACGCTGGGCCTGGTTTTCGCGAACCTGCTCCGTCTCGGGCATGCACGTCAGCGGCAGCAGAAGTCTCCGGTCCTAACCTCGCAGCGGTTCGACCGGGTTCTCGCTGCGATTGACGGCGATCTGGAAAAGGGGGTGTCGATCGACCATCTTGCCGGAATCGCGGGAATGCCACGACGCGCCTTCACCGCCGCCTTTCGCGAGGCGACGCAATTGCCGGTACATCAATTCATTTTACGCCGCCGCGTTGATCGCGCGGTCGAGCTTTTGGAAAATAGCGATCTGCCGCTGGCCGAGATTGCTCAGCACGCGGGTTTCACTCACCAGGCCCATATGAATCGCGTCGTGACCCGATTGAAAGGGCTGTCGCCAGGCCGGCTGCGGTCTCGCAGGCGCGAGGGCTGACTTGTGATCTATTTCAGCATCAGGATTCGAATGGCGGAGACGTGATTTGCTGAAACGTCCGTTGGCTAAAATGCCCGACAGTTTGCGTGCAGAGCTCGAGGCCGCAAATCTGATGCCTGCTTTCAAGCAACGGCCTCCCTATCAGCGTAATGATTACTTGCATTGGATCGAGCGCGCCCGTCACCCGGAAACACGCCGAAAGCGCATAAATCAGATGATTGACGAGCTTACGAAGGGAGGAATCTACATGGGCATGCAACAAGAGCTGGCATCGCCGCGAAGCTAGCAGATCGGTCAACGATCATTTTCCAATCCGTGGCTTATCGAGATCGGGTGCTTTCCGGATTAATCTTCATCGGTTTCCCCGCGCTTTTGCGCAGAGGATGCAGAGAGCCAATAGTGATAATCGAACCTATCCTCCATTTTCGTTTGCGGCAGGTGGCCTTATGATCGTGACATCGCAGACCAACAACGTGCTCGGTAGCACGTCGGGAAGGTGGCGCGTCTGGTCGCTCTCGGACGGTTACATCGAGATGCCGGCAGACCTTCTGCGGGACCCGCAGGACAATCCGGTGCCGCAAGCTGCGCAGGCAGGGGCGCTTCGCCTGTCTGTCAATTGCTTCGCGCTCGCAGGTCCAGGCGTTGACGGCGTTCTGATCGACAGCGGAGGAGGGGGTTGGGCCCCGACAGTGGGGTGTCTTGAGCAGGCCATGGCGGAAGCCAAGATCGACCCGGCTTCGATCACGGTCTTGGCGCTCACCCACGCCCATCAGGATCATGTGCACGGACTTTTGACCCCCGACGGCCGAGTGCTCTTTCCAAACTTGAAGGCGATCGTAATTCCCGAGGCGGCTGTGGAGGGCTTTTTCGCTTACGCGCAACTTGCGCAGTTCCGGCCCCTGCTGAAGCCCGTCCAGAATGGCGACCAGGTGGGTGAGCGATTGAGGGCGGTCGCCCTGCCCGGTCATGCTGCCGGTCATACCGGCTACGCGTTCGACACGGACGAGGACCGTTTCCTATTCTTCGGGGACATCGTTCATGTGCCGGCCTTGCAGTTCGGCAATCCCGCGTTCAGTTGGGGCTATGACGACGATCAGCTGACCGCGCGCACAACCCGCCTAAAGGTTTTCAGTGACGCGGCCGAGGCGGGGACGTGGATCGCCGGCGCGCACCTTGGCTGGCCGGGCATCGGTCGCGTGGTGCGTCAGGGCGAAGCATACGGCTATGAGCCGGCTCGAGCGATGCCGCCGCGTTCAGAGTGATACCGCATCTTTCCTGTCGCGCCATGCCTTGGCTAAACCTCGATCCCTGGCCATGAAGTGCTCTATCACGGAGGAATGGGCCTTATGGGACCGGAGACGTCTTTGCCTGGCTCCAGCGCAGGACTTCAGCATATGTGACCAGCCCCCGATGCACCGCAGCCGAAAGCTCTTACGTCACCTTCACGGGTTTGTCGTCCTCAAGTGCGCCATATGTTCGACTGGTTGATTGTCGCGGAACTATACGGAAAGGTTTCTGATTTTGGCACACGAAAAAAATCAATTAAATCAACGGCAGCGGCACATCGTCCGGCCCACCAAAGTATTCTTGATCCACTGGCGGCCGATCGACGCCTGAGGCTTACCGGATCGGCGTCTCGCCGCGAAACAGCGGCTGGTGCGCCCGCATCAAGGCGGCGATCCGGTCGGCGACTTTCCGTACCGGCGGGGAGTGACGTTCCTCGTGATGGGTGACGATCCATTGGTCGGTTTCGAGTTCGGGGATAGGCTGAGCGACGCGAACCAGCCGCGGATCGCCGTCACCGACGAAGCACGGAAAGACCGAAAGGCCGGCGCCGGCGGCCACCAGTTCACGCACCGAATGGGTGTTGTTGCCGCGTACGGCGATGCGGTCGCCGTGATGGGCTTGCAGCCAGCGTGCCGAGGCAATGTTTGCGCCTTCGCCGGTGACGCCGACGAACAATCCGGCGGCGATGCCGTTGATCAGGTGGCGTCCGGAATAAATGGCGTGGGCGACCTTGCCGCTCTGACGGCCGGCCAGCCACTGCTCGGTCGGGCGCTTGCTGCGGATACCGATGTCGGCGGCACGCCGGCCGATGTCGACCCGGTCGGTGGTGGTGACAAGCTCCACCCTTATGCCGTCATCGACCGTCCAGATCTCGCCGATATGGGCGGAAACGAAGGCCGAGGTCCATGGCCCGGCCGAGATGCGGACAATGCGGTCGGGCAGATTTCCCTCGCGCCAGCGGGTCAGCGACTGCATTGCCGCCTCGACGTCTTCGGCGCGCCGCAGCAGTTCTTCCCCGACCGGGGTCAGCCGATAGCCGGTCTGCTGGCGCACGAACAGAGGTTCGCCGATCTGCTTTTCGAGCGCGGTGACGCGTCGTCCAAGGGTGGCTGCGCTGAGGCGCGTGGTTCCCGTCGCTGCGCTCAAGCCACCCAGCCGCGCAACGTCGAGAAACAACCTGAGATCGTCCCAGCCGATATCCATTTTGCAGAAATGAAAAACTCCTTGCGACCGTGGCTGTAGCGCGAAGCGAGCACCACGCGCAAGTATGGAGGCGTTGGACAATCCTGCCTGGCGGGGCGTGACAAGCGCCTCGGCTGGCCAAGAAGCGAACTCAACCCTTTCGATCGCGCATGCGATTGGCGCAGATGCTTTGCGCTTTCGATCAACCCAGGCGCGCGGGCATTCTGCGGGCCAAAGGAGACGATCATGTTGGATGAACTTCGATACCGTTTCGCCCGCTGGATTGCCTATCGCCAGACGCTTGCGAGCTTGAGGCAGGCCCGGGACAGCACACTGGCGGATGCCGGCATTTCTCGCGAAGAGATCCGCGAGCGTGCCCGCCGCGCCAGCTTGCGTCGTTGAGGAACCGGGCATGCAGATGATGATGCTTTGGGATGGCCGCTCGGTACCGCGCATCGGCATCGGCACCTGGGCGGCGGGTGGCCCCGCGCGCTGGCGTGACACGGCGACAGTCTATGGCGAGGTCGACGATGTCAGGTCGCAAGCCGCGCTGGCGATGGCCTATGAGATCGGGGCGCGGGTGTTCGACACGGCTGCCGCCTATGGCGCCGGCAATGCCGAACTGATCCTCGGGCGGGCGTTGAAGGGTAAGGACGAAGCCGTCATCGTCACCAAGGTCGGCTATTTCGGCGATCCCGAAACGCGCAAGATCGCACCCGAGGATGCCTCTGCCGCGGCGATCCGGACATCGATCGACAATTCGCGGCAGCGCCTGCAGCGCGATTGTATCGACGTCGTGCTGCTACATATCAACGAGTATACGATCGAGCGCGCCGGCGAGGTGTTCGATACGCTCGGCCTGTTGCGCCAGGAGGGCAAGATCGGCGGCTTCGGCTGGAGCACCGATCACCGCGAAAGGCTTGCCGCCTACGCGCCGCGCGAGGGGTTCGTCGCCGTAGAGAACGACTTCAATGTGTTTACCCCGGCGAACGAGCTGATGGCCGTTGCGGCGCGCGAGAACCTCGTCTCGTTCAGCCGGCTGCCGCTGGCAATGGGGCTGCTCACCGGCAAATACACGCCGGCCATGCGGCTGCCCACCAACGATGTGCGCGGCGGGAATGCCGAATGGATGGTGTTTTTCAGGGATGGCGCCGCCAACCCGCACTATCTGTCAAGGCTCTCGGCAATCCGCGACCTGCTCACCTCGGGCGGTCGCACGCTTGCGCAGGGCGCGCTCGGCTGGATACTCGCCAAGTCGGCAATCGCCCTGCCGGTTCCCGGCTTCACGCGGCCCGAGCAGGTCGAGGACAATCTCGGCGCGCTGGAAAAAGGGCCGCTGCCGGCAGCGGTGATGGCCGAGATCGACACCGTGCTGAAAATTGCCGAGACTGCTTAGAGTGTGGCGAATCCGAAATTCGCATTGGCGATAAGCGGCCAACTTCGATCTGTCGGATGTCCGCCGGTATCGCATCTTCCTTGGTCAAGCTTCCGTGGCGCAATTGAACAAAGACGGAGCGGCGGACACGACTCGAGTCGAAGGTCCGCCGCTCCGGTTTTTAGATCAAAGAGTGGTGCTGCCACGGAAGATGGGTGGCGAGCTGCGCTTGAGCTGCGCCGTCGACCGCGTCGCTGTCGAGAGAGAGCGACCCGGTTGAGCTGTCAAAGATGATGTGGTGGGAACCATCATCGGTGGCCGTATCAGCAGGGGAAGCATGCAAAGAAAGCCCACCCGACTTAAGCTCGGTAAGAGCGGCTTGATCGAGGTGGAGCTTGTCCTGGAGCTTGCTGAAGTCGAAGGCATCGTTGCCTCCGTGACCGGACATGATCTCGGCGGCGGCGCCGTTCTTTGCCTGGGCGCCGACATTTTCATCGGGCTGGACGGTTTGCGCGAACCCGTGGCGGATCAGGCTGGTAGCCGTCTTGTCGGATGGGTCGTTGGTCGGGAGAAGCTCCGAGCCCGCCGAAAGAGAATGGCTCAACGCAGCCAACAGGCGGCCAACGCCGCCGTCCTCGCTTACCTTGTCGCCGGCATTATCGTGGTTGGTGTCCGTCGTACTGCCGTCGCCGGCGAGGAGGTGCGAAAGCGCGGTCTTGCTATCACTGCCATCGCTGGTGGTGGCGCCGGAGGCGGCGGTGTCCGTCGAACTGCTATTGCCAGCGAGGAGGTGCGAAAGCGCGGTCTTGCTATCACTGCCATCGCTGGTCGTAGCGCCGGAAGCAGCGGTCGGAGTCGAAGTGCTGTCGCCGGTGGCGTCATGGGAAGGGGCAGTCACAGTCGAACTGCTTTCGCTGGTGGCGGTGTCGGAAGGGGGTGTCGCGGTAGCACTAGCGTCGCTGGTGGCGTGGGAAGGGGCAGTCACAGTCGAAGTGCTATCGCTGGTGGCGGTGTCGGAAGGGGGCGTCGCGGCAGCACTGGCGTCGCTGGTGGCGTGGGAAGGGGCCGTCGCAGTCGAAGTGCTGTCGCCGGTGGCGTCATGGGAAGGGGCAGTCGCAGTTGAACTGCTGTCGCCGGTGGCGTCATGGGAAGGGGCAGTCACAGTCGAAGTGCTATCGCTGGTGGCGGCGTCGGAAGGGGGTGTCGCGGTAGCGCTGCCGTCGCTGGTGGTGGTGTCGGAATGTTCGGCTCCGGTGGTAGCGAGGTTGTGCTCCCGGAAAACGGCTTGCAGTTCGGACGAGCTTTCAAGCGCGGTGTCGCCGTTCTGCGTTCCCCATTTATAGGTGTAGTCGAAGCCGGGCGTCGGCACCAGTGCGGCCCAATGATCGATCATGGTTTGCATCTGTTCGGGGGTGGGCATGACCTGTCTTCCGCCGTCGGAAGTCTCCCAGTTACCGCCGCCGAAGGCCTGATAGACCGGAACGATGTTGTTAGCCGGGATGCCGGATTTCACCGCTGCAGCCACGGCTCGATCGATCATGTCGTAGTCGACCGTGTCCGTTCCCGTGCGCACCGGATACGGGTCTATGCCGAAATAGTCGATATGCGTGTTGGCCGGATTGTAGGTGTTCGTAAAATCCGGATTGGTCGGGGATCCCATGTTCATCATGGTGATGAAGGTCTTGGCGCCTGGAAAATGCTCATGGATCCAGTCGGATTCCGCCTTCAGGTTCTCGGCGGTTGCGTAGGTGCCCCACCTGCCGGTGGGATCGGGCTCGTCAACAAGATAGAACCCAAACACGTTCGGATTGCCAAGGAAGGGGGTCATTTTCTCGATGAAGGATGAGGTCACGCCCTCATGCTCATTGAGATAGACCAGGCCCTTCATGCCATCCGGCAATGCGTTAACCTGGCTAGCATATTGAACGTCGGCCAAATTGAAGCCGGCGGTTGCAATTTCGGTGGCGGAACCACCCGAGGTGTAGTGCAGAGTTGCCATCCAATATTCCTTTTTTCTCGTTCGATAGCGCCCGAGGCCTACCTACTAGAGGGTGTATATTAGCGCCAAATCACATACAGACACCCGTTGATAGAATCATTGAGCGTTTGTAGAAATGCTGCACGCATTGTGGCTTATTTTGGCAAAACCGATTGTAGACAAGAAATTTATCGCTTTCTGAGGTCACAATCCCGGCGGAATCGCGACTTTATTTTGAAGCAGCTGTAGATTCGCAACTCATGACCTTTTGTATTACGGGGACGTTACATTATTGGTTTGTTTTGATTTATAAATTTACCTTACGAGATGAAAATAAGACAGACGTTAACTTAAGAGCCAAGCCGCTCCGCAGTCTCACTGCCGTAAGCAATTAGTTGTGGACAATTCGTAGGCATCTGCGCTCATCATCTTATATCGGTCGGCAGATCTCCGTGATCGAGATCAAATCAATGTAGGAAACCGCTCAAGGTGAGAATAGGGGCGGTTCCCAGTCGGAGCGCCTGCCGCACTCGCTCATGAGGAAGACTTAAGCGACGTAAAAAACTGTTCGGCCGACGTTTATGAGCGAGGGACAACTGCCGAATGACTGCCGGGGTTGCGGTGCCTGGTCCCTGCTCTCGCGCTCAGGTAATTGGCATTCCCGATTTATCTATCCCTGATCTGCGAAGGGGCGGTTTGCGAAGCTATGGCCGCTATTGCGCAGAGGATCTGATAGCGGCCTCGGGAAATAGGAACGCTCGCACGGAAGGAGAAATCTAAATAGAGATATTCAATAGATATCAAGAATATCATCGCTTTACGTCCGTATATCTATCCAGATTATCTGATTTAATTGGAGATCGGTAGTTTCATGGTCTAAAAAATAGCTTGCGTGTTGCGGAATGCAATTGTGAAATAAATTTCTATTCGACTGTTCATCTGCCAATTTAGAGATCAGACAAACGTTTAATCTGAGAGCCAAGCCCCTCCACAGTCTCATTGCCGCAACCAATTAGTTGTGGACAAGTTGTAGGCGTCTGCGCGCTCGTCGCCGGATATCGGTCGGCAGATCAGGTTTCCGACATCGGAGGGGGTCGAATCGGCTTATCCGCTGGTCGCAAGGAGGCAAGTCGCGTCAGGGGTTGTGGCTGAGGGGCTGATCATCATGCCTGGTAGCACGCGGACCCGGACAGGGAGCTTAGGAATCCCAGCGTAGAGCAGCCGTACAGCGCACGACTGTCGGAAGCGCTTTCTTCGGTTGTCTTATCAGTGGCGAGTCCGGCTTGGCACAACTCCCTAGAGTTCGAGGCGCAATTCATCCGCGTACCCACAAGATGCTGTCGAGGTGCTTCGCGATATGCGTAAGGCCGTGATCCCAATGCGGTTTACCTCATTCAAACAGACGAGGACAGTAGGCAAGCCTCCTCCTACCGTACCCTTTCACGCGCACAGAAGTAACGAAGCAAAACCATGAAAGCAGATGCGAAAGGCAGTTACTTCACGCGGCCGAAACACGGCGCACGGACGGGAGCTTCGGGATGAATCCGCATCTCGTTTGTGTGGGAGGCGAAGATCACGCCCTGAGAATTCCGTTCCTAATGTCGCTGCGCGAAAGCGGCTTCCGGGTCACTGCAGTTTCGACCGGCGATGAGGCTGCGTTTTTGCGGCATGGCATTCCGCATCGCCGCTACGGTTTCGACCGATTTGCCAGCGGCAGTGGCGAGTGGACCGCCGTAAGAGCGATTCGGAAATTGGTTGCGGAACTCCGGCCTGACATCGTCCAAAGTTTCGACACCAAGCCCAACCTGCTGGCACCGTTTTCGGTGCGCGGAACGGTGCCGGTCGTGCGCACGATCAACGGCCTGGGCTGGACATTCTCCTCGCTGGAACCGCGGGCTCTGGCGTTGCGTCCAATCTTTTGCGGATTGCAATGGCTTGCCTCCTTCTGGACGGCAGCGACGGTGTTTCAGAATCGGGACGATGAGGCTTTCTTCAAGCGCTTTCGATTGATTGAACCCGGCAGCGGAAGAGTCATCCGCAGTTCTGGCATCGACGTCGATGCGTTCGCCATGGCGAGGCATCTTGCTCCGCCGGCAACGAAAATGCGCCAGGAACTCGGGCTCCAGTCAGCAGAGATCGTAATTTTTGTTGGCCGGTTGACCCGCCAGAAGGGCATCCCGGTACTGCTTCAAGCAGTCCCCCGCGTCCTTTCTAAAAGGCCTAATGCTCGTTTCGTGCTTGTCGGCCCTTGGGAGTCCGAAGGTCCATTTGCAGTCGACAAGTTGGAAATCGATCGACACGCTCCTCATGTCATCGCGCTTGGCCCACGACGCGATGTTCCAGCCCTTCTTGGTATGGCCGACGTGTTCGCCTTCCCCACACAATATCGAGAAGGAATCCCGCGCGTCCTGCTCGAGGCAGGGCTGGCGGGATTGCCCATCGTCGCCTCAAAGATGCCCGGCTGCAATGAAGTGGTCGAGGATGGATGGAACGGCTACCTTGTCCAACCGCACGACGCCGATGGCCTTGCATCTCGAATAGTTGACATCCTGTCCGACCGCAGTCGCGGAAAAGTCATGGGCGGTCGTTCTGTCGAACTTGTCCGGGAGCAGTTCGCGCTGCCGCGGGTGGTGGCCCAATATTGCGATCTGTACAAAAATATCCTTGGCGCCAAATCCCACAGCGATCTCGCCCGACCGGCGTCTCCGATCTTGTTTGGAGAGGGTGCTGCGAGAAGCAGATTGGATGTGCGCCGATGATCCGGGACGCGATCCTGGCCTGCGGCCTCGCAATGACCTATGCGGTGCAACTCGACATTCCTGGATCGCCCTTGGGGATTGGCGAACTACTCCTTGTGCTTTGGATCATGCTCTCGATTGCGCGCGTGCTGGCCGGCGGTCGCCTGGAGACCAGGCCGGCGCTGACACTCCTTGCAAGCTACTGGACGATCATGGCGCTTGCTCTCGGGGTCGGCACCGTTGTCGGCTATCTGACCACAATTCTGTACCTGACGGGCCTGATGCACGATACGATGGCCTACCTGCTGTTGGTCAGCGTCACGTGCCTTGCCGCTGCAGAACCCGAGGCTGATCGCCGTCTGCGTCGTACTGGCTGGTGGGTTGTGGGCATCGCGAATATGGCCCTTGCCATTCAGCTGGGACAGGGCTGGGGCTGGATCCCCCGAGCTGGCGTCGATCCCTGGTACTGGGACCGCTTTCGTGGCTGGTCGCATAATCCAAACCAGCTCGCGCTCTACTGCGCAATCTTTGGCCCGCTAGCCTTGCATCTTGCGACCACCACCAGCAACCGATGGGGCAGGTTTCTTGGGATCGCCAGCTTGTTCCTGACCTTCTATGTCGGGAGGCTGACAAAGAGCGATACCTATTTGTACACCAGCATCCTGACCTGCCTGACATTCCTCGGGCTGCGGATCAGGACATGGCTCAAGACCGGTGGCAACGGGATCAGCTTTTCACGGCAAGCCGTCCTCCTGTTGCTTGTCGGTATCCTTCCGTTGGCGATGGCGATAACCCCCTATGCCGTAACGGAGGCGAGCGTCCTCGAAAACTTCGCCAAGGGCCTGACCAAGGACAAGGGCGGCGAGGCTACTGCGGAAACCGCCGCGCTCCGCGTGCATCTCTGGGACGAAGCGTTGGAGAAGGGCGCCGAGTCCGGATCGCTTGGCCTTGGTCCAGGTCCGCATCTCGAGCGCCCATCAGTGTTCGACTCGCAATTTCTGGAACGACCCTTCGAGGCTCACAACACGATCCTGGACCTGTACACTCAAGGTGGTCTCATTGCGGTTCTGGCGCTGGTCTGGATCGTCGGCGCCGCCATCATGTCGGTTTGGCGTGCGAAGCTCGACGCGCTGTTAGCGCTCGTGGTGTCAATCATCATCTTCGGGATGCCGCACCTGATCATCCGCCACCCGATCGTGTGGTTTGCGCTGACCATCTGCCTTGTCGCCGGTACGCCGAAAGCAGTTTCTGCAATCTCCAACAATCCGGGGTAATGGTATGTGTGGTATTGCCGGAATTCTTCTTGCATCCGATTCAGCGGACACGAGGCCGCTCAGGGCAATAGGGCAGATGACGGCCGCACTTCGCCACCGCGGGCCGGATGGCGAGGCATTCTGGGTAAACTGTGAATCGGGTGTCGCCTTCGGTCACAGGCGGCTGGCAATCGTTGACTTGTCGGAGGCTGGCTGTCAGCCGATGCATTCCGAAAGCGGCCGATATGTCATCACATTCAACGGCGAAATATACAATTTCCGTGATTTGCGCCGTGAGCTGGAGAGTACAGGCCATCATTTTCGGAGCGCCAGCGATACCGAAGTCATGCTCGCCGCAGTTGAGAGTTGGGGCCTCGAAAAAGCACTCACGCGTTTCGCCGGCATGTTCGCTTTAGGATTATGGGACCTTAAGACAAGGACGCTCCATCTCGCCCGCGACCGAATGGGCAAAAAGCCGCTTTATGTCGCCTCAACACGCGATGCACTTGTTTTTGCTTCCGAGTTGAAGGCGATCAACCGTTTTCCAGGGTTTTGCCAGGAGCTCGATATCGATGCGGCCGCGGCAATGCTTTCGAAGGGATGGGTACCGGATGACAGCTGCATTTGGCGAGGCGTATTCAAGCTGCCGCCGGGTTCGGTCCTGTCGGTAACGGCCGCTGAGTTCTCCGGGGAACGCAGTGTCGCCTCCCTGTCGCATCGCATTCGACACTGGTGGTCGCTGGCCGAAGCCGCCACGAAAGGGCGGACGGAGCAGGTCGCCGGCAGCGACGAGGAACTCACCGATGAACTGGACGGCCTGCTTCGGCTTGCCGTTCGGGAGCGCATGATCGCTGACGTCCCGCTTGGGGCCTTCCTGTCGGGCGGAATAGACAGCTCGACGGTTGTGGCCCTGATGCAGGCTCAATCGGAAAAGCCCGTGCGCACGTTCACGATCGCTTTCGGAGAGGGCGGGTTCGATGAGGCTCCGCACGCCGCGGAAGTCGCGCGGCATCTGGGCACCGACCATACCGAACTCCACCTTTCGGCTGCCGTAGCGCGCGACGTCATTCCAGAACTGCCGCAGATCTGGGATGAGCCTTTCGCTGACGAATCGCAGATACCAACTCTGCTGGTGGCGCGGCTCGCCCGCCGGCACGTTACGGTGGCTCTGTCGGGCGACGGTGGCGATGAATGCTTCGCCGGCTACGCCCGCCACTTCATGGCGGCCCGTCTGCGACGACAGCATACTCTGCCGTCAGCACTGCGTCGGGCGCTCGCGGCAGGCACTGGGTTACTGGCCCGTGCAGCCCGTCACGATCTCGTCGGCAAGCTGCCGCTTTCGGAGGGTGCACGGCATGCGCTTCGGGGGGATCGGCTGAATCGCCTCGCTCAGCTGCTCGCTGCAGCCAATGAGGACGAGTTGTATCGGCGACTTACGGGATCATCGACCGAGAACCTGAGCCTCCACCAGCCATCCTCATCAATTCACGTCGAGCACCGGCTTGATGGGCTGCTGTCCCGGCTTTTGTATGACGATATGGCCGGATACCTGCCCGGGGATATATTGGTGAAGCTGGACCGCGCCAGCATGGCCAATAGCCTCGAGGGGCGGTGCCCGCTGCTCGATCATCGTGTTGTCGAATTTGCCTGGCGCCTGCCGACGAATACGAAGGTTCGTAATGGCAAAGGCAAGTGGATCCTTCGTCAGTTGTTGCGCCGGTACGTTCCGCAGCGGCTGATCGAGCGGCCGAAGCAGGGTTTTGATGTTCCAATAGCAGTCTGGCTGAGAGGCCCGCTGCTCAGTTGGGCAAACGATCTTGTCGCCGATATGCGCTTGTCCGGAGACGGGATTTTCGACCTTGCGGAGCTCGATGCGTGCTGGCGCGATCACGTTGATGGCAGGCACGACCATTCTCGCAAATTGTGGCCCGCTTTGATGTTCCAGGCCTGGCACAACGAGGCAAGGCGGCCATCGCCGCCCGCAACGGGTTCTCGCGTGCCCGAACTTACAGGAGATTAAGATGGAAGGGTCCATAGTTAGCCGCATCCACCTTCCGCACGTTAACGAAATGCACGTGCCTGCGCGCGAAATCGCTCCGCGCATGAAACGTCAGCTACGCGAACAGATGGACACGCAAACCCCGTTCCATCAGCTCCTCGTTACCCTGGCAAGAAAAAAATGGTTCCTGATGACCATGGTCGTCAGCGGCGGCGTATTAGCCGCGCTTGCCGGTCTTGCACGGCCTGCCCTGTATGAAGCCACCACACAGGTGATCGTCGACGCACCCAGCAGAGCGGGACCTGCCGGCGGCTTGGTCTCTGCTCAGGATGCGCTGGATTCCAGCATTGACGACCATATAACCATGCTCTCGTCGCAAAGCCATCTGCGAAGCGTGGTGGCAGCGTTGCGCAAAACGGACGCTCTCAACAGTACTACAAAGGTTGATGCTGGCACCGAAAATTCTGCTGCTAACCCTGCGGGCCTTGAGCCGCCGAAGCGCTCGGGTACAGCCGATCTGCTAGCCAAAATTTGGCCGCGAAGCACTCCGGCGGAGCCAGATGCGGCTGAGCTCAAGATACTGCGCAAGGGTATAAGGATCGGCCAGGAGCTGCGATCGAGGGTCATCAGTGTCGGCTTCACCGATCACGATCCGGCGCGGGCCGCCTTGATCGCCAACACGTTCGCCCAAGTGTATATTGGCGATCTGGCAAGGAAAAGCCAAGCATCGGACAGACTGGAACTCGAATCGATAGTTGCCGGACTTCCAGCTACACAAAACAGTCTCGCAGAAGCGACCGATCGTCTTGAGAGGTATCGGCTGAGCCATGGCGCGGTCGACCAAGGTGCAGCGGACAATGCCGCCAAAGAGATAGTCGAACTTACCCAGCAAATCTCCTTGTCGAAAGCGGATCTCTCCGCATCGGAATCTCGACTCCAACACATTCAGGACTTGCGAAAGCGGGGCGCGTCGGTTGCCTCGATCGCCGAAGCCGTCGGATCACCGGTGCTGGCCGATCTCTTGGCACGCCAGGCCAACGACACGACAGATGAGGACGTCACAGATGCGATCGACCGTCAGATTGACCAAGAAATCGCCAGCGCCGCTGCCGAGGCCAACATCTATCGCTCTCAGATTGCGGCGCTGCAAAAGCGCAAGGATGTCCTGGATGCGGTCGTAGCCGACACAGCCGGCCGGCTTTCCGGATTGCGCGCTCTCGAGCCGCAGGTCAGCATCCTGACGCAGCGCTACAACGACCTTTTGACCCGGCAACAAGACTTGACGCGGCGTATTGCAAGTCCATCCCCCGGAGTCAGGCTTCTCTCAGCGGCGTGGCCCCCTACCAATCCAACGACTCTTTCGCCGATATTTCTTATTCCGCCCGGCATGGTCGTGTTTGGCCTGATTGGGGGGATATTCATACTTGTCCGCCAACGCTTCGATAGCACCTTGCGCGGAGAGGCCGAAGCTGAAGCAGCGCTCAAGGTTCCGTGCCTCGGGCTAATACCCCAGGCTGCCACAACGCACGCGAAGCGACTGCAGCAGCTGGTTTCAGGCCAGCAGGAGTCCAGATACAGCCGCGCCGTGACGGCCCTGCTTGTCGCCGCGGCGCCCCAACGGGCGAGAGATTGCTCGAACATAATCTTGATAACATCCTGCGGTGAGGATGATGGCAAGACCGAGCTCGCATGGAGCATGGCCTTGGCGGCCACCAGACTTGGAGGGCGAGTACTCTTTATTGATCTGGACCGCACGGACCGCCGCCTTACAGGCGAGTTTGTGAAGGAATTCAGCGCACGTAAGCCGCACAATTTTTTCGGAGACTATATCAGTGACCGTTGTGCGCTGCACGATGCGATAGCTGGAATGTCGGCAATCGGAATCGATTTCATGGCGCTCGCACCGTCGGAGGATCTGCTGCCCTTGCTGTCCAGTGTCGATGGCTCCCCTTTCAAAGATGAACTGCACTCGGTCTATCGGGTGGTCATCATAAATGGACCGCTGGGGCTTGAGGGACCAGAGGCCAGACTCCTGACAGGCTGGGGTGACGTGGTTCTTTTCGCCGTTCGCTGGGCGAAAACGCGACGCAGCATCGCGCGAGGCGTTCTAGACCTGCTTGCGGGCGATACGCCAGCTTCGGTTCCCGTCGCCAGCGTTCTCACGAAGGTTAATCTCAGGAAGCACGCGGGTTACCGGTTCGGGGACAGCGCTGATCTCTTGCTGGAGAGGGCATGACGAGCGCGGCTTTTATTGTTGCGTACTTCCCGCCACCGCCTGGTTGAAAATCACCGCTTTAGGCGCTACGCCGATCGGCTGCTGGGCGCGGGCCATCCGCCAGTAGCTGGGGTTGTCGCGGAGAGGTCCATCCGGAGCGTGGGTCCGAAGTGCCGCCGGACGGGCATTCATGAATTCCGGAACCCACACCTGAGGCGACGCCCCTGACGCCGTCCTTCGTCTGCTTGGCAGGTCCCGCAGCCTGGTGGTGTCAAAATCACCTTCCCGCTGCAAGCGGCATGGCGCACCGCTCATTACTGCTTGGCTTGGCGATGAATCCGTAGCGCAGGTGACGAGACTTTGTCGATTTTCGCCCAGAGTGCGCTCCCGCCCATCGTAGATGCGTTCCTGATGGCGTATGCCCATGCCGGCAAGCGTGACGGTGAAATCGCAAGGGCAGTCAAACCTTGCGCCATTCGTTGCGCTTTGCTTCGCGGCAGGGCCCGCACGAACTCACTCACACTACCTGGTTTTTGTCCCTTTCGCAAAAAGCTGTGGACGATGTCTTGCTTCAGGAATTTGGCGAGATTGAACGGCTCGCGCTCGCATTTGCTCAATTGCAAGCCGTGCCGCCGACATATGGCATCGAAGGCTTCTTTCGTCCATCGGCCAATGTGGTTTGGTGGCATGTCTACGAGCGAGCCGTGAGACTCCATATAGTACGTTCTGTTTTCATTTGGCACGGCAATGAAGGCAGATCCTTGCGCCTTCAGAAGATATTTTAAGCGAGCAAAAACCTCATCCACTTGGTCCATATGCTCGAAGACCTGAAACATGAAAATAAAATCGAAGGCCTCTTTCATAGAATCGAAGCTGTCCTCCCGAAAATCGCTCGCAAAGGTCTTGAAGCCTTTTGACGCCAAAACTGATCGCGCCGTTTCGTTGTAGTCGACCGCAGAAATATCCGAAGTATGGAAGAATTTGTTGTTGATGCGGTCGAGAAAATACCCGAACCCCGATCCCACCTCGAGAGCAGTCTTTCCGCCAGTATTCAGGCCCGCGAGCTCTTCGATTGTCCTTGCATATTCCCATTTCATAGTTGGATAAGAAGGGTACGCCCAGGCTAAGTTATAAAACTCAAAGCCGCCGGCGACGAACGGATCTGCGAAACCGAATCCGCAATCTGCGCATTTGCGAATGTCGCAAGTGTTACTGCCCCAGAGATCCGACAGGTGGCTTGTTAACTTTCGAGAGCGATCGGGGTCCTGACGCGGATTGATGAAATGTCGAGAGGCCTCGTCTGCTGTCACTTCGAACAATTTTGCGGTTGATACACTGCCACACGCCGGACAAATGGTCATCTCGCTATCCCTGAAGCCTGGACGAAGGAAAGCCGCCTTCGACGGTATAGAATGCGTAGCAGCCGGCCCAAGGCAGGCCCTCGACGATGCCGCCACGCTAAATTCGTCTCCGGCTACGCAACCGGCCCAGTCTCGGGCGGATCGCGAACACGTAAGTAAGAATGTGCTGGCTCGCAATTTTCATAACTGATGGACGAAGAATTTGCATGGCATCTTGGATCGTCGCTCGCCAGGACTGCTGGTGGAATCTGCTAGGAATACGAGCAACCCGTAGCGCCCGTAACAAAGTCTCGGGGCGAGGGAGGTGTTTACGATCCTGAATTAGATTCCAGTTAAGCTCTTTGACAGCAAGGGTTACTTGATCAACTTCATCGAAGCTCTTGGTTGTAGTGATGCTCGGGTGATTCGTCGCGTCGTAGAAGATCAAGCCGTCATTTATCGCGACCATGTCTCCGTGGCATGCCAGGTCAACAAAGAACAGCTGGTCGACTCCGGCCGGGATTGAATTGTGCGCGCGCATCAGGCAACCCGCGTGAATGACGTCGCGGTTGATCAACAGCGTCGACGGGATGATCCCAAGGCTCCGCGTCGTACGGACCAGATAGAGGTCCGTCAGGCATTGCTGGCTCGAGTAGACGGAGATCCGTTGTCGCCCTTGCGGTGGCAATCGGAATTTCATCCGATCGTCCTCGATTATGTTCGCGGCACAGGTCATGAATGCAGCCGAGGGATGCTTGGTTGAAACCTCGGCAAAGGTCTTGAGTGCGCCTGGGGCCAGCCAGTCATCGTCATGGAGCAGCTTGATCCATTTTCCGACGCAAGCGAGCATGGCGTTGTTGGTATTCTCGACCTGACCCCGGCCACGGCCGTTCTCGACAATTCGGATGCGAGGCTCGGTCCGTGCATACTCGGCCACGATTGCCCAGGTCGCTCCCTCTCGGCCCTCGTCGTCGCTGACGACCAGCTCCCAACTGGCAAAATCTTGACTCAGAATGCTATCCATCGCCCGGCGGATCGTGTCCGGTCGGCGAAAGGTTGGGATGGCAACTGAAATGAAAGGGCGCAGTCGCGAAGCATCAGCGCGATGATGTTGGTCAACCACATCGGTCGTCAGAAGCTGATCAAGCTGCGATTGCTTCATGGTGTTTTTCCCTCGAGATGATGACTCTGCTTTGGTATGGCGGCTCCCACTGGTTCGACGTCGTGGCGGAGAAGATACAGAGAGGCCGCCGTTTTCAGTGCAAACCCGACGGCGCCCCCGGCCGCCATCAGATAAATGACTTTGAGTGGTTCCCAACCTGCCTCAGCACCGGCGAGTAGCGGGCCAAATACAAGCGCCGTCCGCGCGCCGTCGACGAGAAGTCGTACCTCTTGCCGCCGCAGAAGAGCTGGGACATCTTGAAGCGGTGTCGACAACGCCTGCGTAGCACCCATGAACGCCAGCGCGGTCATAATGTCTGCGGCGGGGACCCAGGGCGCGCCCAGGAGGGGAACGACGATATATGGCGCGGCTAGGCCAAGCGCTAATATTGGCAATGCAGTGACGCCGGCTGAAAGCATCAAGAGGCCGTGCGCGGTGCCGAGCAAATGGGCGCGACTGCTGGTTTTGTTCGCCTCAGATACAAAAACATTGCTAAGCGGGTTGGCGATCAGCGTGACGGGTGCAGTCACCAGCCGCGACGCAACTCCCAGGTAACCGGCAAAAGCGGCGCCAAACAGCGAACCAACGAGTATTGCGGGAAGATTGATGATGGCAAAACTCGCTAGGGCCGAGGGAATGTCGAACAACGGAAACTTGTATTCTCGCCTGGCGACGGCAAAGACGGTCCGCCACGGCGCTCGGGCGATGCCGCCTATGTCCTTCCTGCTCAGAATCCGAGAGCCGAGGATCCCGATAAAGACGAATTGGCTCAGGATATGAGCATGCACCATCGCCTCACCTCCGAAATGGGCGAGCCCAAAAGTTAGTTGCAGCAGGGCCATGGTCACCGGCAAAATCAGGCGGCCGAGGGCAAAGTCGCGTAGCAGGCCTACGCGCAGACTCCAGCAATTCATTGCTTCGACGAGACCGGCGCCCCCCATCCCAAGTGGAACAAGCCAGGCGAGGTGGCCAACCCGCGCTGGAGCGATGCTCGCCCACAGCAGTCCTGCCGCAAAGGCCAGGACACTCGTCACCGAGACAGCCAGGAGAATGAGCTTAACAGTCACGTATGCCTGCGCACTGTCCTTGACCCCATAAAGGGAGGCCTCGAAACGCAGTGCTGCGATCGCACCGAGGATGTTTACGATCGACAGGTAAATCGTGAAGATCCCGAAATCTGCCGGGGAATAGAGCCGGGCCAAAACGGGAATAGCGGCGACGAGGGTCAGCTGGCCGGCAATCGCCATGGCCGAAACGCCTCCTGCCGCGCGAAGAATGCCGCCGATCGGGCTTGGAGGAACACGGGTGATTATTTTCTCGACCGTAGGAACCGTCCTGGATCTCAGAAAGTAGCTTTGGGACATGAGCTCGCGATTCCGAGGAGGCAAAATGCGGTTGAGCAGAGCTTACGATGGGGCCCGAACGTCACCATCATCCATCTGAATGACATTGTTCGGCAGAACGCGGATGCGGCGAATTCTTTGTGCTCCGTGCCAAGTACAACTGCAGTCTCTGAATTGAGATCGCTCATTGGAATTGCCGCGATGAGCTGATTCTGCGAGGATCGCGCGGGCATCGATGACCGGAAATGTCGTCGTTACGCTATGCGGCATCAGCTTGATCTTTTGACCAGACTAGCAGCCGCGACCAGGATAGCGGACGCGTGGATCCGTCGCTCCGATAAGGCGCGGATTACACGGTGGCCTCTACATGCATCAACGTTTGTTGCCATATGCTGGCCGCGGCATCTGTTCCATGAAAGTCCCGGTACCATTCGACAAAGCATTGCACTCCGTCCTCAAGCCGTGTCGTCGGGGCGAAGCCGACGGCCTTGCGAAGATCGCTGACGTCGGCGCGTGTCTCCAGAACGTCGCCAGGCGGCAACGGCACATCCACGCGAAGCGCCCGGCTGCCAAGGGCGGTCTCGATGATCGAAATCAGCCGGTTGATCTCCTCGGGCCGGTCGTTGCCGATATTGTAGACGCGATACGGCGCGGAACTTGTAGCAGGGTCGGCGGTGCAAGGGTCCCAATGCGGATCGGGCCGCGGCGGTGCAGCAAGCGCTCGAACCACGCCCTCAGCGATATCGTCGATATAGGTGAAGTCTCGCCACACGCGGCCGGCATTGGCTACTTCGATTGGGTTCCCCTCGATAATCGCACGCGTGAACATGTAGACCGCCATGTCGGGCCTGCCCCAGGGGCCATAAACGGTGAAGAAGCGCAGTCCGGTCACGGGCAAGCCGAACAAGTGACTGTATGAATGCGCCATGAATTCGTTTGAACGCTTGGTTGCGGCGTACAGACTGACAGGATGATCGGCGCCGTGATGCTCGGAAAACGGTATGGTTCGATTTGAGCCGTAGACGGAGCTCGAGGAGGCGTAGACGAGGTGACTAACACCGAAGTGCCGGCAGCCCTCAAGGACGTTGAGAAACGCCACTATGTTCGATTGCACATAGGCATGCGGGTCAACTAGTGAATGTCGCACGCCGGCCTGAGCCGCGAGATGCACAAAGTTTGAAGGTCGAACTTCTGAAAACAGCAACTGGACGCGCGCCGCATCCGCCAGATCAATTCGCATCGGAGTGAAGCCGGACTCGGCACAGAGGCGCGCAAAGCGCGCTTCCTTGAGTCGTGGATCGTAGTAGGGGGTGAAATTGTCGACGCCGATGACTTCGACACCCAGACGCAAAAGCCGCAAGGCGACGTGGAAACCAATGAAGCCTGCCGCGCCGGTGACGACGATCGGTCCGGTCCGTGCAAGTCTCTTCACCGCGCGGTCCGAACGCGATCGAGCGATTTCCACCTTCTCCGCTGCGGCAAGAACAGACTCGCTGCATAGATCGTTGTCCAACTTGTCGCCTTTCGAATCCGTTCGACAGTACCGACTTGCCGGTCCGGGATTGCGGCTTCCGATATTTACGCCGGCGCATCGAACCTGGTGGAGTGCGCAATGCGGTGCACGACCTGCCAAGTCATGACACTCCAACTTGCGCCAACCAAATCCCGGGCGGATGCCGACGTCCGGCGATTGTGTCCAAGTGACCGGCCCTTATGGCAGGACCGAAATACGCCCAAGAAGGGCCACCAGTTCCGCCTGGCGTTTTGTTTCGGTCTTGGCGAACAGCGAGGCAAGCTGGGAACGGATCGTGGTGCGGCTGAGACGCCAGCTGCGAGCGATCTCCAAAGGTGCGTCGCCCTGAGCCAAGCGCAAGGCGAGGTGCGTTTCTGCGCTCGTCAAGCCAAACATTCTTTGCAACGTGCGAGGATTTGGCCCAGATCTGTTGTCCCGATCCAGCAACGCCACAATGCTCGTTCCGTCGGGAGCGATAACGCCGTTCTCGTTCAGTATCACCGGCCGGTCGCCCCTGCTGCGGATCACGACCCAGGACAACGAGCCCGGCAGGAATTGGCCCGGAACATTCGCGATCAGCCGCCTCAGGGCGGCCGTAAGTCCGCTCGCCGTGTCGGCCGCTTCGCCCTGGCGCTCAAGCGTGGTTTGGGCGGCTGCGTTCCACTCGACTACTTTTCTTTCGCGATTCAGCACGAGATAGCCACAGCCAATGCGATCAAGCACGCCGGTTATGGATTCCAGACTGCGGCCTTTTGGTTCCCCGAGCCTTGCGTCCAATGGATCCGATGCACGATCGGGAAGGTGACCAGAAGAGGGTCGCGTATTCCGCGCCTCAAAATCATACTTGGTCCTCGTAGCAATGTACCGATTGCTCGAAGAAGCATCGACCTGTCTATCGATCAGATTCATTTTCTACCCCTAACCCAAAAGTTTCACACGCCCGAAATAAGTAATCGGGATTCAGACAGTCTTCTATGTTTAGCTGGATTCTAGTCTTCTATGCGCTGACGGATGATATGTGCATCACCACCTTGAAAACTTAGTATGATCTGACAGTTCTAAGGCAGCTCTTAGGCCCCGCTGCATCCGATAAAATGCGCGCTATGATAGCGGTATGGCAATCCGGCAGTGGTACTAAGCTGTACGTTTTTTGCTCTAGTCTCGACGGGCTAGTCAGAAGGTTGTAGTCTGTGTCCATGAGCTCGCAGTCGCGCAGGTCGAATTCGAACCCGTCAGGCAGATTGCTAACTCATATTGCCTCTGCATCGGTATTAGCTGCCACACTGATATTTGAAATAAAATCGTCGGGCTATATTGGGCAAGGCGCCAGTTTTCTGGAATTTGTTCCGGCTATTATTATTATCGCCTATCTCGAAGATCGCGTACCTGCGCTCGCTGCGACCATTCTGATGGTGGCTGTCGGCCTGTGGGCACGAGGACACGATCAGATCTCAAATGGAGATTGGGCACGCGCAATCCTGCTTCTGGTTTCGGGCGGGGTGATTGCCATGACGTTCCATCGCCTTCGGCAGGACTTGCGTGAGTTGCTGGAAGTCGCCGAGGCCAGGCTCGCTGCCGTCGAAGCGACCGAAAGCCGCTATCGTTGGGCCTTCGAACGTGCTGCCATGGGATTCGCGAACACCAACGAGAAAGGCGAGTTGCTGCAGTCCAACAAACGCCTTTGTGAGATGACCGGGTACAAGGAGGAGGAGCTTGCCCAATTGCAGCTCGATACGCTCGCCCATCCGAACGACCGGCACACCTTGGCGCAATTGCTGGCGAGGCTGGGCAATGACATTTCTTCGTTCGTTTCGGAGGTGCGTCTGTCACGAAAGGACGGTACGGCATTCTGGGCTCGTCTAACGCTTTCTTCGTCCGTGCCCGAGGGGGTTCTTTCGGAGAGTATCTTCGTGGTGGTCGATGATATTTCGGACCGACGAGCTGCTCACGAAGCGCTTCGGGCTCAGAAGGAATGGCTCGACCTCGCCCTGTCTGCTGGACGCTTGGCCACGTGGCGGATCGACCTTAAAGACGGGACAGTCACGGGCTCCGACACGTTCTGGGACATTCTCGGCCTGGCCCACGCCAATCGCCGCCGTTTAGAGGAACTATCAGCTGTCGTTCATCCGGCGGACTGGCCAAAGCTGGCGGCATCGAGAAAGTCCGCACCATCGGTCACGGATTACGATGTTGAGATACGCGTCCGCCGACCGGACGGACATATCCGCTGGGTTGCCCTGCGCGGAAGGGAGGAAAGACATGACGATGGTGGACAGCGGCTTGGAGTGGCTGCCGACCTGAGCGAGAGACGACAAACCATGCTGCTGCGCGCCGCGGCAAAGAAGCGGGAGCGGATCATGCTCGAACAGCGTCATAGATTCGGCAATGTTTTCGCGGTGATCACGGCGCTCGTGAAGATGGTCGATGTTCCCGGAAACAACGTCGCCAAATACAAGGAAATGCTGATCGACCGGATACGCGCGCTCGAGGCAACCCATCTGCTCCTTTCACGCAACGGCAGCGTATCGGGGGCGATAAACGATCTCGTTGCGCAAGAGTTGCACCCTTATATGGGAACACGCGCCATATCGGTCAGCGGTCCTTCCGTGGCGATGTCGGGAGGCGCCGCCGAGAGTTTTGCAATGATCGTTCACGAGCTTGCCACCAATTCCATGAAATATGGAGCGCTTGGCGATCCAAAAGGCCGAATCGACGTAAGCTGGACGTTCGCACCTGAAGACACAGGCAGTGATATTGTGTTCGAGTGGGTGGAATCAGGGCGGCGGCGGACCTCAAGCGTAGTCCGTCATGGCTTCGGTTCCATGATAATCGGAGTGGATGGATCGCCGCTTGTCGGTCACTCTCCCAAGCTGGAGATATCGGACCAAGGGTTGCGGTATTCGCTGCGGCTGTCACGCAAGGAAATCGGTTCGTAGTGCAGTGCTCCAATCGGAAAGCAGATATCAAAAGGCGGGTCGCTGAGCGGCCTTTGAGATGCGCAGGGTCCTTCCAAGAATGTCGTTGGCCCAAAGCTGCGCCGCGGCATTGGGATATGCAGTAATATGCATGAGGAGTCTTGGGACGCCGTTTGCACGTCCAAAAGGACGCGCGGCGTTCTAGCTGGCATGTCTCGAAAGCCAAGTCTTCAGCATAACGGCAGCCTCGGTCCGATTGCGTACCCCCAACTCACGCAGAACCGCAGCAGCGTGGATTTTCGTGGTCGCCTCCGCGATTTCCAGATCGCGCGCAATTTCCTTGTTCGAATAGCCTTCCGCCATGAGCTTGAGGACTTCCTTTTGCCTCGAGGTCAGCCTGCCAAGGTTGACGCCAGCGGTACGCCTCTGTGGGCTTTTGTCGTCGGAATGGGTATGCGCGTGGGTTGTTTGCGTTGCACCCGAGCGTGACAGAAGTGCAGGAACATAGATGCGGCCGGAGAGGATTTCGTTGACGGCCAAAACAACCTCTTCGTCCGTCTGGGACTTTACGATGTAGCCGTGAAGCCCGATCGACAGAGCCGTGAGTATTTCCGAGCGCGAATCGTTTCCCGAAACGATCGCAAATCGCGTGTCCGGATAGGCAGACAGAATCCCGCCGAGCACTTCTTGATTGAACAGGCCCGGCATATTCAGGTCCAGGATCGCAAGGTCCACGAACGATTGCTCGGCCAGCAAACTGAGCACCGCGTCGAAACAAGACGCTTCAAATATCTCCACACCTGGAATGCCTGCGGTCAGTGCCAATCGCAAGCCGCGACGATACAAGCCGTGATCGTCGGCGATGACGATTCGATACATTGAACTACCCCAACGCCTATCTGAATGGATTGAACGGTGATGGCCTGAAAGTCGTGGCCATCCACTCGTCGATTCATCCAGCCGACGCTGCGGCACCCCGAACACCGCAAACGCCAGATTTCTAATATAATCTTAAATGACGGGAAACGCTCCTCTTTTTTTTGCCCCTTATGAGCGAAACCCGCCGAACGTCATCGAACATACGTTCTGACCTTTTGGACAGCTGACAGACCGGTCGGTCGTTCAGCACTGCTATAGGTCTAAAGACATAGAACAGCAAAACGGCTGAATTGTTACCATTCGAATGCACGACGACATCCACCCTGACGGCCACATACCATCCAGATGCAATGTCCGGATCAGGGGACAGTGGGGAAATCTCACCGGTCTTCTACGGGAAATCTCACCGGTTCTTCTGAGGGGACAAGAACGCGTTTCCCGGGTGCTGACCAGGGCAGGATAGCCGGCCCGTGACGACAGCGTTCAGGCCGAATGAACAAGGGAGGACCAGGATGAAAGCGGTTATTCAATGTGGAGGAATGGGAACACGCCTCCGCCCCTTCACTTCGGTCTTGCCGAAGCCGCTCATGCCGATCGGCGCACGGCCGGTTCTCGAGATGCTTCTGAAATGGTTGCGACGCAACGGTATTCAGGAAGTCTATATTACAACCGGGTATCTCGGCCACTTGATCCGCACCGTGTGTGGAGATGGCTCGCAGTGGAACCTGAAAATTCGATATACGCAGGAGATGGAGCCGCTTGGCACCATCGGGCCGCTGTCTTTGATCAGGGATGAACTGACGGAGCCATTCATCGTTCTCAATGGCGATGTCCTCACGGATCTAAGCCTCAGTCGATTTGTAGCAGCGCACCGTAAGCACACCGATCCAGTGACGATCGCAACAGCCTGTCGCCTGATCAAGATGGATTTCGGCGTCATCGACGAAGTCGACAATACCGTGCAGGTCTTTCGCGAAAAGCCGACGCTCTCGCATTTGGTCAGCATGGGAATTTACTGCATGAACCCGGACGTTCTGCAGTTTATCCCATCCGGCATACCCTTTGGGTTCGACGACCTGATGCTGCAGATGATGCAGAACGGCACGACCGTGCACGTGTACAAGCATGAGGGTCTCTGGCTCGATATCGGGCGCGTCGACGACTTTCAGAACGCACAGACCATTTCCTGGGAAGACCAGTCGGCGTCGATCGAGGTCACTGCGACGGCTGCATGACGAAATCACGAGCTCGGTCCCACAGTTATCAGTCTAGGAGGTTGTGATGCTCTTGGTCAGTGCCCCGATCTTGGGTGTGCCGGAGAAGACTGCTTTGACCAAGGTCATCGACAGCGGCTGGCTGACCATGGGGGAGCAGGTACGAGCCTTCGAACAAGCTTTTGCCGACGTGCATGGCGCGGAGGATTGCGTCGCGGTCAGCTCTTGTACCGCAGCACTTCATCTCATTTTGCACGCACTTGGTATCGGACCGGGCGACGAGGTGCTGGTGCCATCCTTGACTTTCGTGGCGACCGCGAATGCGGTCCTCTATGTCGGTGCGACGCCGGTCTTCGTCGACATCGAGTCAGCCGACGTGCCGCTGATGTCGATCGTGGAAGCCGAAGCGAAATGCACGACCCGCACCAAGGCAATCATTCTCGTCCATTTCGCCGGCTACCTCGCCGATCGGGAACAATGGCAGAGGTTCGCCCGTGCCCGGGGGCTGCATATCGTCGAGGACGCGGCGCATGCGCCGGGCTTGAAGGAGGTGGGGACATTTGGTGCCGCGGCCGCCTTCAGCTTCTACGGCAACAAGAACATGACCACGGCGGAAGGCGGGGCTGTGATCGCCAGGGATGCCGGTCTGCTCGAGACAATCCGCCAGGCGCGTGGACATGGGATGACCACCGGGACACGTCAAAGGCTGAACAGCCGCACCCCTCAGTATGATGTCACCATGCTCGGATTCAACTATCGCATGGATGAATTGCGGGCTGCGATCGGACTGGTCCAGCTGCAAAATTTGCAGGAGTGGAATGAGATCAGGCGTATCCTGGTCATGCTGTATCGCCGTCTCATAGCCAAGCATTGCCCGGCCGTGACCATCCCGTTCCACGAGCCGCGGACGTCGGCCTACCACATCATGCCTATCCTTTTGCCACGTTACGCCGACAGGCAAGACGTCATCGACGCACTGCGCGCGCAAGGGATACAAACCACTATCCACTACCCGCCGGTGCACCAGATGACGCTCTATCGTGAGCTTATTCCCGGTACTCATTTACCGCGCACTGAAGATTTCGCGCAGCGCGAGCTGACGGTACCGCTGCATCCGCAGGTCACAGCACCTTTGGTCGAAACGGTGGTTGTCGCTCTTGCCGCAGCGGTTAACAGTTGCGCCCAGACAGGAACAGCCGCATGAATGCCCTGGACCTAGCCATTCACCGGCCTAACGTCTCGAGCGCCGCCCATGGGTCTGTGAGACGAGCAATTGATCTCGTCGTTGCTGCGGCCGCGGCGATCGTCTTCGCTCCGCTGATGCTGCTGATTGCCGTGGCGCTGCTGCTGGAAGGTGGTCGGCCCATCTTCTTTACGCAGACCCGCGTCGGGGCCGGTGCTCGCCCATTCCGCATGTACAAGTTCCGCAAGTTCAGCGTGCAATGCGATCCCGGTGGCTTGGCGCTGACCATGGCCTATGACAGCCGCATGACGCCGGTAGGACGGTTCCTCGCCGCCACCAAGTTCGACGAGCTGCCGCAGCTTTGGAACGTCTTCAGAGGCGAGATGGCAATCGTCGGGCCCCGCCCGGAGAGCCTTGTCTTCGCCGATTGTTTTCGCGGGAGCTTCGAGGGTATTTTACAATACAAGCCAGGCTTGCTGGGTCCAGCCCAGGTCCTCTTCCGGAATGAAGCGCATTTTTATCCGGGATCCGTGGACCCGCTACTGTTCTACCGCGAGGTTCTGTTTCCTGCGAAAGCCAGGCTCGACCTTTCCTATTATCCGCAGCGCACAATCGTCTCCGATGTCGTGTGGATGGTGCGCGGGCTGCTGGCGGTGCTTGGCGTCGTTTCGCCGCCGCCGATCGGAACTTGAGAGCAGGCGGGACATCCGCGCTCTCGTGGATTTGCAAAGTCAGTGCCTCACGTCATAGGGGGAACGCTTGGGTCATGGCATACAAGGGCAGGAAAGTTCTGGTTACGGGTGCCGATGGGTTCATCGGTTCGCATCTCACCGAAGCACTCGTCCGTAGCGGTGCCGACGTCACGGCGGTGGCTCTCTATAATTCGTTCGACAGCCACGGCTGGCTGGACGATTTACCGGACACCATACGAAGCCAGCTGAACCTCATCCGCGGCGATGTTCGCGACAGCGCGTTCCTTAATCGGATCGTGCGTGGCCAGGCGGTCGTGTTTCATCTCGCCGCACTGATCGCTATCCCGTATTCGTATGCGGCCGCCCAGTCCTATGTGGAAACCAACATCCTGGGCACGGTCAACGTCCTCGAAGCGGCGCGTCAATGGGAGACTGAGCGTGTGGTGCACACCTCGACAAGCGAGGTTTATGGCACCGCGCTGACAATGCCTATCAGCGAATCCCACCCGTTGCAGGGACAATCACCATATTCGGCATCCAAGATCGGTGCGGACATGATGGCGGAGTCCTACGCCCGATCGTTTGACATCCCCGTGGTTATCATGCGGCCCTTCAATACGTACGGCCCACGCCAAAGTGAGCGGGCCATCGTGCCGACCATCATACGTCAGGCTCTCGACAAAAAATGCCCGGCGATCATGGTGGGAGACACAAGCCCGATCCGCGATCTTACTTTCGTGGAAGACACTGCGGCGGCGTTTTTGACCGCAGGTTCGGCCGAGCTCGAATTTGGCCATGCCTACAATGCCGGAAGCCAGCGCGCTGTGACGATCTCGGACGTATTGGATCTGGTGATCGAGTTGAGTGGCTGCAAGAAACCGATTCACCGCGACGAGCGCCGCCTTCGGCCGCAGAATTCCGAGGTGCGTGCCTTGCTGGCCGATTCTTCGCTCCTCGAAAGCAAGACTGGATGGCGCGCCCAGACCAGCCTGCGCGAAGGCTTGGAGCGGACCATCGGATGGTGGCAAGGGCGCCTCAGCGAAGGCCGAGTGCGACACGAAATGGGCTACATGACATGACCTTTCGCCCGCGTGGGTTGGCTCCACTGTTGATTGCGGCTGCCTTGTCGTTGGATTTGTCCACGGCCGGCGGCCGGCAAGACAGCGCGCCTACACAGTTTGTCGCGCCAGTGATGATGGATCTGCCCGATTATCTCCAACCCGCGACGGATCCAGCCTTCGGGACAATTTTCATGCGCATTACCAAGCCTGGCGCTCTTGGCAATGGCGTCGTATGCGAGAAAAAATTTTGCAGCCACCGTTATTCCAGCTCCCAGGCGTGGAATTCAGACCAGAGTCTCCTCGTCATCACCAACGGCTGCAATGGCATGTGCTTTTTCGACGGGCAGACCTATGTCCCGCTTTTCCGTCGCGCTCGATCGGCTGAATGCGAATGGCATCCGCAAAATGCCGATCTGATGATTTGCGTTCAGGACCGGAAAATTTCGACCTGGGCGCCGCGGACCAATCGCGAAGACGTGCTGTTCGTGTCGCCGAATTACCATGATCTTCAGTTCGGGCCGTCCAAAGGCAATCCCAGCCGTAACGGCGATCGCATAGCAGTGCGCGCAATCCGTGGCGATGGTGCGATGGTTGCCTTTGCCTATGATCTCAAGCAGCGCCGGAAATTTCCGGACATCGATCTTGCCCAGCTTGCCGGAACCGTCAGCGCCTGCTCGATCTCCCCGCTCGGAGCGAACATCCTGTGCTTTCAGAACGTGAAGGAAGACACAGAACAGCGAGCTGTTTTCTCCGTCGAC
Organism: Mesorhizobium sp. M0991; assembly: GCF_040318915.1. Lineage (NCBI taxonomy): Bacteria > Pseudomonadati > Pseudomonadota > Alphaproteobacteria > Hyphomicrobiales > Phyllobacteriaceae > Mesorhizobium > Mesorhizobium sp. M0991. The sequence goes on from NZ_JAMYNE010000005.1 coordinate 66,122, forward strand.
GGGACGTTGCGGCAGAGATGGACGGACCATCATCGGCCCGGCCATGGCGATATGACGGTCGATGAAGACGGCAGCGAAGTTTTCGTGGGCATCAGCAAATCCGACCCTGACAAATATCACGTCATCAAAAGGAGACTGGTCGACGGGAAGGTCACCTCGCTTATGAAGTTTGGCGAAGCCGAGCATGCGTCCGTGCGGGCACTGGACAGGAGCGGCTGGGTGTTCGTGAGCTATGGCGGCAATCCCGATGAGATCTCTGCCAATCCCGACTGGGCGCCATATGCGCGAGAGGTGATCGCGCTGCGCCTCGATGGCAGCGGTGAGGTTCGACGGGTCACGCAAACCCACAACGTCCCGTCCGACTATTGGAGCGAAACCCATGCCTCGCCGTCACCCGACGGCTCTCAGGTAATCTGGTCGAGCAACTGGGGTGTGCCTGGCGGGCCGGTCTACGAATTCATCACCCGTCTCGATTGGCCGGAAGAGCCGCGGTCGAACCAGAAGGAGATTGCCGCCAATGGTCCTCGTTAATCGAATCCTTCTTGTCGTGCTCGGTATGCTGGCTACCGTGGAAACGGCCGCTGCAGCGGAAGCGCGGGTTGCTTATCGACTTTCCGCGGGCGATACCGTCGAGATAGGAATTGCCTCCATCTCTGAGCGAACGCAACGTGCGGTGGTCCAGATGGACGGCACGATCGCGCTTCCCGAAGTCGGGATGGTTTCGGTGGGCGGCCTGACTCCGGCCGAATTGCAGACACGCATGCAGACGATCTTGCCAACCAAGATATTCCACCAGCGGCTGCCTGACGGGCGGGAGCAAATGATCGTCATCAAGCCGACAGACGTGACCGCCGTGGTTGCAGAGTACAGGCCGATCTATGTGACCGGCGACGTGCTCACTCCCGGACAGCAGGCCTACCGCCCGCTGATGACCGTGCGGCAGGCGATCGCCGTGTCAGGTGGTTTCAGCCTTTTGCGGTCCCGGGCAAACCAGGTTGGCCCCGATCCGGTGGATCTGCGGCGCGATTATGAGTCGCTTTGGGGGGAATACACGAGAGACTATTTTCACAGCGCTCGTATCCGCGCCGAACTTCAGGGTAAGTCGACTTTCGACATGCAGCCACCACAAGGGTCGCCTTTGCCGGCAAGTTTTGCGTCGGCGATCGCGCAGGCCGAAGCAGAAGGTCTGAAGCTCTCGTTGGACAATTTCCAGAAAGAGCAGAGCTTTCTCGATAAAAGTGGCAAGGATGCTGCTGCACAAACCGAGACCTTGCTCGAGCGCGAGCAGGCCGAAGCGGATGGGGTGAAGGCGGACGAAGACGAGCTGGCGCGCGTAAGAAAAGCGTTTGAGTCGGGAAATCTAACCAATACCCGGCTCGCCGATGTCCGGCGCGCTTTGGTGCTCTCTTCCAGCCGGGCACTCGAAACCTCGGTTGAACTAATGAGAGCACGACGTCAGCAGGACGATTTTGCCAGACAGCACGAACGCAATGACAACCAAAGAAGGATCGGTCTGCTGACCGAGCTGAAGGATACCAATGTGCGTCTTGCCGACGTCAGCGCAAGGCTTCGCGCCGCGAGCCAGAAGTTGCAGCCTACGGGAGCTGCCGCCCTGCCGTTGCCGGTTGCCGGCGAAAGGATCCAGGCCGAGGTCACGATCATTCGCAAAGTCGACGAAGAATGGCGGAAACAGCCGGCCCAAGAAGACACCGAGGTCATGCCGGGAGACACGATCGAGGTCAGGTTCAGCAGCGCTCTCGAAAACGCGGCGACCCGATAGCGATCGGCCGGGCTCCGATCCAATTGGCCGCCGCACTGCCGGTTGAGTTTGGCAACCCCTTTACTGCCTGAAGGCTCTGGAAAACTGATCGGTAAGAGGCTTCATCAAGTAGGACCAGACACTGCGCTCGTCGGTTCTTATGTGGACTTCGGCGGGCATGCCGGGTTTGAGTATTTTGTCTCCTGTCAGGCAGGTCGCTTCATTCTCGACGTCGATGCGCGCCGAAAAATAGGAAAGCTGGCGTTGCTGATCCTTGATCAGATCTGCTGAGACGCGGTTGACTGAGCCTTCGCAAGCAGGTGTGGTGCCGGCGTCGAACGCCGGAAAGCGGATCGACACCTGCTGTCCGGGATGAATCTCATCGATACGCGACGGAGGAATCGAAGCGTCGACGACAAGGTTGTCGGAATCGGGCACAATCATCATGAGCACCTCTCCAGCGCCAATCACGCCGCCGACGGTGTGGACCGAGGATTCTTGTACCGTGCCCGATTGCGGGGCACGAATGTCTGTCCTGCCGAGTTCGTCTTCGGCCACCACCTTGCGCTCGCTGAGCTCGGTCTGCTTGGCTTCCGTTTCGCGAAGTTCGTTGGTCACGTCGCTCCGCATTTGTTCGTCGAGCTGAAGCACCTGCAGGTCCGTTTCACTGATGTGAGCTTGTACCTCCGCTATCGCTGCGACAAGGCGTCCCGATTCGCCGCGAGTCCGGGTCTTCTCCAGGCTGACATTGCTCAACCTCTCCTTGGACACCAACTTCTTTGCGTAGAGAGATTCAACATCTGCAAGGTTCTTGGTCAGCAGATCCAGAGACTCGTCCGTCGCAGACTGCTGCGATTTGAGGCCATCGATCTGACGTTCCAGCTGCTTCGCGCGGCTTTGCAATTGTGCCTTCTGGCCAGCCAGCGCCGCAGCACGACTTTCAAACAAGGCACGCTCGCCACTGACAAGTGCCGCCACTTGCGGGTCACCCATTTGAGCCCGAAGGTCGGGCGGGATCTGCATTTCCGGCAGACCCTGGCGCTCGGCCTCCAGTCGGGCCAGACGAATGGTGGCGCGATTGAGATCCTCGGTGATTATCTGCAGGTTTGCTCGGGTCAAGGTGTTGTCCAGCCTGACCAACACGTCGCCGGCCTTCACATGATCGCCGTCCTGCGCGAAGATTCCGCCGATGGTGCCGCCGGTTTGATGCTGGACTTTTTTTATGTTGCTTTCGACGACCACAGTCGCAGGCGCAATCACCGCGCCGGCAATCTTGGTCAATCCCAACCAGAGCCCTCCGCCAAAGATCAACAGCAAGCTGGTTGCCAGGCCCAAGAGCAGATTGGCCCGGATTCCATCCGGATCTGGCTTCGTCTCCAACGAACGGCTCTCGCCACCGGCGGCGACGTATGACGACACGGTAACAGTAGAGCGATACTTCACATATGCCCGGCTGCACCTTTGTGCGGCGGAACGACAATTCGCTGCCAGGCTCCGGACCAGATTACCCCAGGGTAGATTGGCTCGAATGCCATCCGACTCCGGCTTCGCCCCGGTCGGCTGGACTTCGCCGCCAACCGCAGCATACGACGACATGGTCACGTTAGACACTAAGCAATACCTCACGCATGCCCGCTTGCACCGTGCTGCAGCGGAACGACAATGTTTGGCTTGTCCGGACGCGGGAAGGGCCGGATCACATTTGCCAGAACGTCTTCACGCGAGCCGAACGAATGGAGCATCCCGTTCGACAGGACGAGTACCTGATCGATGTTGACGAGAGCGGAGGGGCGATGCGCAACGACGATCACGATACCGCCGCGCTGACGCACTGCCAGGATTGCGCCGGCCAAAGCAGCATCGCCGTCTGCATCCAGATTGGAATTTGGTTCGTCAAGAACGACGAGGAATGGATCGCCGTAAAGTGCCCTGGCAAGCCCGACGAGCTGCCTCTGCCCAGCCGAAAGGGCCGCGCCGCCTTCTCCGATGCGTGTTTGAAAACCCTGCGGAAGACGCATTATCATCTTGTCCACGCCCGCAGCCTTGGCAGCTGCCAGCACGCCTTTTGCGTCGCTTTTGCCACCGAACCTCGAAATATTGTCGGCGATCGTCCCGTCGAACAGCTCAACGTCCTGTGGCAGGTAGCCAATATGAATGCCGAGCAGTTCTGAATTCCACTGATCGAGCGAGGCGCCGTCCAATCTTACCGCGCCACGAAGCGGCTTCCATGCCCCGACCAAAGCGCGCACGAGCGTGGTCTTGCCGGAGCCGCTCGGGCCGACGACCGCCAACCCTGCGCCTCTCGCCAAGCGAAAGCTTACATTGAAGATGGTTGGCTTCTGCAGACTTGGTGGCGCGACGGTCAATTCTTCGACCGCTAGCTCCGCCTTTGGGCGCGGCAGCTCCATTGTCTCTTGCTGGCCAGCAAAAGCATCCAGTGCTGCCGCCAGCTCGGAATAGCTTTTGCGGGTTGCCAGAAACCCCCTCCAGTTTGCGATGGCCACATCGACCGGCGCCAGTGAGCGGCCCAGCAAAATGGACGATGCGATGATCACGCCCGGCGAGGCTTCGCCCCCGATCACAAGGTAGGCACCAAGCCCCAGCACACATGATTGCAAGGCCATTCGAAGCGTCTTCGACAGTGAGCTCGCTGCGCCGACGACGTCGGAAAGCCGTTCCTGGTTCTTCAGATAAAGATGACTGACCTCGTTCCAGCGCCGGCTAAGCGGAGCGGACAGGCCCATCGCCTGAACAACCTCTGCGTTGCGGCGGCCGGAATCGGCCAGAAGCCGCTGTGCTACGAGTGTTTCAGATGCACGAGCCGCGGGTTTGCGGCCGATGATCTCGGCAACCACCGTCAAAAACACAACGGCGCATGCGCCGAGCGTTGCCAGCACACCAAGCGCCGGGTGCAGCAGATAGATGACCACCATATAAAATGGTATCCAGGGAGCATCGAATAAGACGGTCGGCCCCAGTCCGGAAAGAAAGCCACGTAGCTGGTCCAGATCACGAAGCGGGTGTACCCGGTTCGCATCCGGCCCGGCGACGAGGGGCAGGGAAAGCGAGGCTGCGAACGCCTTTTGCTGAAGATTTTTATGCAGGCGGCTGCCGATGCGGACTAACAGGCGAAGCCTCACGAAATCGAGGAGCCCATAGGCCGCGTAAAGTCCCAGCATCCCGACTGTAAATCCGATAAGAGTCGGCACGCTCTGCGAAGGCAGCACGCGGTCGTAGACCTGGAGCATGTAGACGGAGCCGGTCAAGGCGAGGATATTTATCAATCCGGAGAAAACGCCTACGCCAACGAGGCCATGCACACAGCCGAACATTGCGGAGCGTAGATCGAGCGAGCGCCCTTTGGTTGACTTCATGATGTGCGCTCGTTGACGCGAAATTGCCGCGCAATCTCGTCGGTTCTTTCGATGAGGGACAAACTTTAACCTTCCGGGAAGCAGCAGCTCCGCCCCGCTGCTGGAACATTACGAATTGCTTACATACGTGCCTTCTTTGATTAAAATGTAGCAAAATCGTGACGCCAGGCTGAGAATTCGGCAACTGGCTCGCCAGGCTGGGGATAACCGGGTCGAGTAAGGAGATATTCCTAATCATGACACGGCGCAGAAGCTTATGGTCATCTTCGTAGCATCAAGGCTTCAAAGCGTCTGGGGAGCGATGGGTTTTGATTTTGTCGATCGAGAGTTAAACGATTTTGAGATACACTTCATCGGTACGCCATTGTCGGCCACCAACGCCGGCTAAAACGGGAAGGCGAGTGTCGTGAGCGAAGAGATCAATGTCGCCGATGCCTATGGCAGGGGCCGCAGCACCTTCATGGGATTGCAATTGCTGGTCTCGCCCGGTGCGCTTGTTCCTCGGCCGGAAACGGAACTGCTCGGCAAGGCCGCTCTCGATGTTCTGAGCCAACTGAACTTGCCGGTACCTCGCGTTGTCGACATGTGCTGTGGCGCGGGTAATCTGGCGTGCGCCATCGCACACCACGCTCCCACCGCGCGCGTGTGGGCAAGCGATCTTACCGACGGATGCGTGGAGGTCGCGCGCCGCAACGTCATCCATCTTGATATGGAGGAGCGGGTAACGGTGCTTCAGGGCGACTTATTCAGCGCCTTCTCCGGCCTGGAGCTTGACGGCACGATCGACGTGATCGTTTGCAACCCGCCCTACATTTCCGAAAAACGGCTCGAGGGCGACCGTTCGCATCTGGTCGAACTCGAGCCGCGTGAAGCGTTCGCAGCCGGCCCCTACGGCCTGAGCATCCATATGCGGGTGCTCAAGGAGGCGCCGCGATATTTGCGGCGCGGAGGCATCCTGCTTTTCGAGGTCGGGCTTGGCCAGGACCGACAGGTCATGAGTTTGCTCGAGCGTTCCAAGGCTTATGAGAGTATCCGGGCAGTTACCAATCCAGCGGGCGAGGGCAGGGTGGTTGTGGGACACACAAAAGCGCAGGCATAAGCACTGCAGTCGCGGCAGGCTTCAGACACGCTGTCGCGGCTTAACGGCCGGGGACTTGAAACAGAGCTGCAAGGTTTCGGGAATCAGTTTCTCTTGCGCATGACGTATTGCGCAATTCCCTGGATGGAATCGAGGTTCTCGGGCAGCAACTCGCTGTCTTCGACCGTGATGCCGAAGGTCTCCTCGATGAAGCCGATAACCTCGAGCACCCCCGTCGAGTCCACGATGCCCTGGTCGAGAAGCGAGGTGTCGCTCTCCAGGCTCTCCGGATCGGCTATATAGAAATTCGAGGCCAGGAAAGCGCGAATTTGTTCGCTGCAGGTATCGGTTCTATCCTTGGTAGATAACATTGATTTCGCCTCCGGTACAAAAGATGAATGCTGATCAACTTCGCCCTGGTACCGACTCATGACAGGGCCGTTTTTTTGAGTTTGCCCGTGTCGGTCATCGGCAGACTGGGTACGATGACGATGGACTTCGGAACCATGAAGTTTTCCAGCCGTCTCTGGCACTCTTTCTGCAACTGCTTTTCACCGATCATGCTTCCCTGCTCCATCACGACAAACGCCTTCACTGCTTGCCCGAGCAGCTCGTCCGGAACGCCGATGACCGCGGCTTCCCGCACGCCCGCAATGTTCATCAGCACGTTTTCCACCTCCTTCGGCGCTATCTTCTCTCCGCGCGATTTTATGATCTCGTCGCCGCGACCGACAAAGTAGAGGTAGCCCTCGGCGTCCATCCGGCAGTAGTCGCCCGTGTACAGGACCTGCTCACCCGGCAGCGGGCCGGGCTTGAGCTTCCTGGCTGTCGCCTCCGGCTTGCCCCAATAGCCCTTCATCACCGTCGCTCCGCGGATGACGAGCTGACCAACGACGCCGGGGCCGACCCGCCTGTCATGCTCGTCGACAATCCACATTTCCGTGTTGGGGATGGCGATCCCGACGCTCAACGGCTTTCGCTCCAGATCGTCCGGTGGCAGGTAAGTGCAGCGCTTGCATTCGGTAAGGCCGTACATCGAATAGATACGGGCGCCAGAAAACAGCTCCTGAAGCAGGAGAATGTGCTTGAGCGGCAGGGCGGCCGCAGTGTTGGTGACGTAGCGAATGCTCGAAAAATCCTGATCCCTGAGAGACTTGAGCTCCCCGAGTGTGGCAAAGATGGTCGGTACGCCGGGAAAACCCGTCACCCTCTCTTGCTTGATCAGCCCAAGGATCTGCGCCGGGAAGGCGAACGAGCGTTCAAGCACCAGCCGGGCGCCGGCGCCGAATGCCATGATCATCTGGTAAAGACCGTAGTCGAAGGCGAGCGGCAGGACATTGAGGATCACCTCGTCTTCGGCAAGCGCCAGGTATGAGGAAATCGAGGCGCACGCGGCAATCATGTTTCGGTGCGTCAGCATCACGCCCTTGGGTTCGCCCGTCGAGCCGGACGTATAAATGATCGCAGCGAGATCGATATCGATGCAGCGGCGCGCGGGCGGCGTGCTGCGGGCTGGCGCGACCGCAGTATCCCAGCGCACAGCATGCGGCAGTTCTTGCAGGTCGTTGCGTTCGATCGGTCCGGAGACGATCATGCGGCGCAACGATGGGCAATTCCGCGCCGGCTCCCTGAAAATCGAGTGCAGGTGTTTGTCGGTGATCAATGCCGTCGGGCGGCAATCGTTGAGCAGATAATCAAGCTTGTCGCTTTTGGTGAGCGGATTGACGATGCACACCACGGCGTTGGCCTTGAGCACCGCCCAGAACGCAACGACAGCCTCGACAGTGTTGTCGGCGAAAATCACCACCCGATCGCCACGTGTGATTCCAGCCTCGGTCAAATTATGCGCTATGGCGTTCGAGCGCATATCGAGATCGCCATAGGTGACACGTTGGTTGCCGCACACCAGGGCCACCTTGCCGCCGAGCCGGCTGGCAGAGTGGGTGAGATAGTCGTGCAGGAGCGGTACGGCGCCATGCATCACGCGAGCACCTCTTCGCGATGCACGCGGTCGATATCGATGCTGAGCTTGAGCGTGCGAGCCCCACTTGGACGGCTCGCGATAAATTGCTGATGGAGAAGCTGCGTCGATAGCACCCCGACCAGCGCCATATTGTCGGAGTTGGACAGGTCGCCGCCGCCGGCGCTGGCCTGGCACTTGCTCAGGAGCCGGGTAACCGACTTAGGATCGAAGACGTTCGCTTCGCGCAGCGCCGGCTCCGAAAGTGCCTCGCGAATATAGGCCGGAGCGCCATCTGCGACGAAGCAAAGCGCGTTGGGGGCCCGGTAAGGCTGCTTCTTGCGGGTGACGATTTCCGACGGCACGATCGGTTGCGCCACGCGCTTCAGCACATGCTTTTCATCGAGCACGCGCAGCTTGTAGGCGGCCGGAAGCGAATTCGCGAGCCTCACGAGTTCATGATCGAGGAACGGGAAGCGCCCCTCGACGGAATGAGCCATCAGCATCCTGTCCCCTTGTGAGGAAAGCAGGTATCCCGACATCAGCGTCTGGATCTCGATATACTGGTCCTGCGCAAGAGAGCCCCATCGCGAAAACTCCGGTGGCAGGCGGGCAAGCAGCTCGGACACGGCGTTGCGGCGCTCCGTTTGGGAGCGCATGTCTGCCGAAAACAGCCGCTTGATGGCGCTTGTGGTACGCCAGCGCGTGCCATGCGCAAAACCAGGCGCGTCACAGGCGTGGATGTCGCGCCCGAAGAACTGGCGTGCCATCGCCTGCTGCTGCACCGGCGAGCGGCTGAGATAGGGATAGAGGCGCTCCAGCAAACGGGAGCGTCGCGTCGAGGCGGGCTGGCGTCCCCAGAAGCGGCGGACCTTGCCCTCGCGGAACAAATCGTAGCCCGCGAACATTTCGTCGGCCCCTTCGCCGGTCAGCACGACCTTGATGCCATGCTCGCGCACCAGTCTCGAGAGCAGGAACAGTGGCGCCGGCGCGGTCCTAAGGATTGGCCGCTCGGTGTGGTAGATCACCTCAGGGAAGATGCCAGCGATATCGCTGCGCGAAACAACCACCTCATGGTGGTCACTGCCGGCCACGCCGGCAACCAGGCGCTGGAAATGCGTCTCATCATACTCGGCGTCGGCAAAACGCAGCGAGAAGGTCTGGAAGCGCTCGCCCGCGAAGCGTCTCCCCAGCGTGGTGACCAGTGAGCTGTCGAGCCCGCCGGACAAATAGCAGCCGACCGGCACGTCGGCGCGTACTATCCTGAGCGCCGTCGCGGCCTCCAGGGCGCTGCGCACTTCCTCCACCGCGTCATCAAGCGAGCCGCTGAATTCATCATCGCCGGGTGCGCCAACCTCTGGATAGCCAGGCTTCCAAAAAGCCCGCTCGCGAACGACGCCGCTGTCATAAATGCGGACATGCCCCGGCGTGAGTTCGCTTACTCCTCCAAACACGCCTTGTGGCGGCGCGACAGTCCAAAGTGTAAAAGTCTGATCGATGCCGGCTGGATCGAAGGCGCGGGGTATGTCCGCATCGGCCGCGAAAATGGCCTTCACCTCGCTGGCGAAGTAAAGCCGCCCGCCATGCTCGCAAAAGTGCAGCGGGCAGATGCCGAACCGATCCCGCGACAAGACGAGACGACCCGCCACGGAGTCCCAGATGGCGACAGCCCACTGCCCATTCATTCGTTCGAAGGCGGCCTCGCCCCAGGCATGATAGGCATGGACGATGACCTCGGTGTCGCTGCGTGTGCGGAAGCGATAGCCGAGCGCGACCAAGTCTTGTCGCAGCTCGACGTAATTGAAGATTTCGCCGTTGAAGACGATCCACATTGTGTCGCCCGCGCCGGCGAGTGGCTGCTGGCCGCTCGCGAGATCGATGACGGACAGGCGGGCATGCGCCAATCCGGCACGTCTGTCCCGGTAAAGGCCGCGCTCGTCCGGGCCGCGATGCGCCAGCGCGCCCACCATGCGCATCAGCGCATCCCGGGACGGGGGCGCCGCGGCGGTGCTCAGCGACACAATTCCGGCGATGCCGCACATCGCCTAGCCCTCGCCCATTGAAGAGGACACCAACGGCCGCGCGTGAAGATAACGTGCGGCGCGCCGCTTGCTGTCGATATCCTTGAAAACCTTCTGAACCTGCACCACGGTGAGGCCGGTGGCCTCAGCGACGTCTTCGTTGGCAATCCCGTGGTTCAAGCCGTAGAGGCACAGATCCATCAGATAATAAGGAAGCGCGAAGTAGAACTCCTCCTGACTCTGCGCCAGCGAGAAGGTGTCCGTGGTGGGCGGTCTGCGCCGGACCTCTTCCTCCACCCCAAGATATTCGGCCAACTGGTAGACCTGGGTCTTGTAGAGGTGAACGATTGGCATCAGGTCGGCAATTCCGTCGCCCTGCTTGACGAAGAAGCCCTGGTCGTACTCCAGGCGGTTCGGCGTGCCCGCTACCGCGTAGTTGAGGCGGTCGGCATGGTAGTATTCGGTCATCTTGCGCAGGCGCTGCTTGTAATTGGTTGCACCGACGATCTGCAGGTAGGCGGCCGACGGCAGACGCACCGTGTCGGTCTTGCCTTCAGGGTCCTGAACCGTGAGGCGCGTGATGTTGAGACCGTTGCTCTCGAGAACCGAGGCGAGCACCAGCTTGCATTTCCAGCCGTCCCCATATTCGGGAACGACAGTCTGGATTGCTTCGATCTGCCGTCTATAGGCGCCGATTGCTTCAAGGGCCGGCGTTATATCCTCCAGGATCGTATCGATACCAAGCTGTGCGGCAACAGTGCGGCCGAGCCTTAGCGAGTCGCCGGAGGAATGGCGCTCCGGCATGAATATCCCGAGGACCTTGTCTTTCCCAAAGGTGCGAACACACAACGCCGCGACGACTGAGCTGTCGATGCCGCCTGAGAGGCCGACAACCACCCCTCGACGTCGCAGCGTGCCAAAGACCTGCTGGCGCAAGATCTGGACGATGCGATCGACTTCAGCGCCAGCGTCGAGCACCAGCGCGTCCTTGCCGAATGTTGAGGTCAGGTCGATGACTTGTACTCCAGTTTGCGAGACTCGGTTGGCGAATAGGTCTGCGCCACCGCTTTCTCGATAAGGGGACGGTTGGTGGCGAGGTGAGGCTCTATGACCAGATCGATGTGGGTGCCGACGATCGGAATCACGTCCAGATGGGCGAAAACGCGATCCCAGCCGATGGCCAGAGTCATTCCGGGTCGAGCACAGCGAAACAGGGTGCCGGTGATCGGCAGCGCCGGCTTCGGCTCTGTCAGCCATTGGAAGAAGGCCCGTGCCCGCAAAACCTCCTGCAGTTCCAGTTTGGTTCTAAAGCTCGTCGCATTGAACTGTCCCTGAGCGTAGCGATCGAGAAGCTGGACCAGTTGCGCCTCTCGCCGCATTTTCACGGCGACTTTCGCGAGGGCGCGGCAAGCCATCCGGTAAGCAGATACGCGGTTGGTCCGGATTCGATTGAATGTGCGCGTAAACGTCTCCAAGTAGGCGCTTCGCTCGCCGACGAGGCTGGTGTCGAGGATGCCGAGGAACTTTACGGTTCGCCCGGCGGCCAGCAGCCGCGCCGCAACTTCGAAAGCGACAGCGCCACCGAGCGAATGGCCGAGAAGTCGTACATGACCCGACGGTTGAGCGCGGCGGATCTGCTCGACGGCGGCATCGGCCATGTCGGCGAGGCTGTTTTGTCCGCGCAGTATTAGAGCCAGAGCCGGATACCTGATCGGGGCAACGCGGGTGACCTTGCCCATCGCTGCTGCAAAGGCAGCAAGGCTCGGGCCATAGCCGACGGATCCCGGGAACAGAAAAAGAATGGGAGGGTTGTGCTTCTCGGCGCGCGCGCTTTGATCGCCTGCCTGGGCAGATACGACCGCCTTGACCATTTCGTCCAGGCTCATCCCGACGGTGAAGGCCTCAAGACCGAGTTCCTGCCCGATGGCGCTTTCGATTTCCATGACGCAGTGCAGCAGCTTCAGCGAATCTCCTCCGGCGTCATCCCAGCGCCCTGCCGCCACGCGCGTATTGAGAATGCTGGTCCATGCCCGCTGGACGACCTGCTGCGCCGTCAGCTTGCCCCGCGGCTCGAGCGGTCGCGCGCTCGCTGCTGTCTCTCTGGCTGAAAGATCCATCTCTGCAAGTGTCGTGATGTCGACTTTGCCGCTCGGCAGACGCGGAATCTCGGCGATCGTGTGCAACCGCAAGGGACGCAGCGGCGGCGGCAGATTGGTCCTGACAAGCTGGCGAAGCTCGTCCGAAAAGGTCACTTCGGCCGAGCCCCGAGGAACAACAAAGGCGACAAGCTCATTCGCCGCAGCCACGATTGCCACAGCATCCGCAACAGAGGGTGCGCAACGCAGCACCCGTTCGAGTTCGGCTGGCTCGACGCGTCGACCATTGATCTTTACCTGGCGCCCCTTGCGACCGACGATGTGCAGTAGGCCTTGATTATCAAGTCGAACGAGGTCACCTGTCGCGAAAATCCGAAGGCCTGGATCGTCCGGGTCTGATGTCGCCGGGAAAACCGCCCCGTCCTCCCAATGGCCAAGCAAGACATACGGGCTCCTGATCAGAAGCTCTCCTCTGCGGCCCGGTTGAACGCAGCGGCCCGTTTCGTCGACAATTGCGAAGGTGATTCCAGGCAGCAGCCAGCCAACTGGAACCGAATCTCCATGCTCCGGCCAGTCTCGCGGCAGGAACCATTGCGCGCCGGTGGTCTCGGTTGACGAGTAACCGATCTGGATGAGGCACGTATCGGAGACGGCCTTGCGCAGCAGGGCGATGTCGGTCCAGGGCACCTTCTCGCCACCGATCCGGGCGACTCTAAGTGAATGGAACGCTTCAGCAGGTCCGTCTGCCATGAGAGCGCGAAGCAGCGCCGGCACCAGATAGGTGATTGTCACGCCTTCGGAACGCACCAGGCGTTGAACGGCGCGCAAGCCGATCGCTTCGACTTCGACCAGATGCAAGGTGGCGCCGGTGAGAAGGGCTGCAAGAATTTCCCGGCACCCCGCGATTGTGGCGGGTCCGGTCAATGGCAGGAAAACATCATCCGAGTTGATGTGGCATGCATCGACATATTGCTGGACCCGGCACAGCAAGCTGCGCTGGCTGTTAACGATGCCTTTGGGCCGGCCCGTGCTTCCTGACGTATAAAGCACGATGGCGGGCGCATCGACAGATACGGAATAAGACTGAGGCACTTGCCCAGCCTGCGAGGCCGCACTGGTCGACACATCGATCCAACTGACCCGGTGAGGCAAACCGTCGGGTCGGACATTGCCCTCGCCCAGGACAGCTGAGAGCCGCGCCCCGGCCACGATTTCAAGAATCCGCGAGCTAGGATCTCGCGCGTTCAGTGGCACCGAAGGCCGTCCAGCCGTCATGCTTGCGAGCATGGCGATGGGATACCAGGCCGAGTTGGCCTGAAGAATACCTATCGCCTGTCCGTCTGGGACGGCCGCCGCGATCTGGTAGGACAGCGTCTCAACTGACCGGAGAAGCTGGGAATAGGTCAGACGATTGGCGCCGTCGCTGATTGCAAGCTTGTCGGGGTACTGGCGGACGATACTTCTCAGGTGCTCGAAGGCGGCAATGTTGGTAAAATCGGCGCCCAATCTTTGAAATGGGCGCAGTACGGGACCACCCTGATCCAGTGCGTATTGTGAGACACTTGACCAATTATCGGAGGTCGCTGTCTGACAATCCACCGCTAGATCCTGATCCGCGATTTCTGATCCCAAATATGCCGAAGACATGAGTTGCCCACGCTAAGATTAGGGTCACTTATCGCCCCCCGCCCCAATCTTTTCATCGATCATTCTGATGATGCCCTGATCTTCCCTCAAGGACGCTTGGTTAGTCACTTCGCCTGTTTCGCAAACCGCCGGCCGAGCCAATCATTCCGGGCTCGCTGGGTGCTGTGGTGCGCATGACGCAGCGAGCACTGGCGTTTGTGCCAAGTTGGCAACACCTGTTGCACACATGCCAAGGCGGGATCGAAGACCAAGGTGGGATCGAGACGGAATTTGCCGCCATTCAGGCATATTGCCTATTCTGTGTTTCTCCCGGGCGATACCGGCGATGCTTCGGTGTCGGAATAGCTGCCGGGGACGAAACAATATGCATAGATCTGTCCCCGATTTTCGTCAGTCACACGGATCCAGTCCTTTTCCCATTTTCGGAAGGTAATATGTCCATCGGTCACCATGGCCGCAGCTCTGAACGGACTCGGCGCGTTGACGACGCGCACCGAGATCACATCGTCGCCGTCCATACGCTCGACGAGATACGTCTGCATGAAAGCCTCCCGCTAAACCACCCGAACTTTAACGGCCGCTAATGGTTTCGGTTGCAACGTGCTTGGCGAAATTTGGGGTGCACACGTTCCATACCCGCAGGCACCGAATTCCTTCGCACTCGGCGTCGACCGCGCTGGTCTCCCCTGTCGTCAACGGTTCGCGCGCCCTGAGCGTCGAGACCAAAAGAAGCTCAAGACAGCTCAGCGCGCTGAGATATCGGCCGGATGGCACAGCGCGCAGCCTGCCCGCCGCCCAGACCGGCACCATCGCCGCGCCGATTTCGGACGTCACCACCCCCTTTTTCGCCGAGTTCGTATGCGGAGTGGAGGACGCGGCCCACCAGCGCGCCGAGCGCTATAATATTCTGCTGTTCAACACCGACGAGAAACACGGCACGCGAAGCGCGCGAGATCGACCGGGTGCTGGAGCGCCGCATCGACGGCATCGTCATGGCACCGGCGGCGGCAACGAGGAGTTGCTCGCCGACCTTGCCGAGAGCGGACTGTCACTCGTCTTCGGCCACCGCAGGCTGAAGGGCGTGTTGCTGGAACGTCAATCGTATTTGGCCAGGAAGCGCCCGACGGCGGTGAGGCAGTCGTGCTTTTCCTCGACATGCGGCATGTGGCTGGAATTCGGGAAGACCAGGCCTTCGACGTACGGGATAAGATCCAGAAAGGGCTGGACGCAGGCCTCGGTCGCTTCGTCGTAGAAGCCGCGGAAAACCAGGGTCGGCGCCTCGATCCGATGCAGGCGGTCGACGATGGTCCAGTTCCGCATCGTGCCGATGACGTGGAACTCATTGGGACCATTCATGGTGTGATAGACGGTCGGATCTTCCTCGATTGCAGCAAATGTCCGGGCGACCTCTGGCGGCATTGGAACGACGCGACAGACATGACGGTCGTAGAAAGCCTTCGTCGCCGCAACATATTCGGGGTGATCGGTGGTTCCCGCCGCTTCATGCCGGTTGAGCGCACTCTGAACATCGGCTGGCAACTCGGCGCGCAATTGCCGGGCCCCGTCCACCCACAGCGCCATCGAGGCCAGTGAATTGGCCAGGATCAATGCCCTGAGCCCCTCAGGGCGGCGCACGGCGTGCTCGGCCGAGAGTATGCCGCCCCAGGACTGGCCGAGCAGGGCGTGGCGGCTGTCGATGCCGAGATGGGTGAGCAGCGCATCGAGTTCGCCCAGGAAGAAATCGACGGTCCAGAAGTCGCCGCCCTTGTCCGGCAGATGGGTCGATTTGCCATTACCGATCTGATCGTAGTGGATGACGGCTCGCCCGGTTCCGGCAAGCTCCTTGAATGAGTCCACATAGTCGTGCGTGCAGCCCGGTCCACCATGAGCGACGACCAGGGGCAGCTTGCCCGAACCGAGGTCTCCGGTCACGCGGTACCAGGTGCGATAACCGTTGTAGTAGCTAAATCCTTCAGTGATCGCATGTGCCGTCACAATCCAAGCTCCGCATCATGGCGCAGCAGGAGCCACTGTGGGCCCTCCCAAGCCTTGTTTTGCGGCCGACGGTACTAAGCGGCCCGGCGCATTTACAGCTAGCACTATTTATAGGTTTGCCGGTTATGGGTTTGCCCGGGAGGAGGCCGATCGCCCGCAGGTCGCGAGCCTCAATGCTCCGGTTCGAGCAGCCGGTAATGGGCGGCGAGCGCGATGGCATGGAAGCGGTTGCGCGCGCCAAGCTTTCGCGTCGCCGCGTTGAGGTGCAGCGTTGCGGTAGGCACCGCGCGGCCAATCTCACGCGCGACCTGCTTGGCCGTCAGTCCGGCAGCGGCCAGGCGCAGGCACTGGCGTTCGCGCGACGTCAGATGGACATGTTGGCAGGTGCGGATTCCGGCGTCGAAACCGGCGTAGACGGAGTCATGCAGCAGATGACCCAGATCGCCGATCTCGGCGATGAAGGGTCTGGCTTCGAGCTCGAACCCGGCCTCCGGATCGGCACGGATCGCGGTGAAGGTGGCGAGATCGCCGCCGGCAAGGCGAATGGGTACGGTGACGCCGCAGGTCATCCTGGTGTCAAGCAAATAGCTGACCACAGGATCGTGCTTGGACTGGAGCACGCGCTGCATGACGGTGCTCTGAACGCCGCTGTGCGACCAGAGAAACGGTCTCGATACGGTGAGCGCGGCCTCCTGCACCGGGTCAAGCTGATAATATCCGCCCTTGCACCAGAGATCCTGCATGTCGCGCGGCACGTTGCGCAGAGCCATCAGCGAGGGCGTGATAAGCTCGCCCTTGTGACTGACCGGCACGGGCGTATAGTCGTAGATGAATGCAGTGAAACCGATCGGCTCCAGCACCTCCGTCGCCACCACCATGGCAGCGTCGATGCTCATTCCAGTTCGGAACCGGCTCTCTAGATCGCCTGGAAGGCTTTGCATCCGGCAAGCTTACCCGCTGATGATTGCTTGTCAAATAGCCATGTCGGCCGGCTGCTCAACAAATAGGCGGGATAAGCCTGTCCGACCCTATCTATCTTAATAGCTATCCCGTCCGGCTTCGCTCGCCGTAGTCTTTTGCGATTGGGCGAAGTAGCGGACGCCGTTCGCAAACCCAGACTGTTTTCAGCCGCGCGATGGTCGATCCACCGGGTTCAGCGCGGCAAAAGCCGACACGCCTCCATGAGGGAACAAATATGCGACTCCAAAAAGCATTTACAGCGTTGATTCCCGGGCTGGCTTTGCTCGGCGTGACGATGATGTCGCCGGCAAGCAGTGCCTTGGCCGCCGAGGGCAAGCCAGGCGGCACGCTCCGACTGCTGGCCAATGCCGCGGCAGGCACCGCCGATCCGCACATCAACTACACGCTGCAGTATTTCCAGATCAATTATGTCCTCTACGATGGCCTGGTGACCTACAAGAAGGCCGGGGACAAGACGGGCTTCCAGGTCGTCGCGGATCTGGCGGAAAGCCTCCCGCAGGTCGAGAACGGCGGCAAGACCTATGTCTTCAAGCTGCGCAAGGGCATCAAATTCGCGGATGGCTCGGATGTCACCACGAAGGACGTGGTGGCTTCGTTCCAGCGCATCTTCAAGATCAGCGGGCCGACGGCCGGGACCTTCTACAAAGGCATCGTTGGTGCGGATGCGTGCTTGAAGGCGCCCGCGACATGCACCCTCGACGGCGGCCTGTCGGTTGACGATGCGGCCGGAACCATTACCTTCAAACTCGTCCAGCCGGATGCCGAGTTCCTGCAGAAGCTGGCCGTTCCACACGCGTCGATCCTGCCGGCGAGCGCGCCGCTCAAGGACGCCGGCACCGATCCGATTCCGGGCACCGGACCCTATATGATCGCCAGCTACGACCCCAACAAGCTGATGAAGATTGTGCGCAACCCTCATTTCAAGGAATGGAGCAAGGAAGCGCAGCCGGCCGGATATCCGGACGAGATCGACTATGAATTCGGCCTTACCGACGAGGCGGCGGTGACGGCGGTCGAGAATGGCCAGGCGGACTGGATGTTCGATCCGCCGCCGTCCGACCGTCTCGCCGAACTCGGCACCAAATATGCCAAGCAGGTCACGGTTCACCCGCTGACGGCGATGTGGTACGCGCCGATGAACACCAATCTGGCGCCGTTCAACGACATACGCGTTCGCCAAGCCGTGAACTTCGCGATCGACCGCGCCGCGATCGTCAAGCTGTTCGGCGGCAGCAATCTGGCGCAGCCGGCCTGTCAGATCCTGCCGCCGGGCTTCCCGTCATTCGCAGCCTATTGCCCGTTCACCGCCAATCCAGGTGAGAAGTGGTCCGCGCCGGATATGGACAAGGCCAAGCAATTGGTCGCTGAATCGGGAACCGCAGGTCAGGAGGTGACGATCATCACCGAGGACACCACCGTCTCCAAGGCGATCGGCGTGTACCTGCAGGACGTGCTCAACCAGCTTGGCTACAAGACGTCGGTCAAGCCGATCTCGCAGAACATACAGTTCACCTACATCCAGAACACCAATAACAAGGTGCAGATTTCGATTTCGCAATGGTTCCAGGATTACCCGGCGCCGTCGAATTTCCTGCAGGTCTTGTTCAGCTGTGCCTCGTTTACGCCGGGCTCCGACGCCTCGGTCAATATTTCGGGGTTCTGCGACAAGTCGATCGACGCATCGATGGACGAGGCAGAGGCAGCCACCATCGCCGATCCGGCCAAGGGCGCGACACTCTGGACCGCCATCGACAAGGCCGTGACGGACAAGGCTCCGGTCGCTGTCCTGTTCACGCCAAAGCGCGTCGATGTCATCTCTTCCAGGCTGAAGAACTTCACCTTCAGCCCGCAATTCTACTGGATCGTCAGCCAGTCCTGGGTGGAATAGCCGACCGGAGCCAATGCGACGGAGTGCCGCTGGCTCTCCGTCGCATTTCCTTTTCCGGCGGATCAGCGCATCTTCCAGGCCGCGATTTTTCCTAGGCAATCCTGTTCATGGTCAATGTCATTGCGGACCAGCCCGCCATCCCGGTTCGCCGGGCCACCGATGGCCCGTGGCGCACCGCTTGGCGCAAGCTGAAAGGCGATCGTTCGGCAATATCTGCCTTCGCCGTGCTCGTCGTCATCGTGATCGCCTCGCTCGCGGCGCCGCTTTATGCGCGATACGTCTCCGGCACCGATCCATTTGTGACCAATCTCAATGGCGAGATCGTTGTCGATGGGGTGACCCAGCCGGTGCTGCAGCCCTCCACCGAAGGCCTTGGCCTCGGCATGACGCCGATCGGGCCGACCTGGCGCATCGGCCCCTATATGCTCGGTGCCGACAACCAGGGCCGTGACGTCGCGGCGCGGCTGTTTTACGGCGGACGGGATTCGCTGTTGATCTCCGGTGCTGCAGCCGTGCTGTGCCTTGTCCTCGCGACGTTTCTGGGGGTCGTTTCCGGCTTCTTCGGCGGCATCGTCGACATCGGCCTGTCGCGCATTCTCGACGTGCTCTGGGCCTTTCCGATTTTCCTGTTGGCGATTTCGTTGTCGATCGTGCTGATTGCGCAGAGCATCCAGATCGGTCCATTCGAAATCCGCTCCGGCAGCCTGTGGCTACCGGTCTTCATCATCGGCATCGTCTATGTGCCCTATGTGGCGCGACCGATCCGCGGCCATGTCCTGACCTTGATGCATGCCGAATTCGTCACCGCTGCGATCGGCCTAGGCGCGTCGCCCTGGCGCATCCTTTTGCGCGACATCATGCCCAATGTGGTGACCCGCATCATCGTTTTCGTGCCGTTGATTCTGGCGCTCAACATGATGACGGAATCCTCGCTGTCGTTCCTGTCGATCGGCGTGCAGCCGCCGGATGCCAGCTGGGGCACGATCATCCAGGACGGCCAGGGCCTGCTCTATTCGCGGCCGGTCGTGGCACTGGCGCCGGGGCTAGCCATTGTCATCACGGTGCTGGCCTTCAACATTCTGGGCGATGGCGTGCGCGACGCGCTCGATCCGAAATCCTCGCCGAGGGGCGTCTAGTGGTTGCCGCGCTCGGCTTCCGGCTTGGCCAGATGGTGCTAGTCATGTTCGGCATCAGCGTCGTCGCTTTCCTGATCTTCTTTGCGACGCCTGGCGCTGATCCATCGGCGCGCATTGCCGGCCGCAATGCTTCGCAAGAGACGTTGATCCAGGTGCGCCACGATTTCGGTCTCGACCGGCCATTGCCGGTGCAATATGGGCTGATGATGAACCGGCTTTTCGTTAGCCGCGATCTCACCTCCTTCGTCAATCGCGGGCAACGCGTCATTCCGACCGTGATAAGCGCCATTCCCGTAACGCTGTCGCTGGTCGGTGGCGCGGCAGTGCTGTGGGTGCTCGGCGGATTGATCGTCGGGGTGATCGCAGGCGCAACGCGCGGTACATTCGTGGATCGGGCGCTGATGATCCTGAGCTTGATAGGCGTGTCGATCCCGGTCTTCTGGCTGGGCGAGGTCGCCAACCTGCTGACACAAAGCCGCTGGCACGACAGCTGGCTGTTTTCCTGGGTTCCTCCGCTCGGCTACATCCCCCTGACCGAGAACCCCTGGGGCTGGTTCAAGGCGCTCGTCATTCCGTGGTTCACGCTGGCAACCCTTTATGTCGGCCTCTATGGCCGGGTGCTGCGGGCAAGCCTGATCGAGATGATGCAGGAGGATTTCATCCGTACCGCCCGGGCCAAGGGGATCGGCGAACGCCGGGTGCTGCTGCATCATGGCCTCAGGACCTCGCTGGTCGCATTTGTTACCATGTTCGGCCTCGATTTTGGTGCCCTGGTCGGTGGCGGCGCGCTGCTGACCGAAGTGGTCTTCGGACTGCAGGGCGTCGGAAAACTGACCTATGAGGCGCTGCAGACCCTCGATCTGCCGATGATCCTGGCCACGGTGATTTACGCCGCCTTCTTCGTGGTGATGGCAAACTTCGTCGTCGACGTCGTCTTCGTCATCGTCGACCCGAGAGCGCGCAATGTCGGCTGATGCTCCTCTTTTGGTGGTCAAGGACCTCACCGTCTCCTTCCGCAGCGACGAGGGCCCGGTGCGCGCGGTGGGAGGTGTTTCGTTCTCCGTCGAGCAGCGCGAAATCGTCGGTGTGGTTGGCGAGTCCGGTTCGGGCAAAAGCCAGACCTTGCTCGCCATTATGGGGCTGATCGACAGCCCCAACGCTATCGTCTCCGGTTCCATCCGTTTCATGGGACAGGAGCTGATCGGGCTCAAGCGGCGTGCGCTCGATGTCATTCGCGGCCGCCAGATCGCGATGATCTTCCAGGATCCGATGTCGGCGCTCACCCCAGTGCATACGATCGGCAATCAGATCGGCGAGCAGGTGCGCGCGCATGAAAAGGTGTCGGCGAAAGCGGCGCGGGCGAGGGCGGTGCAGTTGCTGGATGCGGTCGGCATCGCATATCCGGATCGGGTCGTCGACAGCTACCCGCACCAGCTTTCCGGCGGCATGCGCCAGCGTGCGGTGATTGCCATGGCGCTCTCCTGCAACCCGGCGCTGCTCGTCGCGGATGAACCGACTACAGCCCTCGATGTTACGGTGCAGGCGCAGATCCTCGAACTGATCGGACGACTGCGCGACCAGTTCGGCTCCGCCGTGATCCTGGTCACGCATGATCTTGGCGTCGTCGCCGAAGTCGCGGACCGGGTGCTGGTGATGTATGGCGGACGCTTTGTCGAGGAGGGCGGCAAGAGCAGCGTGTTCCGGGCGCCGCTGCATCCCTACACATGGGGCTTGTTCGGCTCGATCCCGCCGATGGAGGGACCACGTCCAGCCCGGCTCGCCGCCATCCCGGGGATTCCGCCGTCGCTCTCCGACCTGCCGAAAGGCTGCGCCTTCAGCCCCCGCTGCGCTTTTCGCCACGACGCCTGTCTGGTTCAACTGCCGATCATGCAAGGCGAGAGCCATCGCGCCGCCTGCCTGTTGCCGGAGCCTACGCGCAGACAGCTCGCTGCCCAGAGGGCTGGCGGCGTGGAGATGCAACGATGAATGCCGTGCCGCGCCCGCTGCTTCGCGCCGGCGATCTGTCGAAACGTTACAGCGTCGGCCGCTCGATCTTTCCGGCGCAGCGCCGGACGGTGCATGCGGTCGATACGGTGTCGCTCGACATCTGGCCCGGGGAAACGCTCGGCATCGTCGGTGAGTCCGGTTGCGGCAAGTCCACGCTTGGCCGGTGTCTGGTGCGCCTGACCGAAATCAGCTCGGGGTCGCTGGAATTCGAGGGCCGCGATATCAGCGACGCATCCCAGGGCCAGCTCCGTCCGCTGCGGCGGCAAATGCAGATGGTCTTTCAGGATCCCAGCGCTTCGCTCAATCCGCGCCGGCGGGTCGGCGATCTGCTGGCCGATCCATTCCGCATCCATGAACGCCTCTCGACATCGGAAATGGCGGACCGCGTGGCCGACCTTCTGCGCCGGGTCGACTTGTCGCCCCAGCACGCATCGCGCTATCCGCACGAATTCTCCGGCGGCCAGCGTCAGCGTATCGGCATCGCCCGCGCGCTGGCGCTGCGGCCACGGCTGATCGTGGCCGACGAGCCGGTCTCGGCGCTCGACGTGTCGATCCAGGCGCAGATCGTCAATCTGCTCGCCGACTTGCGCGAGGAGTTCAACCTGACCTATGTGTTCATCGCTCACGACCTTTCTGTCGTGCGCCAGATCTCGAGCCGTGTGGCGGTCATGTATCTGGGATCGATCGTGGAGAGCGGGCCGACCGACGAGGTCTTTGCGGCGCCCAGACATCATTACACCGCAGCGCTGCGTTCCGCCGTGCCGGTACCCAGCATCGACCGGGCGCGGCGCGGCCGGCTGGTGCTCAAGGGTGACCTGCCCAGCCCGATGAGCCCACCCTCCGGGTGCCGGTTCCACACCCGTTGCCCAGCTGCCACCCCGATCTGCCGCAGCGAGCGTCCGCTTCTCCAAAGCATTGGCGAGGGCCGCCTGGTTGCGTGCCATCATCCAGCCGAGGGTTGACGATGGGAATTCTCGGTCAGCGATATCGGATCAGGACCGTTCAGCCGTAATCGTTGCTTCGGCGAGAATAGAGGCCGATCTGGACGCCGCACGATCCGACGCTATGTTGCGCTTCGGCGGTGCGCGGCCGGCATCGCAAATGCCTAATACTAAAGTAACTGTTCTCGCGTTGCCGAGCGATGCTACGATTTGAGGGACGGGCATAAGCGGCCGTAGAGCGCTGCGTGATTTTGCGCCGGAGAGGATGGAAAGTGGGAGGCCACTCTTTCGTGCCGCAGCAGGCAGCCGCCGATATGTTGCTCGGTTGTCGATCATAAGGGAGGAAGTCACCAATGAAGATATCGTACCTGGTCTCGGCCGCGCTTCTTGCAGCGACTGCGATGCCTGCCGCAGCCGCCGAGGTTTCCGACGGCAAGGTCAAGATCGGCATTCTCAACGACCAGTCGGGCGTCTATGCAGATTTCGGCGGCAAGTGGTCGGTCGAGGCCGCCAAGATGGCGGTCGAGGATTTCGGCGGCAAGGTGCAAGGTGCGCCGGTCGAGATCGTCAGCGCCGACCACCAGAACAAGCCGGACATCGCCTCCAACATTGCGCGGCAGTGGTATGACACCGAACAGGTCGATTCCATCATGGAACTAACAACGTCCTCGGTGGCGCTCGCCGTCCAAGGGATTTCCAAGGAAAAGAAGAAAATCGACATCGTCACCGGCGCCGCGACCACCGAGCTTACCGGCAAACAGTGCTCGCCCTATGGCTTCCACTGGGCCTACGACACGCATTCGCAGGCAGTGGGGACCGGTGGCGCTCTCGTCCAGCAAGGCGGCGACAGCTGGTTCTTCGTCACAGTCGATTATGCATTCGGCTATTCGCTGAAGGAGCAGACCGCAAAGTTCGTCGAGAGCCATGGCGGCAAGGTGGTTGGCGAGGTGCGTTACCCGCTCGGCTCGACCGACTATTCATCCTTCCTGCTGCAGGCGCAATCGTCGGGCGCCAAGGTCATCGGCCTGGCGAATGCTGGCCTCGACACCTCCAACTCGACCAAGCAAGCGGCCGAATTCGGTATCGTGCAGGGCGGTCAGCGGCTTGCAGCACTTCTGTTCACGCTGGCCGAGGTGCATGGGCTCGGCCTCGAGGCGGCGCAAGGCGTGGTGCTGACCGAAGGTTTCTACTGGGATCGCGACGACAAGAGCCGCGAGTTCGCCCAGCGGTTCTTCAAGCGCACCAACCGCATGCCGAATATGATCCAGGCCGCCACCTATTCGGCGGTGACCCAGTATTTAAAGGCGATCGACAAAGCCGGCACCGACGGAACCGAGGCGGTCGCCAAGGAATTGCATGCGATGCCAGTGAACGACGTCTTTACGGCAAACGGCAAAGTGCAGGCCGACGGCAACATGGTTCACGACATGTATCTTTATCAGGTCAAGTCGCCGAGCGAGAGCACCAAGGAGTGGGACTATTACAAACCGCTCGCCACGATCCCCGGTAACGAGGCGTTTCTGAGCCCCAAGGAGAGCGGCTGTCCCACCGCCGGCGAGTGATTGGCGGACCGATGGAACCGCCCGAACCGAGTGAGCCGCGGGTGGCGCTTTCCGCCCGAGGCCTGCGGCGCGACTTCGCCGGTTTCGTTGCGGTCAGGAATGTCGATCTCGACCTCTACCACGGCAACATCCACGCGCTGATCGGGCCCAACGGCGCCGGCAAGACCACCGTCTTCAACCTGCTCACCAAGTTCCTGCCGCCGACCAGCGGCAGGATCGAACTGCTCGGCCACGACATCACCCGCACCTCGCCAGCCAAGGTCGCGCGGATGGGCCTGGTGCGCTCGTTCCAGATCTCGGCGGTGTTTCCACATCTCAGCGTGCTCGACAATGTGCGCGTTGCGCTGCAGCGGCCGGGCGGGCTCAGCGTTCAGTTCTGGCGCTCGCTGTCTGCGCTCGATCGATTGACGCCGCGCGCCGAGGAGCTTTTGCGGTCGGTCGGCCTCGACGATGCCAAGAACAGGCCCGCCGCCGATCTCTCCTATGGCAGGAAACGCGTGCTCGAGATCGCCACGACGCTGGCGCTCGACCCGAAAGTGCTGCTGCTCGACGAGCCGATGGCCGGCATGGGGCATGAGGATGTGCGCACGGTTTCCGACATCATCCGCTCGGTCGCCAAGGAGCGCTCGGTGCTGATGGTCGAGCACAATTTGACTGTTGTAGCCGATCTTTGCGACTGGATAACCGTCATGCAGCGCGGCGAAATCCTTGCCGCCGGCGACTACGCCACGGTCAGCCGCGACGAGCGGGTGAGGATCGCCTATATGGGCACCGCCGATGAGTGACGCCGCGCCGCTTCTCGCAGTCCGCGGCCTCAACGCCTGGTATGGCGAGAGCCATGCGCTGCACGGCGTCGACCTGGACGTCTTTCCAGGTGAAACGGTGACGTTGCTGGGGCGCAACGGCGTCGGCAAGACCACGACATTGCGCGCCATTATCGGGCTGATCCGCCAGCGAACCGGCCAGATTTTTTTCGACGACACGGATCTGATGCGCCTGCCGTTGCACCGGACCGCGCATCAAGGCATTGGCCTGGTGCCGGAGGAACGCGGCATCTTCGCAACATTGACCGTGGACGAGAATTTGGTCTTGCCGCCGATCGTCGCTGAGGGCGGCATGAACGTGGAGGAAATATTCGATCTCTTCCCCAATCTGAAGGAGCGACGCAACAGCCCCGGCACCAGGCTGTCGGGCGGCGAACAGCAGATGCTGGCGATCGCGCGCATGCTGCGGACCGGCGTGAAAATGCTGCTTCTCGATGAGCCGACCGAGGGACTGGCTCCCGTCATCGTGCAGCGCATCGGCGACGTGCTGGCGACGATGAAAAAGCGCGGCATGACGATCCTGCTGGTCGAGCAGAATTTCCGCTTTGCCAGCCGCGTCACCGACCGTTTCTACCTGATGGAGCACGGCAAGGTCGTGGCGGGCTTTCCCGTCGGCGAACTGCCGGATCGTATGACGCTGCTGCATGAAGTGCTGGGTGTATGATGGCGCCATGACGATGATCTTCGGAATACCCGTTCAGGCTTTCCTCGGCCAGTTGCTGGTCGGCCTCATCAACGGCTCGTTCTACGCAATGTTGAGCCTGGGCCTGGCTGTCATATTCGGCCTGTTGCGCGTCATCAATTTCGCCCACGGCGCGCTCTATATGCTCGGCGCCTTCATCGGGTACCTGCTTCTCACCCGGTTCGGCATCGGCTACTGGCCGGCTCTGATCCTGTCGCCGCTGATCGTCGGCTGCTTCGGCGTCGTGGTCGAGCGCCTGGCGCTTTCGAGGCTTTACGACATCGACCCGCTCTACGGGCTGCTTTTCACCTTTGGCCTCGCGCTCGTGCTCGAAGGGGTGTTCCGTTACTACTATGGCGTATCGGGAAGTCCTTATTCCGTGCCGCCGCTGCTCTCCGGGGGAACCAATCTCGGCTTCATGTTCCTGCCTAATTACCGCGGCTGGGTGGTGGTCGCCTCGATGATCGTCTGTTTCGTCACCTGGGCGCTGATCGAGAAGACCAGACTGGGCTCCTATCTGCGCGCGGCAACGGAGAACCCCGGCCTGGTGCAGGCTTTCGGCGTCAACGTGCCGTTGCTGCTGACTCTCACCTACGGCCTCGGCGCCGCTCTTGCCGGGCTTGCGGGGGTTCTCGCCGCGCCGATCTATCAGGTGAGCCCGCTGATGGGATCTGACCTCATCATCGTCGTCTTCGCCGTCGTCGTGGTCGGCGGCATGGGATCGATCCTCGGGGCGATCGTCACCGGTTACATGCTTGGCCTCGCCGAAGGCCTGACCAAGGTTTTCTATCCCGAAGCCTCCAATCTGGTGGTCTTCGTCATCATGGCGATCGTGCTTCTGGTCCGGCCAGCCGGCCTGTTCGGAAGGGATGCCTGAGATGGCCGAACTCTCACTTCGCGAGACGCGCGTCAAAAGTTCGGTATGGCTTGAATGGACGCTGGTGGGGCTCGGCATCCTGGCGCTGCTGGTGGCGCCTTTCTTCGTCTATCCGATCTTCCTGATGAAGATGCTGTGCTTTGCGCTGTTTGCCTGCGCGTTCAACCTTCTGCTCGGCTACACCGGGCTGTTGTCCTTCGGCCATGCGACATTCTTCGGCGGGGCGGCCTATCTCACCGCATACGCGGTCAAGGTCTGGGGCTGGCCGCCGGAAGCGGGCATCCTGCTCGGTGTCCTGGGAGCCGCGCTGCTCGGCCTTGTGATGGGCTTCTTTGCCATCCGCCGGCAAGGCATCTATTTCGCCATGATCACGCTGGCGCTGTCGCAGATGTTCTTCTTCTTCTGCGTGCAGGCGCCGTTCACCGGAGGTGAGGACGGCATCCAGGGCGTGCCGCGTGGCAAGCTGCTTGGAATGCTCGACCTGAACGTATCGATCAACATCTATTATTTCGTGCTGGCAGTCTTCCTGATCGGCGTGTTCGCCATCTGGCGCATCATCAACTCGCCTTTCGGCATGATCCTGCGTTCCATCCGGGAAAACGAGAGCCGGGCCATTTCGCTCGGCTATTCCGTTGCCAATTACAAGCTGGCGGCATTCGTCATGTCGGCGACATTGGCCGGGCTGGCCGGCGCGCTCAAGGCGATCGTTTTTCAGTTTGCCACGCTCACCGACGTCACCTGGCAGATGTCGGGCGAGGTGATTCTGATGACGCTCCTCGGCGGCATCGGCACTATGGTCGGGCCGATCATCGGCGCCAGTCTGGTCGTCGGCCTGGAAAACACGCTCGCCACCTCGAGTTTTCCGGTGACCATCGCCACCGGCCTGACCTTCATGGTCTGCGTGCTGGTTTTCCGGCGCGGTATTGTCGGTGAGGTCTATGCGCGGTTTCTCGGGCCAAAGGGTGACGCGAAAGACTGAACGGCTCAGTTCCGCCTCGCTAGGCGATGCGTAAGCCTTGCGCGTCGAGAAGCACGCAGCCCAGCGGGTCGAAGCAGACATCGACCGTTTCGCCTTCACGCAGCGGCTGGCCGTCGATCAACGTGTTGGCGCGCACCTGCGTGCCGGCGCCGATGTCGATCTCGTAGACCGCATTGCCGCCGAGATAGGAGGTCGAGACGATCCGTCCCGCCAGCCTGTTGGCAGCACCGGCGGTACCGACGGTAAGCTTCTGCGGGCGAATGACGACGGTGACCGCGCTGCCGGTCGCGAGCGCCTTCGGCGCGGCCACCTTTACGACATGGCCGCTGGCCAGCGCGATCATCGCCATCTTGCCGTCCATCACCGTCACGCTGCCGGGCAGCATGTTGGCCTTGCCAAGGAAATTGGCGACGAATGCGGTGGCCGGCCGGTCATAGACCTGCGCGGGGGAGCCGATCTGCTCGATCAGGCCGGCGTTCATCACGACGATGTGGTCGGACATCGACAAGGCTTCTTCCTGGTCGTGCGTCACGAAGATAGCGGTGATGCCCGTCTCCCTCTGGATTTTCTTGATCTCGACGCGCATGTCCTCGCGCATATTGGCGTCGAGCGCCGACAAGGGCTCGTCCAGCAGCAGTACTTCCGGCTCGAAGACGATGGCGCGGGCCAGTGCGATGCGTTGCTGCTGGCCGCCCGAAAGCTGTGAGGGCAGCTTTGTCTCACTGCCGGGCAGCCGCACCATATCCAGCGCCTTCTTGACCCGGCGCACGATTTCCGGTTTCGGCACGTTTCGGTATTTCAGGCCGAATGCGACGTTGTCGAAGACGTTCTTGTGCGGAAAGAGCGCGTAGTTCTGGAACACCAGACCAATGTTGCGCTTGTAGATCGGGATGTCGTCGACCCGCTTTCCGCCGATCGAGATCTGGCCACTGGAGATGTCGACCAGGCCCGCGATCGATCGCAGGATCGTCGTCTTGCCGCACCCGGACGGCCCCAGCAAGGTGACGAAACTACCTTTGCGGATCGCCAGTGAAAAATCGCGCACAGCGGCGAACTTGCCGTAGAAAATATCAATGTCGCGAAACTCGACCGCAGGCTTTCCTATCGGCTGCCGCTCGCTCTGGGCGAGCGGGTCGCCAGCAGCCCCGGCCGAAGCCGGCCGGGGCTGATGGTCGTGGCTGTTGTCGTCATGCACCTTTCGACACCCTGTCCCACTGCTTGGTCCAGGCGTCTTCGTTCTTCGCCCAGTAGAGCGGATCGGCGAAGGTCAGCGACTTCATCGATCCGGTCGGGTCGAAGGCCGGAAGCGCGGCGATCTTATCGGTCAGCTTCACCTTGGTGGGGTCAAGGGACGGCGGATAGTTCTGGCCCTCGGCGACGGCGATCGACGTGGCCGGATCCAGCATGAAGTTGATCAACTCCTCGCATTCGGCCATGGGCGATCCCTTGAGCACCAGCATGTCCTCCATCCATGCGTATGAGCCGGCAGGGTCGAGATAGCCGATCGGCTGGCCCTGCTGCTGCAGGGCGGCGACACGTCCTGACCAGGCGTCGGTGACGACGATCTCGTTGCGCGACAGGAGGTCCATGAGTTCCGCGCCGGAACTCCAGAATTTCTTGGCCAGGTCGCGGGTCTCGCGAACCCTGGCCCAGACCGCATCCATATCCTGGATGTTGTTGGGGTCCTGTTTCGTCTGCAGCGCCGCATACCAGACGCGCGTCGTCATATCGGCGTAGCCGCCGATCTTGCCGGCATATTTCGTGTCGGTAAGCAGGTTGGCGCCCTTTTCTTTGGCTTCCTCCGGCGAGATGACCTTGTTGTTGTAGGCGATGCCGGTGGTGCCGTAATCATATGGCACTGCCGACAGCTTCGGCGTGATCTTGCGGAACGGCTCGATCATGGCGGTCAGCACATTCGCCATGTTTGGAATGTTCGCCTCGTTGATCTCCGAATTGAAACCGCCATTGACGTATTTGATGTAGTAGTTGACGCCGGAAGAATGGACGATCTGGAAGTCGCCTGGTTTCGAGGTCTTGATTTTGGTGATGATCTCGTTCTCGTCGCCAAAGGTGCCCTGGACGACCTTGACCTTGGACTTGGCGGTGTAAGGCTGGAACGCGTACTTGTCGATCGCCTCCTGCACCACGCCGCCCCATCCGTCGAAGCGCACTTCCGAAACCGCGGCCAGCGCCCGTCCCATCCAGGGCACGGAAAGCCCGGTGGCGGCGGCAGCGGCGGCCGTCAGCGTCAGGAATGATCGCCGGCTGATGTCGCCATTGGCATAGCGTTCGTTGAGCCTCTCCAGTCGTTTGGTGGTTGTCAGTTTCATTTCCATTCTCCCATTTTCATTTTCACTTGCCTGCCTTGAACCAGGTCAGGCTTTGCAGGATGAGCCCGCCAGCCAAGGGAATGCCGACCGTCAAAAGGATCATGACGGTTCCGAGCGCGTTCACCTCGGGGCTGATCGAGATCTTCAGCATCGAAAGGATTTGCGTCGGCATGGTCTCGACGCCCGCCGGCCGCCAGAACAGGCTGGCCGAGGTGTTGTCGAACGAAATGGTGAAAGCGAGCAGAACACTGGCAAGCACTGCGGGAATGAGCAGCGGCAGCGTGATTTCGCGGAATGTCGACACACGCGGCGCTCCGAGCGACAGTGCCGCCTCCTCATAGGAACGTTTAATGCCGACCATGCGCGCCTGGACGATCAGCACCACGTAGGGGAGCGTGAGCAGAATGTGGCCGAGCACCAGAAGCGTCATACTGCGCGGCTGGTCGACGGCTTTGATCATGACCAGCAGGCCGACGCCGAGTATCGTTTCGGGGACCAGCGCGGGAAGAATGACAAGCGTGTTGATCGCCTGCTTGCCACGGAACTCGAAGCGCACCAGCGCCAATGCCGCCATGATGCCGAGCAGCGTCGTCACCGTCGCCGTCACCAGGGCAATCCACATCGATGTCCGGAAGGCGTCGAGAACCGGCTCGTTGGTGAGCAGCTTCTCATACCATCGCAGGCTGAAGCCGGTGAGGGGAAAGCCGCCGAACATCGAGGCGTTGAAGGAAAGCACGACCGTGGCGATGATCGGCGCGAACATGAAGACATAGACGCACACCGTGATCGCGCCGGTCAGCCGCCACGCCCATTTGCCTTCGCGATCGGGATGATCCGCTCTCATGCACTGAGACCCTTCATGATCTGCGACAGGCCCATATAGCGGCTGTAAGCGGCCGCGGCCGCGCCGAGCAGGACGAACAGGACGATGGAAAGCGTTGCGCCCATCGGCCAGTTGAGCTGCCCCATGATGGTGTCGTAGATCAAGTTGCCGAACAGCGCGTCGCGGCTTCCGCCGAGCAGCTGCGGCGTCACATAGGAGCCGGCCGCCAGCACGAAGCAGAGCAGCAGCCCGGCGCCCAGCCCCGGCATCGATAGCGGCAGGGTCACTTCGCGGAACGCCTGCGCGCTGGTGCAGCCCATCGAGCGGGCGGCGGCGATCAGCGTGCGGTCGATGCTTTCCAGGCTGACATAGACGTTCAGGATCATATAGGGCAGCAGAAAATGCAGCAGCCCCATGATGACGGCGCCCTCGGTGTAGAGCATCGGCAACGGCTCGTTGATGACGCCCAGCCTGATGAGCAGGACGTTGATCAGCCCCTGTTCGCCGAGGATGTGGATCCACGAGAACGTCCGGATGGTGAAGCTGATCCAGAACGGCACGATGAGCAGCAGCAACAGCAGCCATTTGTGCCTGAAGGTCGTGGCCCAGATGAAATAGGCGGGGAAATAACCAAGGATCGCGCAGATCACAGCGGTGATGGCGCCGACGCGAACGGTCTTCCAAAGAAAACCGTGATAGTAACTGTCGGTGAGGAATTCCTTCCAGTTGTCGAAGGTCAGCACCGCCGACTCCACCCCCGCGGTGACGAAGGTGAAAAACGTGTAGACCGTCATCATCGCGATCGGCAGCAGCAGGAGCAGGGTAAGCAGTAAAAGCACAGGCGCGACGAGGACCCAGGCCAGTCGCTGATCGTATAATTTCCACCCTTTGGTCACGACCCGTCCAACCGCTTTATGTGCAAGCCGCCATCACCGGGCTCGGCTCCGGACTAGATTGGGCGATCGGCGTTCAGGTGTCCACTCTGCATATGGCTCCTGCACAAATTCTGTGCAGGGCCACCGCGCGACCCTCGCCCTGCCGGATTCAACAAATTGCCCGGCGTTCCGCCTGCACATTGATTAAATCAGATTTCCCGATATACAGGCTAATTTCGGATATAGATTTTACATGGGCCGGGCAATTTCATGAGTCGCAATTTTCTGGTGATTGAACCTGAGGAAGGCATTGCCGTGCTCAAGGGGCTTGCCTCCTCGGCGCGTATCTCGATGCTGAAACTGCTGCATGAGAAGGGGCCGATGAATGTCAACGAAATCGCCGCCGTGCTGTCGCTGCCGCAGTCGACCGTCTCGACAAACATCCAGGTGCTGGAGGATGCGGGGCTGATCCGCACCGAGAATCTGAAAGCGAAGAAAGGCAGTCAGAAAATCTGTTATCCGACGGCCGAAGAAGTGCTCGTCGTGTTCAAGAGCGAATATCGTGCGGTCAAGAACGACGCGATCGAAGTGTCGATGCCGATCGGGCTTTACACCGGCTTCGAGGTTACCGCGCCCTGCGGCCTTTGCTCGCCGGACGGCATCATCGGTCTGCTCGATGTTCCCAACACTTTCCTCGATCCGGACCGCATGAAAGCCGGTCTGCTATGGTTCACGCGCGGTTTTGTCGAATACCAGTTCCCCAACAATGCCAAGCTCGCCAATGCCGAGATCACCGGACTCGAAGTGGCGATAGAGCTGTCCTCGGAAGTGCCGGGCACCAGCGCCGATTGGCCCTCGGACATTACGCTGACAATCAATGGTGTCGATGTCGGCACCTGGACGTCGCCGGGGGATTTCGGCGACAAGCGCGGCGTCTTCACGCCCTCCTGGTGGAAGCTCAAGGGCTCGCAATACGGCAAGTTGAAGAACTGGCGAATTGCCAATGACGGCACCTATGTCGACGGCCTCAGGATTTCCGAAACCGGCCTCGCCGCACTCGATCTGAAGAGCCATCATTCAATCCGCATCCGTATCGGCGTCAAGGACGACGCCAAGCGCCCCGGCGGGATCAACATTTTCGGCAAGGGCTTTGGAAATTACGATCAGGACATCCTGCTCAGGATCAAAACTGGTTGATATCATGAAACCGGGTTCTGAAGATAACTTAGCAATTTCAATTAGCTAGCTTTCTGCTGTGCCAAAGCGTTCGTCTAATTGTCCTACATTTGGGTATTTTGGCTTGACGAAGGGCTGCCAATCCCGCTTTGATATCGGGCAAGATGATTTAAATCATCGTTTGTGATATCGATGGGAGGAATGCATGAAGGCAGCCGTTACGGCTCATCCGCATTATGTTGTCTCGGAAATCGATCCGAGGCTCTACGGATCCTTCATCGAGCATCTGGGGCGGGCAGTTTACACCGGCATCTATGAGCCCGGCCATCCGACAGCGGACGCCAACGGCATGCGTCAGGACGTCATCGATCTCGTCAGGGAACTCAATGTTCCGATCGTCCGCTATCCCGGCGGCAATTTCGTCTCGGCCTACAATTGGGAAGACGGCATTGGCCCCAAGGAACAGCGCCCAGTCCGCCTCGACCTTGCCTGGCACACATCGGAAAGCAACGAAGTCGGCCTGCATGAATTTGCCGATTGGTGCACCTGCGCCAACACCGAGATGATGCTTGCCGTCAATCTCGGTTCGCGCGGCCTCGACGAAGCCCGCAACCTTCTGGAGTACGCCAACCATCCCGGCGGCAGTAAATGGAGCGACAAGCGCATCGCCAACGGCCGCAAGGAGCCGTTCGACGTCAAGCTCTGGTGCCTCGGCAATGAAATGGATGGCCCCTGGCAGATCGGCCACAAGACCGCGGACGAGTATGGCCGCCTGGCGCATGAGACGGCCAAGGCCATGCGCGCCTTCTCCAAGTCACTCGAGCTGGTGGTCTGCGGCTCCTCGAATGCCAAGATGCCGACCTACCCTGAATGGGAAGCGACGGTTCTCGACCATACCTACAACGAGGTCGACTACATCTCGCTGCACATGTATTTCGACAACGAAGCCAACGACGCTCCGAACTATCTCGCCATGAGCGAAAAGCTCGACGGCTACATTGTCTCGGTCGCCGGCGTCATCGACTATATCAAGGCCAAGAAGCGCTCCAACAAGCAGGTCTACATCTCGTTCGACGAATGGAACGTCTGGTACCATTCCAAGGAGCAGGACAAGAAAATACTCGGCGGCAGCGACGGTTGGCCGTTCGCCCCGCCGTTGCTCGAAGACATCTATAATTTCGAGGATGTGCTGCAGGTCGGCCTGATCCTCAACACCTTCATCCGCCGTTCCGATGTCGTCAAGATCGCCTGCCTGGCACAACTGGTCAATGTCATCGCGCCGATCATGACCGTTCCGAATGGCCCGGCATGGCGGCAGACGATTTTTTATCCCTATCTGTTTGCTTCTAGCTATGGCCGCGGCAATGCGCTGGATCTCAAGGTGGAAAGCCCGACCTACAAATCCGCCGTTGCGGGCGACGTCGCCTATGTCGATGTTGCCGGCGTGCACGACAGGCAAACCGGCCACGTCACCTTCTTTGCCGTCAACCGCCATTCGAGCGAGGCAATCGAAACAGTGGTCGACCTCACCGGCTTCGGCGCGGCGGAGATCGTCGATCACCAGGTGATGGCACACGCCGATCTGAAAGCCGTCAATTCGGCCGAAAACCCTGGCAATGTCGGCCCCAGGAAGGGTGAGGGCGCCTCGCTCGTCGGCGGCAAGCTGAGCCTGTCGCTGCCGGCCTATTCCTACCAGGTCATACGCCTGAGGCTCTGAGTTCAGGCGGATCATCGAGAAAGCGCAAACGCTGAGGAGGAGCGTCGACGTGACGGCCGATATCGAGATCAGGAACGTGAGCAAGCAGTTCGGTGCCATGACGGTGCTGGAGCATCTGTCGCTCTCCATAAGGGCACGCGAATTCATCGTGTTCCTAGGGCCGTCCGGTTGCGGAAAATCGACGCTTCTTCGAATGATCGCCGGGCTCGAAGCTGTCGATAGCGGCGAGATTGCCATCAACAACGAGCGCATCGATCATTTGCCGCCGGGCAAGCGCGGCATTGCGATGGTGTTCCAGTCCTATGCGCTTTATCCGCATATGACGGTGCGCGACAACATGGCCTTCGGGCTTGCGAATATCGGCGTACCAGGCAAGGTCATCGAGGCGCGCATCAACGAAGCCGCCCGCATCCTGGAAATGCCGCATCTGCTCGATCGCAAGCCGGGCCAGCTCTCCGGCGGTCAGCGCCAGCGCGTCGCCATCGGCCGTGCGATCGTCAAGGAGCCGAAGGCCTTTCTGTTCGACGAGCCGCTCTCCAATCTCGATGCGGCGTTGCGCACCCGTACCCGCATCGAGCTTGCCCAGCTTCACCAGCGGCTGCAATCGACGATGATCTTCGTCACCCACGACCAGGTCGAGGCAATGACGCTGGCCGACCGCATCGTCGTCATGAACAATCGCAAGATCGACCAGATCGGTACCCCGATGGAGATCTACGAGCGCCCGGCGACCAAATTCGTCGCGGGTTTCGTCGGCGCGCCGGCGATGAACTTCGTCGATGCGACGCTCGACAAATCCGGCGAGAACGCCACGGCCAGGTTTGCGGACGGCGTCTCGGTGCAGACCGAGATCGCCTCCAGCCAACTGACCGACGGCAACTACACTTTCGGCATCCGTTCAGAAGACGTGCGCATCGTTGCGGCCGGACAGGGCAATGCCGACGGCGTCGTCGATGTGCTCGAGCGGCTCGGCGAACGCACCCTGATCTACGCGCGGCTGGGCGATGGCCAGCAGATCGTCGGCTCGGATTCCGGCAACAGCCGCGTCGCCGTCGGCGACAGAATCGGGCTCGCCTTCGACGGCCAGAAATCGCATCTGTTCAACGAGACCGGCCGCGCCTGGCATGCGAGGGAGGCCTGAGATGGCTGACCGGCTGGCGATGTCCCCGACCGCGACGCTTGCTGTCGGCGTCAGAGCCCCTACCGCCGACATCTATGCGCCGCAATGGCGAAATTTCATTTTCGTTGCGCCATTCTTGTTCTTCTTCACCACGCTGCTGCTCTTCCCGCTGCTCTGGGGGATGTGGCTGAGTTTCCACAAGGCCGACACGTTCTCGTCCGGAAATTTTGTCGGTCTCGGCAATTACGCCAGGCTGTATCACGACAAGGTCTTCCTGCAATCGATCTGGAACACCTTCTACTTCGTGCTTCTGACGGTGCCGACGCTGGCGCTGATCGGCCTTTTCCTGGCGCTTTGCCTCAACCGCCGCACGCGCACTGCCGCGGTTTTGCGGACGCTGTTCTTTTCCTCCTCGGTGCTGTCGGTCACCATCGTCACGCTGATCTGGCGCATCGTCTTCATTCCGAATGTCGGCCTGTTGTCGACGATCTACGGATGGTTCGGCGCAACGGCCCCGGCCTTCATTTCCGATCCCAGCCTGGCCATGATCGGCATCGCCATTGCCACCATCTGGTGGTGCATCGGCCTGCCGATGATGCTCTTTCTCTCGGCGCTCCAGCAGATTCCGCAGGATATTTACGAGGCGGCAGCCCTGGACAATGCCAATCGCTGGCAGACGCTACGCTCGATCACGCTGCCGTCGATCAAGCGGACCTTCATCCTGGTGATCATCATCCAGATCGTGCTGCAATTCCAGCTGTTCGGCCAAGCCTGGCTGATGACGCGCGGCGGTCCGAACAACCTGACCAAGCCGATCGTGCTCTACATCTACGATACCGCATTCCGTCGCTGGGATCTCGGCCTGGGTGCCGCGGCATCGGAAATCCTGTTCATCCTCATCCTGATCGCGGCCATGGCCCAGTACCTGGTGACACGCAGCAGGGGAGACCAAGCATGAGCGCTCCAGCCACTTCCATCAAGGGACGGGCATTTGGCGACCATGTGCTATTAGCCCTCGTCATCCTGCTTTCGATCGTCATGATCGCGCCGGTTCTGTGGGTGATCGGCCTGTCGCTCAAGGACAATACGGAGCTGATGGCCGATCCGAATTCGGTGTTTCACGCGCCCTATACGCTGAAGAACTACATCAACACCGTCGGCACCTCGTCGGTGTTCATCTGGGTGCGCAACAGCATCATCGTCTCGGGCGGATTGACGCTCGGCACGTTGATCCTGTCGTCGCTCGCCGGCTACGGCTTTGCACGGCTGAATTTCCCCGGCCGAGACGTGCTGTTCGTGATTGTGCTCTTCGGCCTGGCGGTCCCGGAACAGGCCGTGCTCGTCGCCCGTCATCAGATCTTCAGCATGCTGAAGTTCCACAACACCTATCAAGGGCTCATTCTGCCGGGCCTTTCGGCTCCGTTCGGCGTCTTCCTGATGACCCAGTATTTCAAAGCCATCCCGAAGGAGCTGGACGAAGCCGCCATGCTCGATAACGCCAGCCGGCTCAGGATTTTCTGGAAGGTGCTTCTGCCGCTCACGCTGCCTGCGCAGGCAACGCTCGGCATCTTTACCTTTCTCGGCGCATGGAACGATTATTTCTGGCCCCTGATTTCGGCGACGAGGAAGGACATGTTCACGCTGACGGTCGGCATGGCCTCGACCCAGACCAACTTCGCCCAGTCCGAAGGCATCGGCTTCCTGATGGCGCAGGCGGTGTTTGCCGGTGCACCGATCCTGATCGTCTACCTGTTCTTCCAGAAATACATCGTCACGGCGGTCTCCGGCGCTGCGGTGAGATAACGAAGATTGCCTGACGGCCGGGGGGAATGCGCAGCAATTGAAGCACGAAAGCCAATCCAGGGTGGAGCGGCGGAAACTCAGTAGGAGGAACTGATATGAAACTGAAGAAAATCCTGTTTGCCGCAGTCTCTGCGGGCGCAATGATGCTCGCAGCTCCAAGCTTCGCGGCCACGGAACTGAGCGTGCAGCGCTTTTTCGGCGCCTGCGATGCCGATTTCGGCACCAACACCGATCCCACCAAGGCCGTTGGCGAATGCGGCATCATCACCTCGCTGATCAACAAGTTCAACGCCGACAATCCCGATGTCCATGTCAACGTCACCACCGTGGAATGGCCCGGCTATGATCAGCTGACCGCGCAGTTCGCTTCAGGCGACGCTCCGGACATCGTCACGATCCATGAATCCGTACTGTCGGATTATCAGTCGAAGGGCCTGTTGATGCCGCTCGACGATCTCTTGAAGTCAGTCGGCCTGACACCCGACGCCTTCACCGACGCGGCGCGCAATGGCGCCACCAAAGACAGCAAGATCTATGGCCTGCCGATCGACAGCTGGACGATGCTCTATCACGTCAACATGGATCTTTTCAAACAAGCCGGCCTCGTCAATGCCGATGGCACGCCGATTTTTCCAAAGTCGCCCGAGGAACTGCTCGCCCAGGCCGAACAGTTCAAGCAGAAGACGGGCAAGCCTTATTTCGTCCAGAACCTGGCCAATGAGACCGCACTCTACACACGCAACCTCTACACTTATCTTTTCCAGCAGGATTCCGATTTCTTTGCGGATCCGAAGCATGTGAAGTTGAATACGCCGGAAGCCAAGAAGGTCGTCGAGATGTACAAGGCGATCTTCGAGAAGGGCTACACCACCAAGGATCTCGATTATGGCGGCTCGATCAACGCCTTCCTTGCCGGCGAGGGTGGTGTCCACCTTAACGGCACCTGGGTGGTCGGCGATTACAACGCCCAGTCCGAGACCAAGGGTACGGCGCTCAATAAGGGCGGCTATGCGGTCTATCCGTATCCGCAGCTGTTTGGCGGCGCCCACGCGCAATATGCCGACGGCCACACCTGGGCCGTTTCGCAGAAAGACCGCACGCCTGAACAGATCGCGGCGATCGGCAAATTCCTGAAGTTCTTCGCCGACAACGACTTTGAGTGGTCGCGCACCGGTCACCTGCCGGCCTATAAGGCCGTCATCACCTCGGACGCCTTCAAGGCCCTGCCGCATCGCAACACGATCTCTGCGGTCGCCGACCTCGGCAAGCCGCTGCCGTCCGCCGTACAGCGTCAGTTTGCGATCCAGGACATCATCGGCGAAGAGATGAGTGCAGCAATCAGCGGCCAGAAGGACGTCGACACCGCCCTTGCCGACATGGAAAGTCGCGTCAACGAATTGCTCGCCAACATCTGACCACGGGTTTCGAAAGGCCCTCCCAAGGCGCCCCGCGGCTGGAAACGGCCGCGGGGTTTTGGTGAGGCAGTGGTTATTATCCTCGAGTTGCGCGACTTGGCGGTGGCGACCGGTCAAACACGCCAACCACCATGCCGCAACCTCGGCAGCAGCCGACGCAAGCCCTGACTGAAGGATTCCGCTAGAACGCCGCGGCCATGGGCATTGCGACCTTGTTGGGGATCTGGATGTCGATCTCCAATCTCGAAGTCGTTTCGCCGTGATCCATGCTCACCTGCAGGAAATCCTGATCGACCTGAACATGCCGGGCGATCACCGCCATGATCTCCTCGCGCAGCACGGAGACGAGATCGGGCTGGTTGCGGCTTCGACGCTCGTAAGCCAACAGCAGTTGCAAGCGCTCGCGCGCCACGGGCGCGCTGCCGCGGCGCTTGAAGATATCGAGCAGGTTCATGCTGCCCTCCTTCCCAACAGCCGGTCGAGGAGGCCCCTCCGCTCGAAAGGCAGAATGACCGGCAGGTCCTCGCCCTCGAGTCTTCTTGCCGCGTCGATATAGGCGCGTGCGGCGGGGTTGGTGTTTTCGCTGAGCGTAACCGGCGCGCCCACATTGGATGCGCGCAGCACGTCCTGGCTCTCGGGAATTATTCCCAGCAAGGGCGTCGACAGGATCTCGAGCACGTCATCGATGCTGAGCATCTCGCCGCGGGCGGCGCGCGCAGCATCGTAGCGCGTGACGAGCACGTGTTTGGCAATCGATTCACCTTGCTCGGCTTTCATCGTCCTGGAGTCGAGCAGGCCGATGATGCGATCGGAATCGCGGACCGAGCTCACTTCCGGATTGGTGACGATTACCGCCTCGTCGGCAAAGCGCATGGCAAGTTGCGCGCCCCGCTCTATGCCGGCGGGGCTGTCGCAGAAGACGTAGTCGAAAACCGAGCGCAGCTTGTCGATGACATCGGCGACGCCTTCCTCGGTGAGAGCGTCCTTGTCGCGCGTTTGCGAGGCCGGCAGCAAGAACAGCGTTTCGAGTCGCTTGTCACGGATCAGCGCCTGCGAGAGCTTGGCGGTTCCCTGAATGACGTTGACGATATCGAAAACAACGCGCCGCTCGGCGCCCATGATCAGATCGAGGTTGCGCAGGCCGACGTCGAAATCGACGAGGGCCACCCGCTTGCCGGTTTTCGCGACCGCGGCGCCGAGAGCGGCCGTCGAGGTCGTCTTGCCGACACCCCCTTTGCCGGATGTGACAACCACTACCTTGCCCATATTTGTGCCTCCAATGTTGTTAGTTGAGCGGTGCGACGCAAAGTGCGCCGTCCTCGAGAAAGGCCTGTACCGGCCTTCCTCGCGAGGAGGCGTCCATCTCCTCGGCGGTGCGGTACCAGCCGTCCACCGCCAGAAGTTCGGCTTCGTTTTTCCGGCAAAAGATGCGAGCCGCGGAATTTCCCGTGGCGCCGGCGAACGCACGTCCACGCAGCGTGCCGTAGACGTGAATCGATCCTCCGGCGATGATCTCGGATCCGGAACTGACGGAGCCGACAATGACCACATCGCCATCGGGATGAAAGATCGACTGGCCGGAGCGGATCGGTGCCTTGATCATCAATGAGTTCGGCGCCTGCGGCTCTTCCGTCTTGGCCTCAGTGGCGGCCTTCGGGTCCGGCTGCACGTAAAGCGCGTCAGCGGTGGCCTCCTTGGCGCCAACGAGGAGCGGCGGCAGATCGGCGTCGAGAGCAACGTTGCCATCGGCCTCGATCGCGTAGATGCGAATCCCGCGCTCTGCGAGCTGGGAGACCAGATCCCGCATCTCGCCCACCTCGGGCTTGAGCATAGTCAGATCGAGCACGACCGGACGGCCGGCAAAGAAGCCGGGAGAGTTTTCGGTCCAGTGATCGAGGCTTTGCAGCCATTCCCCTAAAGGGGCCTCAGGGGTGAGGGTGAAGGCTACAAACGAGCGCGCTCGAAAGCGTATGGACTTGTTTTGGATGGGAGCGACGCAGGTCACAGAGGCGAGTCCTTACTGATTGGTTAAGGCTAGCCCGGCATGGTTAACGAAAAGTTAATGGCGGCTTCCCGAGGCGTTGGGGGAGGCATTCTTTTT
Organism: Mesorhizobium sp. M0991; assembly: GCF_040318915.1. Classification (NCBI taxonomy): domain Bacteria; kingdom Pseudomonadati; phylum Pseudomonadota; class Alphaproteobacteria; order Hyphomicrobiales; family Phyllobacteriaceae; genus Mesorhizobium; species Mesorhizobium sp. M0991. The sequence continues at coordinate 107,289 of NZ_JAMYNE010000005.1, forward strand.
GCCTCCGATCGCCCCGCCGGCGCCTTGCTTCCGATGCACGACGAGGTTCTCCTCGTGGCTGCCTGGAGGCGTCTCCAGTTCACTAGGTCGGCCGACCGGTATACGATTGCCATGAACGCCGAGCCTACTAAGGAGTCGTCGAATTGACTACCATTGCCAAGAAGTCGGTCGCGGATCGCGGTCGTGCTACCTATGATCTTGGCGGGACGGCCATCTTTGCTTCCAAATTAGACCCGCGCTTTCACTACTGCCTGTATGTGCCTCCCGCGGTTGGGGAAGGGGCCAAAGTCGATCTGATGGTCGCCATCCATGGCACCGGCCGCACCTCTTTTCTTGGATTCCGCGACGCGTTTTCCGAGTTCGGACGCTGGAACGGCTGCGCCGTTTTGTGTCCGCTGTTTCCAATCGGCGTTCTCGGGGATGATGCCCGCAGCGGGTACAAATATATGCTCGAGGGCAACATACGCTACGATCAGGTGCTGCTCGCCATGGTTGAGGAGGTCAGCGCCAAATACAGTCAGGATTGGAGCCGCTTTGCCATGTTCGGATTTTCCGGCGGCGGGCATTTCACGCATCGTTTTGCTATCCTGCATCCCGACAGGCTCTGGGCGGCCTCAATCGGCGCGCCAGGCTCGGTGACCTTGCTCGATCCGACGCGTGACTGGTGGGTGGGCATTCGTGATCTGCCGGAGAAGTTCGGCATCACCTTCGATGCCACAGCGCTGGCAAAAGTGCCTTTCCAGATGATCGTCGGCGACGCCGACCTGGAGACTTGGGAAATCACTCATGTCCAAGGCAGCGCCCATTGGATGCCGGGTGCTAACGATGCGGGGCGAACACGGCCGGAACGCCTCATGGCATTGTGTCGATCGTTCGAGGCAGCGGGTGCGCGCGTGCGCTTCGATTTGCTGCCAGGCGTATCTCATGAACGGGACGCGGTTCTCGATTCGGTCAAGGATTTCCTCGCCCAACAACTCAAGGAACGACGGAACGCCTCACGATGAATCGTTGCGCCCCAGCCCGTGAAGAGATTACGGCAATCAAAGCCCGACCACGTCGATCGCATCCAACCGCGACCCTGCTGCCGCGCGCGACAACTAGAGCAAGGTTTCGTACTGATCGCCAATCTTGTCGACTGTGAAATCCGCCGCCCTGCTTTTCAGCACGGCAGCAGGGGTGGGGTGGTCCAGCATCTCGGCCATCGCCTCCGTCAGGGCTGCGGCGTCACCGACCGGCACCAAGGTGCCGAAACGGCCGTCACCGAGTATCTCGCGCGGGCCATGCGGAGCATCGGTGGAGATTACGGGGACACTAGCAGCCATGGCCTCGACCAAGACGTTGCCAAAGCCTTCGCTGGTGGATGTAAGGACGAACAGATCGGCTGCGGCATAACAGGCTGCGGGATCGTTGACGTAGCCGGCAAAGAGTACGTCCTGGCCAATGCCGATCTGCTCGGCATAGGCGTGCAATTCGGCAGCCAGCGGACCTTCGCCGAAGATGACAAGCCGGGCAGGGCGGCCGGCGCGCAGGGCAGCGAAGGCCCGCAGCAAAGTCCGGTGGTCCTTGACCGGCACCAGGCGCCCGGCGGTGGCAATGACCGGGCCATCGCCCATCGCCGCCAACGCTGCCTGCCAGGCATAGGAAGTCCCCTGCGGTGCTTCAGCCGGCGGCAGCGGGTTGTTGATGACGACGACCTTGGATTCGGGGAAGCCGCGCGCGATGATGTCACGGCCGACACCCGCCGAAACGGCGATGGCTTTGGTTGCACGCGCTGCAACCAGCGCGTAAAGCCAGATCGCCAGCCTCGCGCCGAGGCCGCTGGCAGGCAGCGAGGCGGCGGCGTGGAAGCTTGGAAAGAATTTTGCCCGGCTTCTGGCCAACATGAGTGACAGCGCGATCACCAGATTGGCGAATTCCGGGGCGCTATAGACCGCATCAGGATCAAGGCGGCGGAACAAATTTGCGCTTCGCACGATGCCTTTCAGCGTCGCTGACTTGGCGTAACCCTCGCCGCGCAAGAGAAGGCCGAAGTCGACCAGATGGACGGCAGCGGAGCGCAGCGCGGCGTTAGGGCCTTCCGCGTTCCAGGTAAAAAGCGTGACCTCGTGGCCACGCGACGCCAGTTCATTTGCCATCAGGACGAAGACACGCTCGGCGCCGCCGCCCCTCAGGCTGGCAATGTGAAAAACGATGCGCTTCACCATGCCTTGCTTCAGGCTCGGCTGGCGGCAAGGCCTGATCGGTTCGGCGGCCGGCGCATGTCGCGGATGATGCCCATGCCGATGGCCAGTAGCATGCCCAGGGCAAAGCCTCCGAACGCTCCGGCGCCTGCCACCAGGGCAGGGCGCGGTGGCCATGAGCGCCCTGGCGGCGGCACCGCGGTCGAAATCACCTGTACGTTTGTGGTGTCGATCTGCTCGCGCTCGCTGATTTGGCGCGCACGTGACAGGAAGCTCTCATAGACGGCTCTCTTCGAGGCGGCATCGCGTTCAAGTTCACGCAGGGCGACTTCGGACTCGCTGTCGGTGAAAACGTTGCTCTTCAGATCGTTCATCCTGGCGTTGAGAGAGGCCAGCGAGGCCCTGGCCTTGTCCAGGCTGGCCTTTGCCGTGCCGACGGTGCGAGAGAACTCGGCCCGGAGTTGCGAGTTGACGGTCTCGAGCTCCGTCCTGAGCCTGACAATCGTCGGATGACGCGGGCCGAAGGTCATCGACTGTGAATCGATCTGCTGCCGCAGGCTGTTGGATCTGTCGCGCAGCGCCGCGAGCGCTTCCGAAACCGTGGGGTCGGGATTGGCTCCATTGATGCCGGAGGCAACCAGGGCGTCGTAGCTTGCCTGTGCGGCGATCACGCGCGATTGCGCATCGACGATTTCGCCATTGAGCTGTGTCAGCGTCTGCGAACTGACGAGCTGGCCATTACTGGACGACAGATCGTGGCTGCGCTTGTAGCTCTCGACCTTCTCTTCGGCAGTCTGCACGTCGCTCTTGAGTTGGCCAAGCCGGCTGTCAAGGGCAGCCGCGGCACGGCTGGCGCCGGCAGCTTCGGCCTTGGCCAGTTCTTCCTGGAAGTTTTTGACTATGGCCTGCGAGATCAGGATCGCCTTAGCGGTGGTTTCCGCAGATACCGAGAGGGTTGTGACAAACGAGGTCGGGTCCGCGATGGCGTCTACCCGGTCCGCCAGGTTCTTCAAGGCGATAAGCCTCGGGTCGGGCTTCGCCACAGCGCCCGACGAGGATGTGCCCCGGTCCGGATCGAAAAATTCCGGATCGTGAGTCAGATTCAGTTCGTCCACCACACGGGAAAGCACGTTGCCCGAGGTCAGGATGCGCTGCTTGCTGCGCGTGCTGAGCAGCTGGCTATCGACCTGGCCCGGTTGTGAGTAGAGGTCGTTCTCTACAACCTGCAAATTGGATGGGTTGATGAGGACCTCCGTCGTGACGGTGTAACGCTGCTTGCTCAGCAATGCATAGGCGCCGCCGACAATGCCGCCGATTACCGCCAGCATGAACGCCAGGGCGAGGCCGGCCCGTAGCCAGACGAACAGGCGTCGAAAATCGAGCTCGAGGAAATCGCCGATCTTGTCCAGGGTCACCGTTGCGACAGGCTCTGGAGGTTGCGGCGCCACCGGCGCGGAGCTTAGCGCCGCGACTGGGCCATGCTGTTGCAGCAATGCCCTGCGCCGTGCACTGGCGATACGCTCGAATGCACTGTTGTTGGAGGCCGTCGCGGAGATAGGGGGTGTGCCGGAACCGGCAGACATGGTGACAACCCTTGTTAAATCATTACGCTTGGCCTGCTCTACAGAAACATCGTTAACATCTTATTTTCCAAGTTGGCCCATTTTACTGTTCATACACCCGGTCCGTCCGGCGGACGTTGAAGGGATTTCGTTGCCCAGAATGCCGTTCGAATATCGCCATTTGGATGGGCCATGAGCTATCCCGCTGCCGCTTCGGAACGATTATCGTCCAGCCGAGCGCGCCGTCAGAACGCGCTTTCGCTGCTGTTTTTCCTATGCGCGGCGTTCGCGCTCCTGCTTCGCTTTACGGTGTCGCCGCAGGTGATGAACATGGTCGTCGACTATACGGCCCAGGGAGGCTCGTTCTACGAAAAGCTGCATTTCGGCACCTATGCGATCATCCTGCTGCTTCCTATCGTTCTTTTCAGCCGGCCGTTTCTGCTGCACGGCGACGAAATTGGAATATTCAAGGCGTTGATCCGCTATTCGGTGCTGATGTTCGTGCTGGTGCCCTATCTGTTCGTTACCGGCCGTGCGGGCTCCTCCGGCTTCATCATCGATACCTATCTGGTAGCCGGCGCCACAGGCCTGTTGATGCTGGCATTGAATGCAGAGGTGCGGCGGGCGTTGGGAGACGTCGTGCTTGGAATGGCGATCCTGAGCGCTGTCATCGGCACCATCGAGGCGGTGACTCAACATCGGTTGTTGCCCTATGGCTTGAACGAACTGCAATTCAGGCCAACTGGCCTGTCGGCCCATCCGCTGGCACTGGGCGCGCTCTGCGCCACAACCATCGGATTCGTGCCGCTGACGCACTGGCGCATCTGGGTGCGGGTCATGGCGATCTTCCTGTTGTTCATCGGTTGCGCTGCGTCAGGCGCTCGCGCTGCGCTGATGCTCGCCACGGCGGAAATCGTCATTCTGCTGCTGTTCGTGCCCTGGCCGGGCCTATCGCTCAAATACGAGCGGCAGGCCAAATCTGTCGTACTGATGTTCACCGTCACGGGTGGCGCGGTGCTCGTGGCAGTACTGTTTGCGGGTGGTCTGCTGAATCGGTTCAGCAACACCATCTTCGACGAAAACTTCATGGCCCGGGTGACGATTTACCAGGTATTCGGACTGGTCAGCTGGAACGACATCCTGTTCGGCATGAACGTTGACGACCTGCTGGCGATCGTCCGGCAGAAGCTGCATCTGCCCTACATCGAAAGCGCGCCGGTGGTAATTATCTTGCTCTTCGGCCTGCCCATAGCCCTGCTGTTTACAGCGCTGATCTTCTGGTTCGTCTTCCGGCTGCTGCGCGGGGCGCCGCTGCCGGCATGGATCGGCACTTTAACGTTCTTGCTTGCCGCGCTGTCAAATAACGCGCTTTCGTCAAAAACGCCGGATATGACGATCATCGTGGTGTTGCTGCTTGCCTACAGGAACCAGCCCTACAGAAACCAGCCGGAGAGCATGTCTTCGCTCGCTGCATTCCAACCTGAAGCCGGCTGAGATCCGTTAAGCACGGGCCTCAAATCCGGTCAAGTGGCGCTGTCCACGACCTCGACACGTCCCGCGCGGTTGAGCGTGTGAATGCCCGCCCGAGCCCATGCCGTCCCGGGATCGATTGGGTGGGGCAGTTCGAAACGGACGTCGAAATCATCAAGCCGATCCAGTCGCATCAAGCCCAGGCCGCCGCCATAGGCTCTCGAGCCGTTTTGCACCGGCAGCAGCAGCGAGCCGTCCTGGCGGATAAAGGCGCCGCCGGGCCGAGTGGCCGAGTGATCGACGGCGACCGGATTGAGCGCGTGCGCAGCCCAGGGCCCACGCAGCGCCGGAGCGGAATAGACGGCCATCGTGTCGGATGCGCTGCCGTGACCGAACCGCTCAGTCCCCAACAGCCAGAAGCGGCCGTCGGATTCGAGCAGCGTGGCGTCGTTGAAATCCCTGTCCGTCATCAGCACCGTATCGCGTACCCAGCGATCCGGAAACTGCACGGCACGGTAGAGCACCAGTTCTCGCGCCGTAGCGCTTTCAGGGATCATGAAAATCTCGCCGGAGTGAGCGAACACCTGCGGATATGACAGGTGATGCGCTTCCTCCAGCACCATTTTCGGCACGCCGAAAGTGCCGTCGGTGCCAAGTTCGGCGACAGAAATCACGCCGCGGCCGATGGCGTAGGGGAACTCCTCGACAAAAAGAAAGTGGCGGCCGTCGCGCTCGAGAACGAACGGATCGGCGTAGAATCGCTGCCCGTCATCGGCAAGCACGGTGAACGGCTTGCCATCCAGCTGTCCGGTTTCGGCGACGCCTGGACCGTCGATCAGCCGGTAAGCAACCTGCCAATAGAAGGGACGCCGACCACGTCGCAGTTTTTGCACGGCGCGGTCGAGCAATCCCCTGCCGAAAAAGGGCAGATAATGCCTGATAAATCCGCCTTTCTGCAGGGGCGGCGCCGGGCTCTCGGCAATCGGCGCAAGTTTGCCCGTGGAGAAGCGGGCGACACATTGGGCAATCAGGGAGATGGCGCCGGCGAGCAGGTCGTTGCTGCCGCGGGACAGCCACAACCGGTCGCTGATCATCGGCCGTGCCCTGGCGACGGCAACGCCGTCGAGGCGCGCGGTGAGTTCAGGCAACCGCCTGCTCGCCAGCATCTCGGTCATGCCCGCGGCAAAGCTGCTGTGGCCGCAAAATTCGAGCGTCAGGACAGGCGTACCCCGTCGTGCGGCGGTAGCGGTGAGATCGACTATAAGATCGACTGGGCTGGTATCGCCGGACGGCAACGGCCCGGAACGGCTTGCCAGTGAGGGGCCGAAGCGCCGGCCCTCGAGCGCCAGCACATTATCCATCCCGCGCGAATTGGGTTCAGGCGTCGGCGCGCGCCTACTCGAAACCGCATGTCCAGCCGCACTCAACCGCGCCAGAAGCTCATTTTCCCAGCGCCGGGATGCGTTGGCGTGGCCGATGATTAAAATATTAGTCAATCCAATATATTCTTTTTCAAGACTATTACCATAGACTACTTGTCAGCCCAACCTTTCATAAGAGTTAATCCGGGAGAACGCAGCCTTGGTTGTTAATCATATATTAAGAATTGAGATCACGAAGGCGCTGTCCGGCGCTATTATGGCTCTTGCGGGCAATAGTCGGCATGTCCCGAGGGCTGCAGGCGACCAGGATCAGCGATGAACGTCCTTTCACGTCCAAAACTGCCGTCCAGGCAGAAACTGCTGATCGTGTTCGGCACGAGGCCGGAGGCACTCAAATGCTTTCCAGTGGCGCGTGCCGCCCTTGCTCATCCAGGCTTCATCACCGAAATATGCATTACCGCCCAGCATCGTGAAATGGTCGACCAGGTTGTCGAGCTGACCGGCCTGCCTGTGCATCACGATCTCAACATCATGCAACCCGGCCAGTCGCTGTTCGACGTGACCTCGCGCGTGCTCCTGGGCATGGCCGAGGTGCTGGACAAGGCGAAGCCCGATATCGTCATGGTACAGGGCGACACCATCACGGCGATGGCCGCGGCTCTGGCTGCCTTCTACAAGCGTATCCCGGTCGCTCATGTCGAAGCAGGATTGCGCAGCCACAACATCAACTCGCCGTTTCCTGAAGAACTGAACCGCAAGATTGCCGGCAACATCGCCACCTGGCATTTTGCGCCGACCGTTCAGGCGCGCGACAATCTCATCGCCGAAGGAAAGGCCGAAAGCACCATCTTCGTGACCGGCAACACGGTGATCGACACGCTGTTGCATTTTTCAAGCGCGATCGATGCCGACAGGCTGATGAACGCGAAGCTCGCTGCCCGCTTCCCCTTCCTCGACCCTTCCAAGAAAATGATCCTCGTCACCGGCCATCGCCGCGAGAATTTCGATGGCGGCATCCAGCGCATCTGTACGGCGTTGACGGGATTGGCGGCGCGCGGAGACGTGCAGATCGTCTACCCTGTCCATCCAAACCCCAATGTGAGCTCGGTGGTCAACGCAGAGCTGGAAGGCGTGCCGAACATCCATCTGGTCGAGCCGCAGGATTATCTGCCGTTTCTGTACCTGCAGAAGCAGAGCTATCTGGTGCTTACCGATAGCGGCGGCGTGCAGGAAGAAGCGCCTTCGCTCGGCAAGCCGGTGCTGGTGATGCGCGAAAATACCGAGCGACCCGAGGGGATCGTGGCCGGCACCGCCCGTCTTGTCGGGACCGATGTCGAGAAAATCCTGTTCAACGCCAATCGCCTGCTCGACGATCAGGCTGCCTATCGCGGCATGGCGGAACGACACAACCCATATGGCGATGGCCGGGCCAGTAACCGGATTGTTGAGGAACTGCTGCATCATGGCTGAAATCAAAACCGTTTCCGTAATCGGTATGGGCTATATCGGCCTGCCGACCTGCGCCATTTTCGCCAGCCGCGGGCTCAACGTCATTGGCGTCGATGTCAACGGAGCGGTGGTCGAGAAGGTCAACCGCGGCGAAATCCACATCGTCGAGCCGGACCTTGACGGCCTGATCCAGAAGGTCGTGGCTAACGGCAAGCTCATGGCCTACAGCACGCCGCAGCCGGCGGACGCCTATATCATCGCCGTGCCGACCCCGATGACCCACGACCATAAGCCGGACGTGACCTACGTGCTCGCGGCGGCACGAAGCATCGCCCCAGTGCTGAAGCGGGGAGACCTTGTGGTGTTGGAATCGACATCGCCGGTCGGAACCACGCGTATCATGACCGGGCTGCTTGCCGAGCTGCGGCCCGATCTCAAATTTCCGGTCCAGCATGGCGAAGACGCCGATGTGCTGGTTGCCTATTCGCCCGAGCGCGTGCTGCCGGGAAAGGTGCTGACCGAGCTGATCAACAACGATCGCTCGATCGGCGGATTGTCCCGCAAATCGTCGGAGCGGACCGCGGCACTCTATTCGACCTTCGTCACCGGCGACCTGTTCATGACAACGGCCGAAAGTGCTGAGTTGGTGAAACTGACCGAGAACGCGTTCCGCGACGTCAACATCGCCTTTGCCAACGAGCTTGCCGCAGTGTGTCAGGACCTGTCGCTCAATGTATGGGAAGTGATCGATCTCGCCAATCGACACCCTCGCGTGAACATCCTCCAGCCGAGCCCGGGCGTTGGCGGTCACTGCATTGCGGTCGATCCATATTTTATCATCGACGCCGCACCCAACAGCACGCGGCTGATGGCTTCGGCACGCCGGATCAATTCCGAGCGGCCCATGTCGGTGGTCAGGGATATCGAGGCCTTGCTCGACCCCTCCCGCAAACAGACGATCGCCTGTCTTGGCCTCAGCTTCAAAGCCAACATCGACGATTTGCGTGAGAGCCCGGCCGTCGAGGTGGTGAAACTCCTGTCCGATATCCCCAATGTGAAGATCATTGCGGCTGAACCCAACACAAATTCGCTGCCGCATGAGCTCGAGGGCAGGGGCATCGTGTTCACCGACGCGCTTTCGGCCATCGACAAATCCGACATCGTCGTCCTCCTGGTCGACCATCGACAATTCAATCTGGTCGACCCCGAAGCGCTCAAGGACAAGAAGCTCGTCGATACGAGGGGGCTGTGGACCTGGCGCAAGGCACGCAAGCCGGACGCCCGCATCGAAGGCAAGAAACCAGAGGTCGCACAAGTGACGCTTGCAAGGGAGCAGGCCGCATGAACGCGCACGCCCCGGCATGGGCGCAGCATTCCCTGTTGGCGTCACGGCGCCGGGAGTTCCTTGGCGCACCTATCCATGCGCTGACCATGGCAGAGACGCTGGCCATCGCCGACGAGGCGATGACCCTGCGGCGGCCGCTGCATCATGTGGTCGTGAACGTCGCCAAGCTGGTGACCATGCGCCAGAATGCCGAACTGCGCGAGGACGTGGCAGGGGCGGACGTGGTCAACGTCGACGGCATCGGCGTGCTTTGGGGCGCACGTCTGTGCGGCGTCGCGCTGCCCGAGCGGGTGGCGGGCGTCGACATCATGATCAATCTGCTGAGCCTCTGCGCGAAGCGTGGGTTCAGGCCGTATCTGCTGGGGGCCGAACAGCACGTTCTCGACGCGGTTGCAGCGAGACTTGCCAAAGACCATCCGAGCCTCAGCATAGCGGGAATGCGCAACGGTTATTTCAAGCCGGAGGACGAGGCCGGGATCGTCGCGGCGATCAACGCCTCGGACGCCGACTGCCTGCTGGTGGCCATGCCGACACCGCGCAAGGAACGCTTTCTCAAACGCTACCGCGATGAACTCGCCTCAAGCTTCGTGATGGGCGTGGGCGGCAGTTTCGACGTCTATGGCGGCAAGGTTGCCCGTGCGCCGAAGCTGATACAAGCGGCGGGCCTGGAGTGGCTGTTCCGCGTGGTCCAGGAGCCGCAACGCTTGTGGCGCCGCTACTACGACACCAACACTGCCTACGCCGGGCTGCTGTGCCGGGAGTTCTGGGAGCGTCGCTGGCGCCGAAACGCCGGTTTATAGGTTCGCGTTTTCCCAACAATAGAGGCGTTGGCCTGGACTTCGCTTTACGCGATCCGTAGCCGCGCCCGCAGCTGGGCGACGAATTGCGTCGCTTCCACAGGGTGGAACAACGAGGTCAGCCCGAAGAAAACCGCAGCGCCGGCGGTGCCGCCAGCGACAAGCGAGAAGATCGCAGGCACGTCGCCGGCCACCATGCTGGCAAGCTTGGCGGCCACCCCCGTGCTGAGCGAGATGATCACCGAAACACCGATGTCGCGCCACGGCACCGGCACCGGCGTGAGCCGCTCGCTGATGATAATGCAGGTTATGGAGCCCACCACCGAGCCGCCCGCTAGCGCCAAAGCGGCGCCGATCTCGGCCATCGGGGGGATCAACAGCAGGGACAATGTGATTGTTGCCACCGAGCCGAAGAGATTGGCGATGATCAGCAGCCACGGCCGCTTGTGCGCGTGCACCACGACGCCATAAACGAAGCTGGTGAGGTTGGCACACAGCACGCTAAAGGCAATGATCGGAAACAGCAGGCCGAAGCGGCCGTGATATTGCGAGGGCAGCATGAGCTCGGTGATATCGCTGCTGAGCGCGACCAGCATCGCTGCAATCGGCAGGCAAAGCCGCATCATCAGCGCCATCAGTTGCGACAGCAGCCGGCCCGACGCCGCGGGCCCATCCTCGTCGAACCGGCTGACCACCTCGGGAAAGGCGCCCATGTTGATGGCGTTGGCGACCATGTCGATCGGCTGGCGGGCCAGGGCATAGGCTGCGGCGAAGATCGCTACAGCGCTGGCATCGTAATAGATCTTGAGGAACAGACGCTCCGCGCTGTTGAGCCCGAAGCCCACCAGCGCCATGATGACCAGCGGCACACCGAGCGCAAAGAAGTCCCTGTGGGTGAAGCGCGGCGGACCGGCAACGACCCGTCGGTATGCCATGATCCCCGCCACGATGCCGGCAATCAAGGCGCCGAGGCTCGAGCCGAGCGAAACCGTCAGAAAGCTATCCTGGAAGACAAGAATGGCGCCGATCGGCAGCGCGAGTTGCAGCAGGGCACGCAGGGCTTCTAGGATCGAATAGACCGAATGGCGCTGCTGCATCTGCAGCACCGTCAACGCGAAGCGGCTGATGGATCCGGCGACCAGATAGCCGCAGACCGCGATCGCGAACTCGACCCAGCGTTCCGGCACGACCACTGCCGACGCGCCTACCGATATGACCAGCGCCAGGGTCGTGGTCGCAAGCAACACCTGCCCTGCCAGCATCAGGCTGCCGCGGCTGACCTCGCCCTTGCCGCCCAGCCTGAGCAAGGCGATGCGCAGCCAGTTGGTGACGGCAATGTCGGTCATTTCACCGACGGTCACCACTAGGGTGAGCAGGCCATACTCGGTCTGGTCGATCAAACGCGTCACTACGACCAGCAGGAGCAGCGCCGAAATTCGCGTCAGCAGGATCGCCGGAGCATAAATGAGGGTGGAACGGAGCAGCAAGGGCGTGTCCCTGGAAAACTCACCTCCGACTAGCCGCCGACTGGCGGAAAATCCAGCGCGATGACGGCGAAGGGTGAACAGATTCAGTTTGAACTAAAAGATTTGCCGTAAACCTTATCGGGAACGTTTGCTTTGCAGTTACCCGGTCTGTGTTATTTAGAGTACCATCATGTTGCAGCGCCTCATATCCGATCGAAAAATACATGTCCTGGTCGCGACGCCGTCGGGCGTTTCGGGGCAGGGCGGCATCGACCGCATCATGGGGGCGCTGAAACAAGAGTTCGAACGGCAAGAAATTGCGGACATCGATGTGTGCTTCCTTGCCAGCCGTGGCCCGGGCCATGTCGGACTTTCGGTCTTCTATATGCTCGGCTTTTGCTTACGGATGCTTAAAGCGCGTCTGGCTGGACGCGCCGATGTCATTCATATCAACATCTCAGTTTCCGGTAGCACCTACCGCAAGATGGTGATCGCCGCCTGCGCACGGCTGCTGTCGATACCCTATGTCCTGCATTTGCACGGGGCGCAGTATCAGACATTCTGGAAAGCCGACCGTGGTTTCATAAGCCGCCGTATCAAAGCTCTGTTCGAGCATGCCGATCGGGTGATCGTTTTGGGCAGGCTTTGGCGCGATTTCGTCGCCGACCGGGCGCCGGGCGCTGCCGGCAATATCGTGATCGTGCCCAATGCGACCGAAGTCCCGTTGCTGGCGCATGTCGGCGGCGGCGACCATGTGCATATCCTGTTCCTCGGTCGCATCGGCGACCGCAAGGGCGTACCGCAATTGCTGGAGGCGCTGCACCGCATGAGCCCTGTCAAGAATTGGCGCGCGACGATTGCCGGCGATGGCGAAGTCGAGGCGGCACGGACAAAGTCAGCCGCGCTGGGGATTGCAGACCGGATCGCCTTTCCGGGCTGGGTGGGACCTGACGATGTCGCATCGCTGATCTCTTCGGCCGATATTCTGGTTCTTCCCTCGTTCGCCGAAAATCTGCCGATGTCGGTTATCGAAGGCATGGCAGCCGGTTTGGCGGTGGTGGCGACCCCGGTTGGCGCGGTCGAAGACATAATCACCGACGGGCAATCCGGGCTGCTGGTGCCGCCAGGCGATATTACAGCGTTGACCGACGCGTTGAGCCGCCTCGTGGAGAACCCAGCACTAAGGGCAAGGCTTGGTGCCGGTGCCATGGCCGTGCATCGGGAACGGCTTGAGCTCGCCCCATTTGTCGGCGCAATCTGCGATGTCTGGCGGTCGGCCGCGTCAAGCCGTCAACCGGTCAAGCGCTGAGGCCGACGATCGCGGCGGCGCTTCGAGCCTGAATTCGCGGTGGAATATCTCCAAATTCAACAGCGCCCATATCAGTTTTTCGTGGTCGGCGGCACGCGTGGTGTGTTCCGAGACGATTTGATCGAGCTGTTTCGGACTCAGATAGCTGCGAATAACGGAGTGAGGCGAGCAAAGATGGTCATGCACGTAGTTCCTCATCGATCCGCGAAACCATTCGGCGACCGGTACCTTGAACCCGACCTTGCGGCGGCTGAGAATTTCCTCGGGAAGGATATTGGCCATGATGTCGCGCAGGATCTGCTTGCTGTGCAACCAACCCAGCCTGTAGCGATCGGGCAATTTGCTGACGAACGAAACCAGATCGCGATCGAGGAACGGCATTCTTCCTTCGATTGAACCGGCCATCATCATGTGGTCGCCTCGTTCCAGGAGATTGTCGGGCAGCCACGATGTCTGATCGAAAAACAGCACGCGGCGAAGATGGGAGGCTGCAGCGCTTGACGAGAACGGAAAGTCGTTGCGCTCATAACGGCGATCTACGGACTCACCGATCAGGCAAGCGCGCTGCCGCGCCGAAACGGCTCCAAACCAGGAGACCATCCGAGCGGCAAAGTCCCTTTCGCCCGCGGTGCGGGCAAACGTATCGACCTTGGCCGACGCGCCCGGCATGGCGCGTACCAAAGGGGAAAGGACGTTATCGTGCAGCGAGGCTGGAACAAGCGACTGGTAGATACCGGCCAGTGATTCCGCGCGATGCTTGGGGTAGCCGCCGAGAATCTCGTCGGCTCCTTCTCCGGTGAGCACCATCTTGACGTCCTGGGAGGCTCGCTCCGACATCAGGTAAATTGGAATATCGCTGCTTTGCGAAACAGGTGCCCCGCGTTGGCGAACCATCGCTGGCAGGTGATCCATCAGATCGCCTGGCTGGATGACAAGTTCGCAATGATCGGTCCTGAAATGATCGGCAACGCGCCGGGCGAATGCAAGTTCGCTATAGGCTGCGTCGTCGAACCCGACAGAAAACGTGCGAATGGGCGTGGCGCTATGCCTGGCCATCAGCGCGACGATAGCCGAGGAGTCGAGTCCTCCGGAGAGAAAGGCCCCAAAAGGTGCATCGCTGCGCATCCTGATCTCGACGGAATGGTCGAGCAGTTCCAGAAATCGCCGCTTGGCGGCTTTTCCGTCGATCCGCTCGGTCAGGGTCGCCTGGTCCGGAGGCGTATAGTAGCGCGTTTCCTTGACTACCCCTTGCGACCAGACAGCATAGCTGCCGGGATTGAGCTTGCGGATCTGTTTAAAAAGCGTGCGTGGTCCCGGCACATAACGCCAGTTCAGATACTCGTGCACGGCATCCAGATCGAGTTGCTGCGCATCTTGCTGCGACGACAATAATGCGTTGATCTCCGAGGCAAACAGCAGCAATTTTTCGCTTTGCATGAGGTAAAGCGGCTTTTCCCCGAAGGGATCCCGGCCGAGGATCAATTCCTGCCTCTGAGCATCCCAGAGGGCAAAGGCGAACATGCCGCTCAGCCGGTCGAACATGGACAAGTGCCACTGATCGTAGGCTCGGAGCAGCACCTCGGTGTCGGAGCGCGTTCGAAAATGATGGCCAAGGCCGATCAGTTCCTGGCGCAGCTCGATGTAGTTATATATCTCACCGTTGAAAATTATTTTGAGACGGCCGTTCTCAATCTGCATCGGCTGATTCGACTCGGGCGCCAAGTCAATGATCGCCAGGCGGCGATGGACCAATGCCAATTGTTCCTCGCCGGTGTTCAGGTCCAATATCTCGGTGCCTTCGGCATCGGGACCGCGATGCCGCAATGCATTTGACATTCTGGCGGCCCGCTCTTGTGGATTTTCGGCCCTTCGACCGATCCATCCGGCAATTCCACACATTGTCCCCCCTAGGCGCGCGCATTCCTCACTTCAGTACAACAAATGTGTTAAACACTTCGTGCCAATACAACCCAACCGGGAGAAAAGCTGCTACGGGCCGTTCCTCGATCAAGCCTGGCGGTCAGGGGTTGCCACCGGTTGTTCGCTGGTGAGGGGGAGTGACGGCACCTATGGCAGGCCCAATGCCTGCAGCATCTCCGGGTCGGGTACCGGGGGGCCATCGGGCCGGATGAGGCTCATCCCATAGGGATTGGAGAACTCCCAGACAGACCATGGGATCGCAAAGCGTTCGGCCTCTCGGCGCACTACCTTGAGATAGCGCGAACGGTCGGCCTCAAAGGCGCCCATGCGGCCGTCCGCTGACATGAGGATAGCGCCGAATTCGCCCATGAAGAGCCGCCGGCTGGGAATGCCATGGCCTTCAGCCCAGTCGACAGCCTGGCGAAAGCTCGCCTCCAGTTGGCTCTGGCCCCAGTTCTGCTCGAAATATTTCGCGATTGCTTGGCGCGCGGTGGCCATGTTCATCATCTGCTCGACCCTGCTCAAGCCGGCAGCTTCCATCCGCGCTCTAAGGGTTTCGGTCACCACTTCGGGTGTACTGCTGTCGGCCGGCCAGGGAAGTCCCGAAGCAAAGCTGATTGTGTCATCGGGCCGCTGGTGGGTGAAGCTGTGCGGCTCATACATATGGAAGCTGTAATAGAGGTTTGGGTCATCAAAGCCGGGGCTGAGGTTGACCAATCCGGCAATGCTGCCGCCGCAGGCGCCGGTTGCAACGATGGTAAGTTCGCTGCTGACCGCTCGAATGTCGTGGACGGTCCCTGCCATGATCCGCTGCCAGTCATCGCTGCCGCTCGCATCGCATGGGTAGTATGCGGGTTCGTTGTAAGGTTCGAGGGCGACTCTGTCGGTGCCTATCTTGACCAGCATGGCGGCGACCGCCACAACCATTTGACGATAGCGGGCAACGCCCTCGCTGTCGGCGCCGCCATAGATCATCTCCATGCTGTAGTCGGGAACCTGAGTGACGCCATGCAGGTCGAAAACCACCTTGAGGCCGGTCGACGTGATCCGCTCGACGGCGGCGGCAAGTATGTCCAGCGCCTGCTGCCGCTTGGCGCCCTCGCTGGCAAGCAGCGGGCCGGGATCGACGCTCAGCCGGACGAAGTCGAAGCCCATCGATCGGATGTGGGCAAACACCTCCCCGGACGGCCAGTCGGTGGGCGGCCTGCTTTCCGCAAGCCACTCCTTTTCGCTGCGATAGGGCGGCCAAACGTAGGTTCCGTCTTTCTCCACCGGCGACCAGTTGAGCCACTGATGCACGCCAACGCCGCGCTTGAGAGGGATGGGCGCTGCGTCGGCCGCCACAAGCAAGGCGAGCACCCAGGCAACAACATACACGGCTTTTCCCATCGCTACCTCCGCATGCTCGCGGGAGATATTAACCGCAACGAACGGGAAAGAAGATTGCCGGCCCGCAGCTTTTCGACGGCATGGTATACAAGGACCGAAACGTTGACGGGGCGTGCATGAGAATCGGCTGGTACATCAACCGATTGCGCAGCATGGGACCGGCCGAGGTGTTGCACCGGCTGGTGGAGCAACGTCGAAGGATCGCGTCGCGCCGCCGCGATGATGGGTGGGAGCGCTATCCATCGCCGCAGTTGCACCCGGTGCTGCCCGGATTTCGTCATGCTGCGCTGGCAGCGACCGACGCTCAACGGCAAGCCCTAGCGGCGGCCGCGCAAGAGATGCTTCAGGGCCGTTTTTCGGCACTCGGGCGGACATGGCCAAAGCGTGAGCCCGATCTTTTGTTTCCTGCTGAGCTTTGGCGTCTTGATCCGGTGACCGGCAGGCTTTGGCCTGGCCCCGAGGCTCATACTTTCGACATCGATTTTCGCCATGGCGGCGACCTTGGCGATATAAAATATGTCTGGGAGATCAACCGGCTGCAGCAATTGCCGCCACTGGCTGCACACCTGCTCCTCAGCGAGGATAATCGGTCCCGGAGTGCCATTGAGTTGG
Organism: Mesorhizobium sp. M0991; assembly: GCF_040318915.1. NCBI lineage: Bacteria > Pseudomonadati > Pseudomonadota > Alphaproteobacteria > Hyphomicrobiales > Phyllobacteriaceae > Mesorhizobium > Mesorhizobium sp. M0991. Next base: position 124,170 of record NZ_JAMYNE010000005.1, read on the forward strand.
CGATCGGCAGTTGGTATTCCGCCAATCCGCCGTTCCGAGGCATTGGCTGGGCTTCCGGCATCGAAGTAGCGCTGCGAGCCATCAGCCTGATCGTCACCCTGGACCTCGTCCGCGACCGGCTTGACCCGGCGACACTGCGGAAAGCCGGTGAAATACTCGCGGCAAGCGCCTATTGGCTGCCGCGGTTTCCATCGCGATATTCCTCCGCCAACAACCATCTCGTCGCGGAATTGGCTGGCGAATATCTGGTCGGCCTGGCGCTCGGAGCCGAAACCGAAATTGCCCGCAGCGCCCTCCTGAATGAGACGCACAAGCAGATTCTTGCCGACGGCGCCGGTGCCGAGCAAACGCCGACCTATGCAGCCTTCAGCGCCGAACTCATCTTGCTGTGCGCCGCCGCGGCACGCCAGGCGGGAACGCCGTTTCCCTCGGCTGTCGAAGCGCGTCTGGGCGCCTTCGCCAATTTCGTCGGCTGGCTGCCACAGAAAGCCGCCCGCTTCGGCGACGACGATGAGGGCCATGTGCTGAAGCTGGGCGACGAGCCGAACTATATCCGATCCGTCGCGGCCGCCATCCACGGCTTACTGGGGACGCCGGGCAACACGCCGGAGCCTGACGATTTTCGTTCGCTTTTCTTTGGTGCGCCGTCGGGCCCGGCGCCCGCGGTGCATGGCTTGCAGACATTCGCGCAAGGCGGGCTCTCAGTCTGGCGCGGAGCAATGAATGGCCGCAATGTCGAACTGACGTTCGATCATGGACCGCTTGGCTATCTCTCGATAGCGGCGCACGGCCATGCCGACGCGCTGTCGCTTACCCTGTGCATCGACGGTGAGCCGGTGCTGGTCGATCCCGGCACCTGGCTCTACGGTTCGGGAGGCGCATGGCGCGACTGGTTCCGCTCCACACCGGCGCACAACACGCTGAACATCGAGGGTAAAAGCCAAAGCACCATCGCTGGAAATTTCAACTGGTCGCACAAGGCAGTCGCAGCGCTGGTGGAGAGCGAGCCGGGAACGCACTGGAGGCTGAGCGCCCGGCATGACGGCTATAGAAGCCGCTTCGGCGTCGTGCATCAGCGCACTTTGGCGCGCCAGGCCGATGGCATCCTCATCACCGACCAACTGCTCGGCGGCAGGCGCCAGTCCGAGATCGTCTTCCAGCTGGCGGCCGGTCTCCATGCCGACCGGCACGAAAACACGGTCACGGTGTTGCGCGGCGACGAGGCGCTGTTGGCCATCCGCTTTCCTGATGCTGCGCTCGATATCGGCGCCGGCGGTGACATGCCGGGCCGAGGCGGTTGGGTTTCACTGCGTTTTGGCACCAGGCAGCAAGCCGAACGGCTCGCTTGGCACGGCGAAGTGGGCGAAACCGGGATCGATATCCATCTTGCCCCAATTCACCCGCCGCAACGGAAAAAACCGGCGCCAACGTAGAGTTGCCGGGCGAGTTCCAGCCGTATTCGACATTAATTACGTTTGGACATTTAGCGGTTTCGTTACCGTTGATCTGCTAGTCTCGCACCATCCAGCCTGCTTTGCCCGCCGTGCCCGCAACAGCCACTGGTTGCAGGCGGCGTAGCGAGTTTGGCGGGAATTTTGTGCTTTGCTATTCGCCAGATCGCCTTCTTACGACCCCAGACTGCCTTCTTACGACCAGGAGCCGCTGCAACGATGTTTTCCGAATTTGCCAGAGCGATTGTGGAAAAGCTTTCGAACGTCAATCTGACCACGCTCGGCCTGCTTCTCCTCACCGCACTGGGCAGCGCGGTGATCGCCTACTGGCGAACTGTCGAACATAAATCCCTCAGGGACTTTTTCGACTTCGCCTTCCCGCCGGAAGTCATCCTGCACCCGTCGGCGCGAGCCGACGCCCTGTTCTGGATTACGAAACGGGCGATGATGCCTTTCCTGCTCATTCCTGCCGGCGTCACCTTCGTCGTCGCGGTGGGCTATGGCACACGCGAGGCAATCGGCTGGCTCTTCAACATCCACGCGCCGCTTCTCGCCGGCCCGGCGGGACCGGTGACGATCGTCATCTTCACCGCAACCATGCTGGTCGCCTATGACATTTCATACTACCTGTACCACGTCGCCCAGCACCGCTTCCCGTTCCTGTGGGAATTGCACAAGGTGCATCATTCGGCCGAGGTGATGGTGGGGATCACCAAGGACCGGGTTCATCCGCTGGACGATCTGATGAACCGTATGTGGGATGGCGTCATCCCGGGCATCTGCTTCGGTATCTGGAGCCTGATCGCACTCGATCCGGTAGAGGTCGCTATCTTCGGCATCAACGTCTACGTCATCCGCAACATCCTGATGATGGACTTTGTTCGCCATACGCATCTCAAGATATCGTTCGGCCCGTTGAACAACATCATCCTGTGTCCGCACTGGCACCAGGTGCATCACAGCATCGACCCGCGTCACTATGATAAGAATTTCGGCCTGCTTTTTTCGTTCTGGGATCGTCTGTTCGGAACGCAATTTGTCCCGGAGCCGGATGAAGACCTGAAATTTGGCCTGGTCGATCGCGATGTGCGCGATTACCAGTCGCTCTTTGGGCTCTACATCCTGCCGCTCAAGAAGATGGCAAGGCATGTCATGCGACTGTTTCACAGACGGCCCAATGTGGTCGCGCAGCCACAGGACAGTTCTCCTTCATGAACACCGCCGTTTCCATCGACGTCCTAGGCGCGGAGCGCCTGGAAATCGTCCGTTCGGCGGATCGCCTGGCTGCGGTCGAAGCCGCTTGGATGGAGCTTTGGCATCGCACCGACGGGCTGATCTTTCAAAGCCATGCCTGGATTTCGGCATGGTGGAGTACCGTACAACGCCGCGACCAGTGCGCGTTGCGGATCGGCCTGGTGTGGAAGGGCGAGAGACTCGTTGCTGTCGTTCCGCTGGCGATCGGCAGGCGCAGGAGGCTGCGGTTTCTCGAATGGGCGGCCGGCAGCTATACCGACTATGGGGATATTCTCGTCGCTCCGGAATGCTCGTTGTCGGCGCTGCAGGAGCTATGGACCCAACTCTGCGATGCAGGTGGCTTCGATCTTGCCTTGATCAGTCGTCTCTCGCCGGATGCGGCGGCCCGCAAAATTTTCACGCCGGGAGCTTCCGGCGGCATCAGGCTTCGTCACTTTCACCGAACGGAAGTCAGCTATCGCGTTGCCGGACAATGGGAAAGCGGAGCGGCATGGTTTGCGGACCAGTCGAAAAAGACGCGCCAGAACTATCGGCGCGGCATCAAAGCGCTGGAAGAAGCCGGAGAGGTGAGATTTCGCCTGCTTGCGCCCGACGAGCCGCTGCAACCGGTACTGGAGCGCCTCGCGGCCTTGAAGCGGAAATGGCTGACCGAGCGCATGCGTGAGTCAGACCTCTTCGAAGAGGGCGTGCCGGTACTCGCCGCGCTCGTCGATGCGCTGGCGCGCGCCGGCGTGCTGCATATCTTCGTCCTCGAATGCAATGGCGTGATGGTCGCGGTGTCGATCAACTTCGTCCAGCACGACGTGATGATGGCCTTCGTGACGACGTTCGATCCGGATTTCGGCCGGGCGTCGCCAGGTGTGATCCTGTTGATGGACTATGTACAGTGGTCGATCGATCACGGCTTGAGCACGGTCGATTTCCTCTGTGGCGCAGAGTCGTTCAAACACAAATTCTCAACGCAGGCGGTTACGCTGGAATCCGTCATCGGGACGCGCACGGCACAGGGTGCGCTTGCATCTCTTGCCGATCGTGTCCTTCAGACCGTCAGGCATATGCGCGAGCGTTCATCGGCACCACCAGAGGGACGCGATACGCCCGCTCAAGCCGAAGCAGCCCTGGACTAAAGCGCGTCGCGTTCGATCGGCCTCATGCGACGCGCTTTAGATTCTTGTTTTTATCCATGTCGTTATCGCTAAACCGCTGCACACTTTTGCGCGACGTGCATTAGAACGCTTCGTTTCACGGAAACGCCGAACAGCTCTATCTTCTGTTTTGACGCAATTCCGGACGAAAACCGTTCACACTTTTCCTGGAGTTGCTGTAGCGGTCCGCTCGCAAAAAGCTCAAATGAAGCGCGGTATCGGACCGTTTTGCGGCGTGGTGCGGTCGCCGAGGTCGAGGAAGATTTCGTCGATGTAGCACCATCCCCAACCTTCCGGCGGATCGTAGCCTTCGATGACAGGATGGCCGGTTGCCCGAAAATGCTTGGTCGCATGACGGTTGGGCGAGTCGTCGCAGCAGCCGACATGGCCGCATGTGCGGCAGAGCCGCAGATGCACCCACTGCGAACCGCTCTTCAGGCATTCCTCGCAACCGAGCGCGCTCGGCGTCACGTCGCGAATATCCCCGGCGTGCCTGCATTCGTCTGCCATCATACGCTCCTGACCAGTTGTGGCGCCACGGCGAGACTGCCGTTTCGCGCGAGATATGCATGCAGCGCTGCAACCACCTGGGCGCCTTCGCCGACGGCAGCGGCGACGCGCTTGATCGAGCCGGAGCGCACGTCGCCGATGGCGAACACCCCGCCGCGGTTCGTCTCCAGTGCACCACGTTCCTGGCCAATGTCAGGCCCGGTGCGAACGAAGCCCTTCGCGTCCAACGCCACGCCGCATTGCGCCAGCCAGTCGGTGTTCGGATCGGCGCCGATGAACAGGAAGAGGTGGCGGATCGGACGTGCTGTCTCGGTGTCGCGGTTGCGCCAGCGCACTTTGCCAAGATTGCCGTCGTTGCCTTCCAGGGCCGCAATCTGCGTCTCAGCCAGCACTTTGATGTTCGGCTGTGCCCTGACCCGCTCCACCAGATAGCGCGACATGCTCGCATCGAGGCTGCTGCCGCGCGCCAGCAGCCATACCTTCTTCACATGCGCCGCCAGATAGACAGCAGCCTGACCAGCCGAATTGCCGGCGCCGACCAGGGCTACCTCTTGCCCGGCACAAAGCCGCGCTTCGATTGGCGAAGCCCAGTAATGCACGGAGGTTCCCTCGAATTGCGCCAGGTTTGCCATGTCGAGGCGGCTATAGCGCGCTCCGCTGGCGATCACCACCGACCGTGCCCGCACGGTCTCCCCGCTGCCGACAGCGAGCGTGTAGTGGGCGCCGGACGTGTCGCTTGCACTGCCCAGCCGCTTCGCCTCGTCCGGTATCACCATCTCGACGCCGAATTTCTGCGCCTGATTGTAGGCGCGCGCCATCAGAGCCATCCCCGAAATGCCGGTCGGGAAACCGAGATAGTTCTCGATGCGCGAGGAGGCGCCCGCCTGTCCACCAAAGGCACGGCAATCGAGCACGATCGTCGACAACCCTTCGGAAGCCGCGTAGACGGCCGCCGCGAGGCCGGCCGGTCCGGCGCCGACAATGGCCACGTCGTACAGCTTGCCGGCGTCGATCGGCCTCACCAGGCCGATGCAGCGGGCAAGCTCGTTCTCTCCGGGATTGAGCAGCAGCTTGCCGTTCGGACAGAGCACGATCGGCAAATGGTGGATATCGACTGGAAGCGTTCGATCAGCGTCTTGGCGCAAGAATCGGTAGCCGAATCGAGAACCCGATGCGGCTGACCGCTGCGGGCCAGAAAACCTTGCAGCCGCAACACGTCGCCGCTGTCGACCGGTCCGACAATGATCGGTCCGGCTGTGCCGCTCTCGAGCAGGCCGACACGACGCAGGATCAGCGCCCGCATGATGCGCTCGCCGAGGTTTGCTTCCTGCACCATCAGGTCCCGCAGCCTTTGCGAGGGGATGACGAGCGCCTCGACCGGCTCGACCGCCTCCACATCCACCAGTGAGGGTCGGGCTGAAAGCTGCGCCAACTCGCCGACGAAATTGCCTGCACCGTGCGTGACGATTGTTTCGCGCCGGCCGAAGCTGCCGCCCTGGATGATATCCACCTTGCCGGACAGGACCACGATCAGACCGGGCGCCAGCTCGCCGGCTTTGACGATCTGTTCGCCTGTGGCATAGGACACGGCTTCGCCGAAACGGCCCATGCGGTCCAGGTCCGCCTCAGTCAGCGCTGGAAACATCTGATCGCGACGGGCAATGGAGGTCGGATTGACGGATTGATACATGCTTCGAACCTATCGCCGGTGTTCGACAGTTTGAAGCGGTTTTTTGCGGCTTTCGGCCGGTAGGAACCTAGCCCGCCTGTCGGTAAACGCTGTGCCCTTCGCTTCGCAGTTAACTGACGGCGGCCCGTGCGACGGTGTCGTCGCGACGTGCCTCACAATCCGTTGCATCTCCTTGATTTGTTTGATTTGCGCATCCCGGCAAACCCGGCGCATGCTGCTTCAGCCGGCACCTGTCTAAGCCGGCCAGGCCCGGCGCGCCGTCCTGTGTCAAACTCTCGGCCGCCGGGCTTCTGGACAGCAGAAAACGGCCTGTGTCCGAGCACTCCGCAAACGGGCCTGCGGCCTGTTGTTCGGCGAGTGCTCAGGCGGCTACCTGAAGCACAATCTTGCCGCGCGTGTGCTGCTTCTCGAGCTGTTCCTCTGCCTTGGCGACTTCCTCAAGAGGATAGATTGCCTGCACGAATGGCCTGACCTTCCCGGCGTCGATGAGGCGGCTGATCTCGGCAAGCTGTGCCGCGTTCGGCTTGGTCAAATAGGAAACGCCGCGAGCCCGATGCTGGCGGGCCTTTTCCGCCGACGGTTCGGAAAGCGTTGAGACGAGCGTCCCGCCGGGCTTGAGCACGTCCCACGAGCGGTCCTGTGTTTCACCCGCTACCAGGTCGAAGACGAGGTCGACGTCCTCGACAACCTCCTCGAAGCGCTGGTTCTTGTAATCGACCGCCTGGTCGGCGCCAAGCGCGCGGACGAAATTGAAATCCTGCGCGGAAACGGTCGTCGCGACGAAGGCGCCCGCAGCCTTTGCAAACTGCACCGCCAGATGACCGACGCCGCCGGCGCCACCATGGATGAGGACCCGCTGCCCGGATTTGAGACCGCCGTGATCGAAAAGGCCTTGCCACGCGGTAAGGCCCGCAAGTGGCACGGCGGCGGCTTCGGCGTGGCTTAAGCGTTGCGGCTTCGCCGCCGCCTCCGTTGCCTTGACGACGACATATTCGGCGTTGCCGCCGCGGTCGTTGCCGAGCATGGCATATAGCGGATCGCCCTTCTTCAGCGTATGGGCCCGCGTGCCGCACAGTTCCACCACGCCGGATACGTCGCGGCCGAGCGTGACGGGCAGATCTGCGCCTGACGAGCCTTCGCGAACCTTGTAGTCGACTGGATTGACGCTTGCCGCGCAGACCTTGAGCGTGACCTCATCGTCGCGCGGTTGAGGCAAGGGAACGTCGTCCAGCGAAAGAACCTCCGGTCCACCAAAATCGTGGATACGGACGGCCTTCATAGTAATCATGGCTTGCTCCTCATCGGGTTGCAGTCCAGTTCGCCTCTGAACAGTTTCGCCGGCAGGCCGGCGTCTATCCACCCGGCGGTTCGGTCGTAGCAAAGGCCGGCCGGTCGTGCGGGGTCAGTGTATCGTTTGCGAATGCTCGCCGCCGGGTTGCGAGATGCCGCTTAGCGCTTCACCTGCTGTCGCCGTCTCGCTGTTGGTGGCGAGGTCGCCCAGCGAAACGATGCCGACCAGGCGCTTGTCGCGGTTTAGCACCGGCAACCGGCGCACTTTCAGGTCAGCCATGTTGCGCAGAACATCCTCCGCGTCTTCGTCTTCGAAGCAATACCTGACCTCGGTGCTCATCACTTCCCGTACCTTGGCGTCAGGTGTCTTGCCTTGGGCGACGCCGCGGATTGCGATGTCGCGATCGGTTACCATGCCGACAAGCCGGTCGTTCTCGCCCACCGGCATTGCGCCGGCATCGAGGCGACCCATCATTTCTGCCGCATCGCGCAGGGTTTGCTGCGGACTGGCGATCTCGACGTCCTTTGCCATGCAGTTGCCGACTTTCATTTTAACCTCCATTGGTTGCAGGGCCCGCCGCCGGTTTCCATGATGGAAGGGTGAATGAGCGCCAGCGCAAAACGTTCCATGGCAAGACCCGTTTCGAGCGCTTCGCCAAAATCACCCTTGCCATCCTCCATACCGACCGCCCTTCAGGCGGTCGGCCCGGGAAAGGTCGGTTCCGAAGGAATTTCGGAAGGCGTGCCAGGAGGAATTCCGATTGGCTCCTGGTCCGGCGTTGGAATTGGATCCGGCGAGGGCGGGGGTACGCCTGGAGGTTCTGCCGGCGGAGTCTCCGGCGGGGCAGGCGGCCGGGCCGGCTCCGGATTGGGATTGTCCGGCAGTGGATTCGGGTTGTTCGGATCGGGATTGTTCATCGATCACTCCCGTGACATCTGTGGCCTGATCTCCGCCAAGACCGGGTTGCGGCAGCGGCGAGCAGGCTCTCCTGTCCTAAACCAAGGGGAAGCAAAAGCGTTCCCACATCCGATGCCAAGCGATGCCAACCTATCGGGCGGTTCCCAGGCTGGCATACATTCCGTTGGTGCGGAATTGCGTCGGGTTGACGCCGTAGAGGCGGCGGAAGACCTTCGAAAAATAAAAATAATTGGCATCCTCGAAGCCGCACATGATGGCGACCTCCTTGACCGGCAGGAAATCGGCCTTCGTCAGCAACTTCGCCGCGCGCTGCAGTCGCTGCTGCAGTACGAATTCGGCGGGTGGAAGTCCCTCGCTCTCGGCGAAGCAGCGCGAGAAATGCGCACGGCTCAGGCCGCTGATCTCGGCGAGATCGGCAACGCGGAGCGGCCTGTCGAGGTTGGCCTTGATGTGATCGATGACCGGCTGCATGGCGCTCTTGTCGTCGGTGACGGCATGCGAGCCGAAGACATCGTCGTAGAGCGCCATGGCTGCTTCATAGGCGACGGCCGAGGCGGCTCCGGGCGAGACCGCGCCCGTGATCAGGCGCACGCTGCAATCGGCCAGATGATCGATCGTCGAGGGCTTCAGCCGTAGCACGGGACCGACGGCGGCAAGGATCGACTTGTGGATGCGCAGTGCCTCCTCGCCGTTCATCGATATCCAGAAGAATTCCCAGCGTTCGCCCCTGGCCAGCCAGTAACGGTGGTTGTGCGGCACGAGAACCAGCAACGTATCGCCCTTTTGCAGGCGGTAGTTCCGGTTCTCGTAGCGCAATCGGCCGGTGCCGCTGATCGTGTGCTGGAGCACGGTAAACGGCGTCTGGCCGCGCCTGCGCCCATCCCAGTCGTAGACCTCGTTCTCGCGAACTTCATAGCCGGTGCTTGTCGGCATGGTGTGCAGGCGCTGGCGGCCGCGCGGCAGCGATACCGTCCTGCCCGCCGGCCCGGCGTCGATCAAGTTCCGCAGCACAAAATTACCCCTAAAAGCATAATCCTTCTCTGGTCGCGTGCTGAATTAGGCGCATAATCCCTCGAGAAAAGCAAAAGAAACCGCGGTCAAAGAGCGGACGGGAGGAAGTGCCGGATTCCAGCCTGCATGCCACGGCAGGCGGGCCGGGCCTCTTTTCGCCGCCTTTGCCCTAGCATTCGATCAGGTCGAGGTGAGACTGATGAGTTTCAAGATCGCTATCATCGGTGCCGGAAGCGTCGGCTTCACCAAGAAGCTCTTTACCGACATTTTGTGCGTTCCTGAATTCAGGGATGTCGAATTCGCGCTGACCGATCTCAGCGAGCGCAACCTTCAGATGATCAAGTCGATCCTCGACAGGGTCGTCGAATTCAACAGGCTGCCGACCAAGGTTACGGCAACGACCGACCGCCGTGCTGCCCTCGAGGGTGCCCGCTACGTCATCAGCTGCGTTCGCGTCGGCGGTCTCGAAGCCTATGCCGACGACATCCGCATTCCGCTGAAGTATGGCATCGACCAATGCGTCGGCGACACGATCTGCGCCGGCGGCATCCTCTACGGCCAGCGCAACATTCCGGTAATCCTCGATTTCTGCAAGGACATCCTCGAAGTCGCCGAGCCTGGGGCGAAATTCCTGAACTACGCCAACCCAATGGCCATGAACACCTGGGCGGCGATCGAATATGGCAAGGTCGATACTGTCGGCCTCTGCCACGGCGTCCAGCATGGCGCCGACCAGATCGCCGAAGTGCTCGGCGCCAAGTCGCGCACCGAGCTCGACTACATCTGCTCCGGCATCAATCACCAGACCTGGTTCATCGACCTGCGTCTCAACGGCCGCAAGATCGGCAAGGACGAGCTGGTTGCCGCCTTCGAGGCGCATCCGGTCTATTCGCAGCAGGAAAAGCTGCGCATCGACGTCCTGAAGCGCTTCGGCGTCTATTCGACCGAAAGCAACGGCCATCTTTCCGAATACCTGCCATGGTATCGCAAGCGGCCGGACGAAATCACCCGCTGGATCGACATGTCCGACTGGATCCACGGCGAGACCGGCGGCTACCTTCGTTATTCGACCGAAACGCGCAACTGGTTCGAAACCGAATTCCCACAATTTCTCGAATCCGCCGCCAGGCCGATAGACCCCGCCAAACGCTCCAACGAGCATGCCAGCCACATTCTCGAAGCGCTGGAGACGAACCGCGTTTATCGCGGCCACTTCAACGTCAAGAACAACGGCATCATCACCACCCTGCCGCAGGACGCGATTGTCGAGTCGCCCGGCTTCGTCGACCGCTTCGGTATCAACATGGCGGCAGGCATCACGCTGCCGGAGGCCTGCGCTGCCACTTGCATTTCCTCGATCAACGTCCAGCGCATGTCGGTTCATGCGGCAATCTCCGGCGATATCGACCTGCTGAAGCTCGCGGTCCTGCACGACCCGCTGGTCGGCGCGGTTTCGACGCCGGAAGAGGTTTGGCAAATGGTGGACGAGATGGTCGTCGCCCAGTCCCGCTGGCTGCCGCAATATGCCGATGCGGTGCCGGCCGCGAAGGAGCGGCTTTCGAAATCCAGGGTCAAGACCCGCGAATGGGCCGGTGCGGCGCGACGCGACGTCCGTTCGATCGAGGAATTGCGTGCGGAAAAATCGGCTCTCAAGCAGGCCGTCTGAATTTCATCAGGACGGATTGCGGTAAAGTTTCGGAGGGATTTTCGGCGCCGCACCGTCTGCATATCGTTCGAGGAGAAATGGAGCGGCGTCAACGCGCTCCTGAACAACAGGGAGGAGAGACGATGAGGAACTTTCGAAACATTGGCATTCTCGCCGGGCTGGCGCTTAGCGTCTCGGCCTCGGCGCTGAGCGCATATGCATCCGAGCCGACGGTGCCGCCGGTGCCCGCGCAATTTCCCGCCGAGGGAAAGATCAAACACGTCGCGCGCGACTCGATCCTGGAGTTCAAGGCACTTCCAGAATACCACGAACCCGATTGGGTCACCGACAAATACGTCAAGGCAGGCAAGCTGCCGCCGGTCAAGGACCGGCTGCCTAAGGAGCCGCTGGTCTTCAAGACCGGCAATATGCCGGACGGCGTCGGTGTCTACGGTGACACCATGCGCCATGTCATCGGCGGCCGGCCGGAGGGCTGGAACTATGGCGCCGGCCAGACGCAGGGCTGGGGCGGCATCGACATCGGCCTTTCCGAATGCCTGACGCGCACCGCACCGCTTTTCCAGGTCGAGGCCAAGGACACGGAGCCGCTGCCTAACCTCGCCAGGAGTTGGGACTGGTCGAAGGACGGCCACACGCTGACGATGCATCTGGTCGCGGGCGCGAAATGGTCGGACGGCGTTCCGTTCAACGCCGACGATGTGATGTTCTACTGGGACGACGAGGTGATCGACCCTAATGTGTCGCCGCTGAACGGCGCGACGCAGGAGACCTTCGGCGTCGGCACGACGTTGAAGAAAATCGACGACTATACCGTCGAGTGGACCTTCAAGGACGCCTTTCCGAAGCAATATCTCTACGCCATGGCTTACGGCACCTTCTGTCCGGGCCCGTCGCATATCCTCAAGCCGCAGCATCCGAAATATTCGAAGAACACCTACGAGCAGTTCAAGAACGCCTTCCCGCCGGAATATATGAACATGCCGGTGATGGGTGCCTGGGTGCCGGTGGCATACCGCCCCGACGACATCATCGTCATGCGCCGCAATCCGTACTATTGGAAGGTCGACGAGAAGGGCAACCAGCTGCCGTATCTCAACGAGCTGCATTACAAGCTGTCGACCTGGGCCGACCGCGACGTTCAGGCGGTGTCGGGGGCGGGCGACTTCTCCAATCTGGAGCAGCCGGAGAACTTCGTCGCCTCGCTGAAGCGAGCGGCGCAAAAGGACGCGCCGGCACGGCTTGCCTTCGGCCCGCGGCTGATCGGCTATAATCTGCGCATGAATTTCTCAGCCAATGGCTGGGGCAACCCCGACGAGCGCGGACAGGCGGTACGCGAGCTGAACCGCAACGAGGATTTCCGCAAGGGCGTCACCATGGCGCTCGACCGCAAGGCGCTCGGCGATTCGCTGGTCAAGGGTCCGTTCACTGCCATCTATCCGGGCGGCTTCTCCTCGGGTACGAGCTTCTACGACCGGAAGTCGACGGTCTACTACCCCTTCGATCTCGAAGGCGCCAAGGCGGAACTCGCCAAGGCAGGCCTGAAGGACACCGACGGCGACGGGTTCGTCAATTTTCCTGCCGGCACCGCCGGCGGCAAGAATGTCGAGATCGTGATGCTCGTCAACAACGATTACACCACCGACAAGAGCCTCGCGGAGGGCATCGTCGGCCAGATGGAGAAGCTAGGTCTTCGCGTTGTCCTGAACGGGTTGAACGGTACCCAGCGCGATCAGGCTAATTACTCCGGTCGCTTCGACTGGCTGGTAAGGCGCAACGAAACGGAGCTCACCTCGGTAGTGCAGAACACCGAGCAACTGGCGCCGGTCGGTCCACGCACCAGCTGGAACCACCGCGCTCCGGAAAACGGCCAGGTTGATCTGATGCCGTTCGAGAAGGACCTTGTCGACATCGTCAACAAGTTCGTCTCGGCGCAGGACAATGACCAGCGCGCCAGCCTGATGAAGCAGTTCCAGAAGATCTCGACGGAACACGTCTATACCGTCGGGCTCACCGAATATCCCGGCGCGCTGATCATCAACAAACGTTTCTCCAATATCCCGCAGGGAACGCCGATCTTCATGTTCAACTGGGCCGAGGATTCGATCGTCCGCGAGCGGGTCTGGGTGGCCGCCGACAAGCAGCAGAAATATGAACTGTTTCCCGAGCAGCTTCCCGGAAAGCCCGGGGACAAGGGTCCGACGAACTGAGTTTCCTCCCCTGACTTGAAAATTCCCGGCCGCGCTGCTGGCGCGGCCGGGACAAAGCCAGCGGTGAGGGATAACTGAGAACCTGAGCGAGGAGAAAAACGGTCGATGCTGCGATTTCTGCTTATGCGCATAGCATCCGCAATACCGGTTCTCGCCATTTTGAGCGTGGTTACCTTCGCGATCATCCAGGCACCGCCGGGTAACTATGCCGATTACATTCGCTTGCAGCTCATCAACCAGGGTGGAGCCTCCTTTGCCGAGGCCGATGCCCAGGCGAAGGCTTACAGCGTGGAGCATGGCCTCGATAAGCCGGTTCCGCTCCAATACCTGAACTGGATCGCCGGCATCGTCACCCGGGGCGATTTCGGCCACAGCCTGTATTACAACAAGCCCGTCGCCGACGTGGTAGGCGAGCGGCTGCCGCGCACGCTGCTGCTTGCGCTTGTCTGCCACCTCTTGGCTTCGGTGCTGGGCATCGGCTTTGGTATCTGGGCGGCGACCAGGCAGTACAGCTGGATCGACAGTACGCTGTCAGCGATTTCCTTCCTCGGAATGACGGTACCGCGCTTCCTGATGGCGCTGATCATCGTCTATCTGCTGGTCTTCCAGTTCAACGTCTCCGAGATCGGCAGCTTCTTTTCGCCGCAATTTGGCGGGGCGCCGTGGTCCTGGGCGAAGTTCGTCGATCTGGTCCGGCATGTCTGGCCGGTTGTCGCCATCGCCACCTTCGGCGGGCTCGCCTACAACATGCGGGTGATGCGCGGCAATCTGCTCGACACGCTGAATGCGCAATATGTCGAAACCGCTCGCGCCAAGGGCCTTAGCGGCGGTGCGGTCGTCATGCGCCATGCGGTGCCCAATGCGCTGCATCCGCTGGTCATGTATCAGGGCGTGGTGCTGCCCTATATGCTGACCGGCGAGATCGAGACGGCGATCATCTTTGCCCTGCCGACCGTCGGCCCGGCGATCGTTGGTTCGATGGCGGTCGGTGACGTCTATGTCACGGCGACCTTCATGATGGTGCTGTCGGCGACGCTGATCGTCGGCAACATCATCGCCGACATGCTGCTCGTTATGCTCGACCCGCGTGTGCGCCAATATGCAGGGTCCTGAGATGCTTGCTTTCGAGCCCTCGCTGCCGCCACTTGCCGAGCAACCGGCCAAGGTCAAGCCGCGCGGCAATGAGAGCTACATCGCGCTCGTCTGGCGCCGCCTGAAACGGTCCTGGACCGGCATGGCCGGGCTCATCCTGGTCGCGTTTCTGGTGCTGCTGGCGGTGTTTGCCGACTTCTTCGCACCGATGGATCCCAAGGTGACCGATGTCGGCTTTGCCCCGCCGCAGATGATGAGCTTCCATGACAGAGACGGCAACTTCGTCTTCCAGCCACGCGTCTATGCCCTGGCGGATTCGGAAGACCTCGACCCGGTTACCTTCCAACCCGTCGTCGGGCCGGACTACGACCATCCGCGGCTGCTCGGCTTCTTCGTCAAGGGAGCGGAGTACAGACTGCTCGGCCTGCTTCCCGCGAACCGGCACTTCTTCGGCTCGACCGACGGCCAGCCGGTGCATTTCCTTGGCACCGACAAATTCGGCCGCGATGTGCTGGCTCGTGCGATCTATGGTTCGCGCATCTCGTTGATGATCGCATTGACCGTGGTCTTCATCGTCACCGTGATCGGCACGACGGTCGGCATGGTGTCGGGCTATTTCGGCGGCACATTCGATGTCTGGGTCCAGCGCTTCGTCGAACTGGTGCTCGCATTTCCGCAATTGCCGCTTTATCTGGCGCTGACGTCACTCGTTCCGGTGACGGCGCCGACGAATGTCTTTCTGGCCTTCGTGATCGTTGTCATGTCGGCACTCGGCTGGGCGCAGATGTCGCGCGAGGTGCGCGGCAAGACCCTGGCACTGGCGCGGATCGACTACGTTCGTGCGGCGATGGCGGTCGGCGCCACGGACGGCCGCATCATCATGCAACATATTTTTCCAAACGTGATGAGCCACGTCATCGTTGCGGTCACGTTGGCAATCCCCAGCGTGGTCCTGCTCGAATCCTTCCTTGGTTTTCTCGGCTTCGCGGTGAAGCCGCCGCTGATCTCCTGGGGCCTGATGCTGCAAGACACCGCGACCTATTCGGTCATCGGCACTTATCCCTGGATCCTCTCGCCGGTCGGCTTCGTGCTTGTCACCGTCTTCGCGTTCAACGCGCTTGGCGATGGACTGCGCGATGCGGTCGATCCGTATTGACGTGACATGATGCAACACGCGCTCGTCAAATCCTTCGCACCGCCTGTCCGGCTCGACCATGACGGCCGTTCGGAAAACCCGGTCATCGATGCCCGCAACATCGCCGTCGATTTCAAGGTCGAACACGGCATGGTCGAAGCCGTCAAGGACATCTCGTTCCAGCTCTATCGCGGCGAGACGATCGCCATTGTCGGCGAGTCCGGATCGGGCAAGTCGGTGACGGCGCGCACCGTCATGGGGCTGTTGTCGAAGCGCGCGGTGGTGTCGCCGAAATCGACCGTCGAATACAACGGCGCGAACATCCTGAAATTTTCCGAGCGTGCCCGGCGCAAACTGCGCGGCGACCGCATCTCGATGATCTTCCAGGAGCCGATGAGTTCGCTCAACCCGATCTACACGATCGGCAGCCAGATCGTCGAGGCGATACGGGTGCATCGCAAGATGAGCCGCAGGCAGGCCGAAGCAAGAGCGCTCGAGCTGCTGCAGCAGGTGCAGATTCCTGAACCCCAGGCGCGGCTGAAGCAATACCCGCACCAGCTTTCCGGCGGCCAACGCCAGCGTGTGATGATCGCCATGGCACTGGCCAACGATCCGGATGTGCTGATCGCCGATGAGCCGACGACGGCGCTCGACGTCACGGTTCAGGCGCAGATCCTCAATCTCATCCGAAACCTGCAGAAGAAACTGCGCATGGCGGTGATCCTGATCACGCACGACCTGACGGTGGTGCGGCAGTTCTCCGACTATGTCTACGTCATGCAGCATGGGGAGATGCGCGAGCACAATGTGACGGAGAAGCTGTTTGCCAATCCGCAGCATCCCTACACCTGTCACCTGCTTGCCTCCGAGCCGCGCGGCCAGGCAAATCCGTTGCCGGAAGGCGCCGACGTCATTCTTGAAGCCAAGGATGTGCGCGTCTCCTTCATGCTGCGGCATGGCACGTTCATGAGGCCGGACCTGCGCGAACTCGTCGCCGTCGACAGCCTCAGCCTGACACTTCGGCGGCACGAGACGCTGGGTCTCGTCGGCGAATCCGGATCGGGCAAAACCACCTTCGGCGAGGCGTTGCTCAGGCTCAACACCACGGACAGCGGCGAGATCTATTTCGATGGCCAGCCGATCCATGGCTGTTCGCGGGGGCAGATGCGGCCGTTGCGGTCGCGCATGCAGGTCGTCTTCCAGGATCCGTTCTCGTCGCTCAACCCGCGCATGACGATCGGCCAGATCATCGAGGAAGGGCTGGTCGTCAACCGCATCGGCACCACCAGGAACGATCGGATCGAGCGGGTGCGCGAGGCGCTGATCAGCGCCGGCATGCCCGGCGATATCCTGTCGCGCTTCCCGCACGAGTTTTCCGGCGGCCAGCGCCAGCGTATTGCGATTGCCCGCGCCGTCGCGCTCGAACCCGAATTCATCGTGCTCGACGAGCCGACATCGGCGCTGGATCTCTCGGTCCAGGCGCAGATCATCGAACTGCTGCGCAAGCTGCAGCGCGAACGGGGCCTGAGCTACATCTTCATCTCGCACGACCTCAAGGTCGTGCGGGCGCTGTGCCATCGCGTCATCGTCATGCAGCACGGCCGGATCGTCGAAGAGGGGCCGGTCGACGAAGTCCTGTCCCATCCCAAAACCGCTTACACCGAACGGCTGGTCAAAGCCGCTTTCGAGGTAGCCTGATTGCTTATGCCGGAGGTCGTTGTGGCAAGAAATCCCAAGGTCGCTTTCATCGGAGCTGGCTCGACGGTGTTCATGAGGAACATCGTCGGCGACATATTGCAGCGTCCGGCTTTATCCGGCGCGACGATCGCGCTGATGGACATCAATCCGCAACGGCTCGAGGAAAGCGCAATCGTCGTCGGCAAGCTGATCTCGACGCTTGGCGTAAAGGCCAAAGCCGAAACCTACTCGGACCAGCGCAAGGCGCTGGCGGGCGCCGATTTCGTCGTCGTCGCCTTCCAGATCGGCGGCTACGAGCCCTGCACGGTAACTGATTTCGAAGTTCCGAAGAAATACGGGCTGCGCCAGACCATCGCCGATACGCTCGGTGTCGGCGGCATCATGCGAGGCTTGAGAACCGTGCCGCATCTCTGGAAGATCTGCGAGGACATGCGCGCCATCTGCCCGCAGGCGATCATGCTGCAATATGTCAACCCGATGGCGATCAACACCTGGGCGATCGCGGAAAAATACCCGGACATCAAGCAGGTCGGCCTTTGCCATTCGGTGCAAGGCACGGCGATGGAGCTGGCGCATGACCTCGACATTCCCTACGAGGAAATTCGCTACCGCTCGGCCGGCATCAATCACATGGCCTTCTACCTGAAGTTCGAGCATCGCCAGCCGGACGGCTCCTACCGCAACCTCTATCCGGATCTGCTGCGCGCCTACAGCGAAGGGCGGGCGCCGAAGCCGGGGTGGAACCCGCGCTGCCCGAACAGAGTGCGCTACGAGATGCTGAAGCGCCTCGGTTACTTCGTCACCGAGAGCTCCGAACATTTCGCGGAATACACGCCCTATTTCATCAAGGACGGGCGCGAAGATCTGATCGAGAAATTCGGTATCCCGCTCGACGAATACCCGAAGCGCTGCATCGAGCAGATCGAACGCTGGAAGGGGCAAGCGGAAGCCTATCGCTCGGCTGACAAGATCGAAGTGGAGCAGTCGAAGGAATATGCGTCCTCGATCATGAACTCGGTCTGGACCGGCGAGCCGTCGGTGATCTACGGCAACGTCCGCAACAATGGCTGCATCACGTCATTGCCATATAATTGCGCCGCCGAGGTGCCATGCCTCGTCGATGCCTCGGGCATTCAACCCACCTTCATCGGTGAGCTGCCTGTGCAGCTTACCGCGTTGATCCGCACCAATATCAACGTGCAGGAACTGACGGTCCAGGCGCTGATGACCGAGAACCGCGAGCACATCTATCACGCAGCGATGATGGACCCGCATACGGCGGCCGAGCTCGACCTCGACCAGATATGGTCGCTGGTCGATGATTTGCTGGTTGCGCATGGCGATTGGCTGCCGGCCTGGGCGCGCGGAGCGCGCAGCGTTCGGGCGGCCTGAGGCGCAGGGCTGTCTATTTCACTCGCCTATGCCGACCATAGGGCCGGCTTTGAAAGCGGAGCGGCGTTGCCGGCAGATGTTTCGAAATCAAAGAGCTTCTGCGTTACGAGAGCAGCCGCTCCCCTTGCCCAGGAATTGTCCTCCCAGTCCAGCAGCATTGGTGGTGCCGCGCGAAAGGTATTTTTCCCAAGGGTCAGCCGCATTGGGCCAAACAGCGCATCGCCAAACGACACGGCTTCACCGCCGACGACAATGACCTCCGGGTCGGTGATGTTGACAAGATTGGCGAGATGCCGGCCGATGCCATGTCCGGCTTCTTCGAGAATGGCGACGGCTCGCGGTTCGCGGTCTGCCAAGGCTGCCATAAGGCTGACTTTGCTATCCGCTTCGTCGTGCCCGGTGGCTTCGCGCCAGGTGCGCAGGATCGCCGGCTCGGCATAATAGGCCATCAAGCAGCCGCGTTTTCCGCACTCGCAAAGGCGGCCGTTCTCCTCATAAGAGCTGTGGCCGAACTTGCCGGCGGCACCGTTCGCGCCGCGATAGAGTTTGCCATCGAAGACGAGCGCGCAGCCGATTCCGACGCCGATCGCCAGCACAGCCATATTGCGGTGCTGGCGTCCCAGGCCGAAGAGTTGCTGGGCAATGGCATAGGCATTGGTGTCGTCCTCAAGCCACACGGGGACGTCTACCAGTTCGGCCAGCATCGGGCCAAGGGGAACGTTGTCCCAGTTATAGCGATTGCTGCGGATACACACAGCCTTCTGGTTGTCTATGACGCCAGGCATTGAAACGCCGATCCCGGCAAGCTTGGCAGCGGGCCGATCGACAATCGAAATCAGCTCCGGTACCGCCTTGGCCAAGGTCGCTATGATATGGTCGGGATCGCTGTCCGAGAGCTTGACGCGCAGAGAGCCCAGCGGATTGGTCGCAAGATCGGTGACCACGCATTCGACCGATCCGACCATCAGCTTGAAACCTATGGCAAGGCCGTTGGCATAGTTGATATCCACCGGGATAGGGCGGCGCCCAGCCGAGCCCACGACTGTCTTGCCTTCGATCAGCAGGCCCTCCTCGATGAGGCCGGCCACGACGAAGGTGACCGCTGCCGGACTGAGGCCGGTAACTGACGCTATGTCGGCCCGGCTGCGCGCTCCTTTCTGCCGCAAGAGATTGAGGATCAGTCTGCGGTTCATCGCCCGAGTCGTACTCGGGTCACCCTTGAGTTTCACGGATCCGCTTTCTTAATTTTGTAAATTAATTATTGCCTCTCGAGAAAACATATGCGTAAGTTTGTCCGACTGTTCAACACCCGAACCGGGGTCAGCGAAATTAATCCGGTTAGCAATGTCACCGCGCTCTGAAGGGGCGGGCAAGCATATTCTCTTGCCCGGGAGGTGAGCTGCCGATCCGCGCCGTTGAAGAAGAACAACCGCGCCGGCCGGAGTGCCAGTAGAGAATTGACAACACGGGAGGAGTAACAATGACGTTCAAGTGGATTGGAAAGCCGTCTACGCGGCGCAATTTCCTGAAGGGAGCGGGCGGCATTTCCGCCGCAGCGCTCGCGGGCTTCCCGATGCCGGCACTCAGCCAGTCGAGCGAAGTCACCATCATTTCAGACGAAAACAATGCAGATGCCCTGCAGATTTTGCGGCGCATCGCGGCCGATTTCGAGAAGCAGTCAGGCACCAAAGTTGTAATCAACAACATGGATCACGAGGCCCACAAGACCGCGATCCGCAACTACCTTGTGGCCGGCGCGCCGGATATCTGCTTCTGGTTCTCCGGAAACCGCATGCGCGCTTTCGTCACCCGCGGCCTGTTCGACGACATTTCGGATCTGTTCGAGAAGCAGAAATATAAGGACGTGCTGGGTGCCACGACCGGTGCGGTCACGGTCGACGGCAAGCAGTATGGCCTGCCGACCGGCGGCACGATGTGGGGCATGTTCTATCGCAAGGACCTCTTTGCCGAGCACGGACTGACGGTACCGGCGACCTGGGACGAATTCCTGGCTTACGGCCAGAAATCCAAGGCTGCCGGCGTTATTCCGGTCAGCATCGGCACCAAGGAACTCTGGCCGGCGGCCGGATGGTTCGACCAGATGAACCTGCGGATCAACGGTCTCGACAAGCACTTTGCCTTGATGAACGGCAAGATGGCTTATACCGACCCGGCGCTGAAGGCTGTTTTCGACCACTGGGAAGACCTGATCAAGCAGGGTTTCTTCACGCCGGATCAGACGTCGTTCGGCTGGCAGGAGGCCGGCGCCTTCCTCGCCCAGAAGAAGGCCGGCATGATGAACCTCGGCGCCTTCGTGAAGGCTACTTTCCCTGAGCAGGATCTCGAGCAGCTGACATTCGCGCCTTTCCCGAAGATTGACGGCGCCCTCGACCGCTACGAAGAATTCTCGGTCAATTCGGTCCACATCCCGGCCAACGCCAAGAACAAGGCGGGTGCCCGCGAGTTCCTCGCCTTCTTCTATCAGCCGGAAAATTTCGGCCCTTATCTGGAACCTGGCGGCAACGTTCCGCCGCGCAACGACCTTCCGGCCAGCAAGGACCCGCTGGTCAACGCAGCTGTGGAAAGCCTCAAGACGGTGGCCGGCACGTCGCAATATTACGACCGTGACACCGATCCCGACATGGCCCAGGCGGGTCTGGTCGGCTTCCAGGAATTCATGGCCAAGCCGGAGCGCCGGGATGCCATTCTTCAGCGTCTCGAGGGAACCCGTCGCCGGATCTTCAAGGTCTAGCGCCTCCCAGCGGAGGGGAGCGGGGTCTTGCCCGCTCCCCGATGCGTTCCGGTGAATGAGGTCTCCCAAAATGACGAAGCTTTGGCGCCGCCATCGCTGGTGGCTGACACCGACACTTCTGATCCTGCCCGCCGCTTAGCTGTTTTCCGACGTCATTCTGGCCTCTGCGGTCGAGAGCCTATGGATCAGCCTGCACGAATGGGACGGCTTCAGCCCGATGGTCTGGATCGGCCTTGGCAACTACCGCGAATTGTTTGCCGATCCGCAGTTCTATGTTTCGCTGAAGAACAATCTGATCTGGCTGGTGATGTTCATGCTGGCGCCGCCGCTCGGCCTCGTCATCGCGCTGCTCGTCAACCAGAAAATCCGCGGCATGCGCCTGCTCAAATCGCTGTTCTTCATTCCGCTGGTGCTGGCTTCGGTTGCCGTCGGCGTTGTCTTCACCTGGGTCTATACGCCGGAATTCGGGCTTCTCGCCCTGGTCTTCCGCACCTTCGGCGCGACCGCCCCGGCAGTGCTGTCGGATGAAAACTTCGTCACTTTCGCCGTCGTGATCGCAGCTTTGTGGCCGCAGATCGCCTTCTGCATGGTGCTCTATCTCGCCGGCCTCAACAATCTCAGCGAGGACCTGATCGGCGCCGGGCGGGTCGACGGCGCCAGCGGCTGGAACATGCTGCGCCACATCGTATTGCCGCAGCTGACACAGGTCACCTTTATCGCCATCGCCGTCACCGTCGTCGGCGCACTGCGTTCCTTCGACATGGTCTCGGTGATGACCAGCGGCGGCCCCTTCGGTTCGTCCGAGGTGCTTGCCTATCAGATGTTCGAGCAGTCCATCTTTTCCTACCGCTTCGGCTATGGCGCGGCCATTGCTTCGGTGCTGTTCGTGATCATGGCGGTCTTCATCGCCTGGTACCTGACGCGGATGATCCGCGCCGATGAAAGGGGCGGCTGATGTTTCCTCGCCCGTTTCCCGAAACGGCTATTTGGCGGCGTCGCCTCTATGTCGTGCTGGTGACCGGCATCCTGATTGTCTGGCTGGCACCGCTCTTTGCCATCATTCTCACCTCGTTCCGCTCTACGCAGGATGTCATGGGCGGCAATCTGTGGGGCTGGCCGACGCAATTCGGCCTGGTCGACAACTACACGGCGGTCTTCACCCAGACGCCAATGGCCCGCTACTTCCTCAACAGCCTGACCATCACCATCCCCTCGGTGATGGGCGTTCTCATCTTGAGCACGCTCGCCGGGTTCGTGCTCGCCCGTTATCGGTTTCGCGGCAACATGCTCGTCTTCGCCCTGTTCGTCGGCGGAAACTTCCTGCCGCACCAGATCATGATGATCCCGGTGCGCGATCTCATGGTGCGGCTCAACCTCTACGACACGATGGCGGCCCTGATCATCTTCCACGTCGCCTTCCAGACCGGGTTTGCGACACTGTTCATGCGCAACTTCATCGCCGCCTTGCCGGGAGAACTGTTTCAGGCCGCCAGGGCCGAGGGCGCGACGCCGTTTCAGACATTGGTACATGTCGTGGTCCCATTGGGGCGGCCGGCTCTCGCGGCGCTGGCCATCCTGCTCTTCACCTTTATCTGGAACGATTATTTCTGGGCGGTCGTGCTCACCATCAGCGATACTGTCAAACCGGTCACCGCCGGCCTCGCCAATCTGCGCGGCGAATGGGTCTCGGCCTGGAACCTGATCTCGGCTGGCACCATCGTCGTGGCTTTGCCGCCGGTTGCCATGTTCTTCCTAATGCAGAAGCACTTCATCACCGGCCTCACCATGGGAGCGGTCAAGGGATGAGCGACCATGGCTTCAAGGCGTCGCCCACCCGATCCGAAACTGATTTCGCAAGCAGGGCTCCATGACCAGTCTTGAACTCCGGCAGATACAAAAGAATTATGGCAGCTACCATGCGCTGCGCGGCATCGATCTCAGCGTCGAACAGGGCGAGTTCATTGTCACCGTCGGGCCGTCCGGCTGTGGCAAGTCAACGCTGTTGAAGATCATCGCCGGGCTTGAAACCGTCTCGACCGGTAAGATTCTCATCAACGGCCGTGATGTCACCACCACGAGCCGGGTGAGCGCGGCATTGCCATGGTCTTCCAGTCCTATGCGCTTTACCCGCATATGACGGTCGCCGAGAACATGGGTTTCGGCCTGCGCATGGCGCATCGCCCCAAGGCCGAGATCGACGCCGCCGTGCTGCGAGCCGCCAAGATCCTTCGCATTGCCGACCAGCTCGACAAGCGGCCGAAACAGCTTTCCGGCGGCCAGCGTCAGCGTGTGGCCATCGGCCGTGCGATAACCCGCTCGCCCGACGTGTTCCTGTTCGACGAACCATTGTCCAACCTCGACGCAGCTTTGCGCACGCAGATGCGCGTCGAGCTTTCCGATCTGCATGCCAGGCTCGGCGCCACCATGGTCTATGTCACGCACGACCAGACCGAGGCGATGACAATGGCAAGCCGTATCGTCGTGCTCAATCGCGGCTCGGTCGAGCAGGTGGGCGCTCCGCTCGAACTCTATCGTAATCCGGCCAATCTCTTCGTCGCCGGCTTCCTCGGCGCACCCCGGATGAAATTTTTAGAAGTGACGGTCGCCGCTGTCTCCGGCGGCGCCGCCACGCTGTCGACCGCCGGTCTTTCTCCCTTGACTGTCGAATTGACGGAAGCTGCATCCGTGCAGGTCGGGGATAGGGTGACGATGGGGATCCGGCCGGAGAGCATCAGCTTGGCCGCGGAAGAGACGGCGAGTTTTGCCGGACGGGCACGGCTGGTCGAGCATCTCGGCCGCGAGACCATCCTCTATGCCGACGCCGGCCCGCTGCAATGCGTCAGTTCCGAAAGCGGCAGCGGCAACGTCACCGTCCAGATCGGCCATGCAAGTGCCGTCGCTGCGGATGCGACCGTCGGCTTCAAGGTCGAGCCGCGTGACGTCTATCTCTTTTCCTCTGTCGATGAGCGGACGATCAGTGCCCGCAAATCCACCATCACCGACTGATCTGCAGGAGTATCCTTCGTGAACAAGACTTCAAAAGGCCGCGCCCTGTCGGTCTGGCGCACGATCCAGACCGACCGCTTTCTGGTCGGCGCGCCGCACTACCCCGAACATGTGGACGAGAGTTACTGGGACAACGACGCCCGGCGCATGGCTGAGGCCGGCTTCAACGTCGCCCGCCTCGGCGAATTCGCCTGGCACATTTTCGAACCGCGTGAAGGCACCTTCGATTTCGATCTGTTCGACCGGGCAATCGAGGGCCTCGCGCGTCACGGCGTCAACACGATCTTGTGCACGCCGACCGCCACCCCGCCGCGCTGGCTGACGGCAAAACATCCGGAAATCCTGCGGCGTGATGGAAATGGCCGGTCGATGAGCCACGGCTCACGCCAGTATGCCGACACAAGCAGCCCGGTGTTTCGCGAC
Organism: Mesorhizobium sp. M0991; assembly: GCF_040318915.1. Taxonomy (NCBI): domain Bacteria; kingdom Pseudomonadati; phylum Pseudomonadota; class Alphaproteobacteria; order Hyphomicrobiales; family Phyllobacteriaceae; genus Mesorhizobium; species Mesorhizobium sp. M0991. The sequence continues at coordinate 148,811 of NZ_JAMYNE010000005.1, forward strand.
TATAGCCGCAAGATCACCAAGGCGATGGCGGACCACTACCGCGACAACGCAAATGTCATTGGCTGGCAGACCGACAACGAGCTCAACACCAGCATGCCGGAATCCTATTCGCCGTCGGCATTGAAGGAATTCCAGGCTTATCTCCAGGAAACCTACCAGACGATAGATAGGCTGAATTTCGCCTGGGGTGGCGACTTCTGGGCGACGGCTTACAGCGATTTCAGCGAAATTGTCTTCCCGCTGGATTTTTCCCCGTCCTTTCCCGGTCCCGGTCACCTCCAGGACTACCACCGCTTTCTCGCCTTTTCGACAGCACGGTTCCAGCACGACCAGGTCGAGATCCTGAGAGAAGCGAACGCCAGTTGGTTCATCTTCCACAATCTCGGCGGATTGCGTGACATCGACTTTCGCGGCCAATTCTCCACCGATCTCGACTTCGTCGGCTACGACATCTATCCGTTCCTCTATGACGAGTTCTTTCGCCTAGGCAACCACGCCAAGATCCAGGCGCTGCATCTCGACATCTGCAGGGGATTTTCCGGCAACTACATAGTGCCGGAACAACAGTCGGGCTTTGGCGCCCAGCCGGGCTTCTGCACGCTGACGCCGGAGCCGGGCGAAATGCGACGCATGGCGATGTCGTCGGTTGCACGTGGCGCCGATGGTATCATGTTCTTCCGCTGGCGCCCCGCGCATTTCGGTGCGGAGATATACTGGATGGGCATCATCGACCACGATGATGTCGCTCGCCGCCGCTATGACGAAGCCAGGCAGTTCGCCACCGAGATGACGGCACTGAAAGACAAGATCCTCGGCACCTATGTGCGGATGGATGTCGGCATCGCCGGCTCGGACTTCGACAATCAGGAAGCCCACAAGACCTTCCCCATCGGCCTGCCAAGTCCGCAGGACGACGCAACCTTGCTGCATCAGTATTGCTATGACCGCGGCATCGCCTGCGGCTTCATCCATCCGGAAGACGATCTGTCGAAGCTCAAGGTGTTCTACGTGCCGCATTGGGTGATCTGGAAGGACAGCTGGACCGAGCGGCTGCAAGTCTTTGCCGAAAATGGCGGTACCGTCATCATCGGCGCGCGCACGGGAACCCGCGACGAAAACAACCACGTCATCCGCGAGACAGCGCCGGGCCGGTCGCTGTCGAAGTTGACCGGCGTTCGCGTCGAGGATTTCGGGCGGCTGGCGGCACCTGGGGCCAATGGCCTGTTCAATACCATGTCGCGCTCCGGCGGGCTCGTCATTCCTCCCGACAGACCGGCCGAATCCAGCCGCCGTATCCGTCGTTTCACCGTCGGAAACCACGAGTTCGATGCCGGTTATTTCTATGAGAGCCTCGCAGTCGAACCGGAAGTCGAAATTGTAGGGGTTTGGTCGAACCGCTACGCGGCAGGAACGCCTGCAATTACCTCCCGCGCCGTCGGCAAGGGCCGTGTGCTCTATGTCGGCACTTATCTAACCCCGGAGCTGACAGCTCAACTCGCTACGCGCACTTTCGTGGATGCGAATGTGGAGCCTCTGGTTCCGGATCTGCCGGACGGCGTCGAGGTCACGATGCGCGAGAATGACGAACGCCGGCTGTTGTTCGTGCAAAACATCAAAGACACGCCCGTTGCGGTAACCGGCATTCCCTCCGGCAGCAACCTGCTCGATAGCGAAGTGCCTGTCTCCGGAGTATTGACGCTGGACGGCTATGGCTGCGCTGTCATCGAATTGATCTGAGCATTGTCGCGGACGTTAGCCATACGAAACCTGAGTACTCTTTGATCCTGGAATTCGACCGGCATCGGCAGCACGCCGGCATCGATCCATATCGAACCGGCGCTTTGACGTGCGCAAGGAACGGCCGGCGCACTGCTGTTGCTCCCAGTCAACGACGGCAGTTACACTACCGGCGCGACCATCGGAGCCGATGGCGGCATCTCGTTTCATCCTTGTGAGCGCCATGAATTTCGACATTTCCGTCCACACCGAGGCCTTCCGCAGCCGGATCGCCGACTTCGTCGAGCGCGAAATCCTGTCGCTCGAGGCAGACAAGGCTTCCTATGACGGCCATGGCAATATCGCACTGCCGCTGCTCGAAACGCTGCGGGGCAAGGCGAAAGCAGCCGGCCTGTGGTGCCTGCAGCTGAAACCCGAGACCGGCGGGGCCGGCCTCTCGAAGGTGGATATGGCCGTCTGCTATGAAGAGATGAACCGCTCGATCTTCGGTCCAGTCGTGTTCAATTCCGCGGCCCCCGACGACGGCAACATGATGGTGCTGGAACGGCTGGGGACGCCGGAGCAGAAGCAAAGATGGCTGAAACCGATCGTCGAGGGCAAGGTGCGTTCGGCTTTCGCAATGACGGAACCGCATCCGGGCGGCGGCTCCGACCCGTCGATGATCATGACCAGAGCCGAACGGCGTGGCGACAGATATGTCGTCAAAGGCCGCAAATGGTTCATCACCGGGGCGCAAGAGGCGAGCCACTTCATTCTCATAGCGCGCACGTCGAACGATCCGCGTCACGGCCTTTCGGCCTTGCTGTTCCACAAGGACCAGCCGGGCTGGCGGATCCTGCGGCGCATCGAGATCATGGGACCGGAAGAGCATGGGGGCCATTGCGAGCTGGAATTCGACGGACTTGAAGTCCCGGTCGAGGATGTGCTTGCCGGCGAAGGCCGCGGCCTCATGGTTACCCAGGTCCGGCTCGGTCCGGCGCGGCTCACCCATTGCATGCGCTGGCTTGGCCTTGCCAAGCGCTGCATTGAAATCGCACGCGCCTATGCCGCCGAGCGTAGCGGTTTCGGGCAGCTTTTGGCCGACCGCGAGAGTATCCAGCTGATGCTCGGCGACCTTGCCATGCGCATCGAGATCGGGCGGCTGCTGGTGATGAAGGCGGCCTGGGAGCTCGATCGCGGTGGCTTTGCCCGCAAGGAGGTTTCCATGGCCAAGATCCAGGTCGCCAATGTGCTGCATGACGCCGCCGACGTGGCGATCCAGATCAACGGCGCCCGCGGCTATTCGAAAGACACTGTGCTCGAATGGATCTACCGCTATGCCCGCCAGGCTCGCCTGGTCGACGGCGCCGACGAGGTCCACAAGATGGTGCTCAATCGCTTCCTCAACGAGGAAGGTACAGGCTTCTGGCACTGGCATGTCGAAACCGGCATGCAAGACGAAACACGTCGCGGCGGGAACCGCTGAGCCGGCAATGAGGATGGATTTCGATCCAGCACGCCTGGAGGATTTTCTGAGAGCGCGTTTTGGCGATGGCCAAATGTCGCTTGAGCGGATCGTCGGCGGCCAATCCAATCCGACCTATTTCGTCGACTATGGCGGCCGCCGCATGGTGCTGCGCAAGAAACCCCCGGGACCGATCCTGCGCGGCGCTCATGCCGTCGATCGCGAGTACCGGGTGATCGCGGCGCTAGCGTCGACAAACGTGCCGGTGCCGCGGCCGCTGCTCTTTCACGACGGCGACGAGCCGCTCGGCACGCCGTTCTATCTGATGCAGCGGCTCGACGGCCGGGTGTTCCACGATGGCGCGTTGCCGGGACTGGCGCGGGACGAGCGGCGCGGCGTCTATTTCGGCATGGCCGAGGCGCTGGCGAAGCTGCACGCCGTCCGGCCGGAAGAGATCGGGCTCGGCGACTACGGCCGGCCAGGAAATTACTTCGAACGACAGATTGCGCGCTGGACCAGACAGTTGCGGGAATCGCCGAGCGACCGCATCGCCGCGCTCGAAGCCGTAGCCGAATGGCTGCCGCGACATCTTCCGCCAGACGACGGCCGCGTCTCGATCGCGCATGGCGACTTCCGTCTCGGCAATCTCATCTTCCATCCTGAGCGGCCCGAGGTGATCGGCATACTCGACTGGGAGTTATCGACGCTCGGCCATCCGCTTGCCGATCTCGGCTTTTGCTCGATGCCCTGGCATTCCTCATCAGACGAATATGGCGGCATCCTCGGCTTCGATCAGGCAGCCCTCGGGATTCCGACACAACGCGAATTCCTCGACCATTACTTCGCCCACGCCATGCCGACGGCGCCGCTGCGGCGGTTCCATCTGGTGTTTGCCATGTTCCGCTTTGCAGTGATCTTCGTCGGCATCGCCGACCGCGTGCTGGCCGGCAGCGCGGTTGCGGCCGATGCGGCGGATGTGGCACCGCTGGCCGGCCGTTTTGCTGCACGCGCCATGGAAGTCATCGACGGCGCGCGGCCCTGGTGACGCGAGGCTGGCAATCAGTTGAGCGAGCCGCACGCGATACGCGTTCAGTTCATGCGAACTTCCGGTTCGGCCAGCAGTGGAATGTCCAGGCCACGCCGCAGGCCGGTCGCCACGACCGATACCCTGAATTTTCCGGCGAGTGCCTTGTCGAAGATGGCGCCGACGATGATGTCGGCATCGTTGTCGACCTCCTCGCGGATGCGGGTAGCCGCTTCATCGACCTCGAACAGCGTCATGTCCATGCCGCCCGATATCGAGACAAGGACGCCCTTGGCGCCCATCATCGAAGCTTCGTCGAGCAGCGGGTTGGCGATTGCCGCTTCCGCCGCCTTCTTGGCGCGGCCTTCTCCGGCAGCCTCGCCTGTACCCATCATGGCGCGGCCCATGTCGCGCATCACCGACTTTACATCGGCGAAGTCGAGATTGATCAGGCCTTCCTTGACGATCAGATCGGTGATGCAGCCGACGCCCGCATAGAGAACCCGGTCGGCCATGGCGAACGCGTCGGCGAACGTGGTTCTGGCGTCGGCGATCCTGAACAGGTTCTGGTTGGGGATGACGATGACGGTATCGGCGCTTTCGCGCAGGCGCTCGATGCCCTCATCGGCAGCGTACATGCGGCGCCTGCCTTCGAAGACAAATGGCTTGGTAACGACGGCGACGGTCAGTATTCCGGCTGCCCGCGCTGCCTGCGCTATAACAGGCGCGGCACCGGTGCCGGTTCCGCCTCCCATACCGGCGGTCACGAAGCACATATGCGTTCCGGCAAGGTGATCCATGATCTCGTCGATGGATTCCACGGCCGCGGCACGGCCGACCTCGGGCAGGGACCCGGCGCCGAGACCTTCGGTGATATGAGCGCCCAACTGGATCAGCCTCGTTGCCTTCGACATGGCAAGGGCCTGGGCGTCGGTGTTGGCGACGATGAATTCCGCGCCCTGCAGGCCTTCGGCGATCATGTTGTTGACGGCGTTGCCGCCGCCGCCGCCGACCCCGACGACGGTGATCTTGGGCCTCATCTCCGAGATTACCGGCCTCGTCGCGGTGTTCATTGCCGTTCTCCCTGGATACGCCGAGTGGTCGCTGGAAGCTTGTCCCGGGCGCACTGCGAAAACTTTGAACCGGGCAGTGCGAATCAGGACAGCCCACCACGCAGGGAATCAGAGCGCGAAGCGGGCTGCAAGTGCGCGATGTGCCTCATGAGCGACTTGCGTCTGAAAGTTCTCGCAATGCGCCCTGATACAGTGCACATCGAGCGCGGGGCGCCGCACACTACAACTTCTGAGCGAGGCGCTGCGCGACATGGTCGGCAATCGCCAGGCAGGAGGTCAGGCCGGGGCTTTCGATGCCGAACAGGTTGACCAGGCTATCCACGCAGTGCACCGCCACGTCCTGGATGACGAAGTCGGCATTGGCCTCACCGGGACCGGACAGTTTTGGCCGGATGCCGCTGTAAGCGGGTTGCAGGCTGCCATCGGCCAGGTCCGGCCAGTATTTGCGGATCTCGCTGTAGAAGCGCTCGCCACGAGCTGGGTCGACGCGATAGTCGAGTTGATCGGTCCATTCGACGTCCGGCCCGAAGCGGGTGACGCCGTCGAGATCGAGCGTCAGATGAACACCGAGCCCGCCGGGTTCGGGCACTGGATAGACCAATCGCGAGAAGGGCGCCCGGCCGGCCACCGAAAAATAGTTGCCCTTGGCATAATGGAGCTTTGGCACGAATTGCTGATCGAGCCCTTCAAGCGAACCGGCAAGCGCTGCGGCGCCAAGCCCGGCGGCATTGACGAAGCGCGGAGTGGCGATCTCGAAGCGCTCGCCGCCGGTAGCGTCCACCGTCTCGAGCACGACGCGGCCCGCTTCGATGCGGCCGGAAGCGACGCGGGTGTTGAGGCTGAGTGCCGCCCCGTGCGCCTCGGCATCAGCCAGCAAGGCAAGCATCAGGGCATGGCTGTCGATGATACCGGTGGCGGGCGACAGCAACGCCGCCGTACACTTAAGGCCGGGCTCCAGCGCATGCGCCTCGGCTTCGCTCAAGGGCACCAGGTCGCCGGCGCCGCAAGCGCGTGCATTGGCCCGGATTGAGGCGAGCACCGGCTCCTGTTCGGCATTCGTGGCGACGATGAGCTTGCCGCAGCGCGCGTGTGGGATCGCCCGCTCCTCGCAATAGCGATAGAGTCTTTCCCGGCCCGCCACGCAGAGCCGGGCCTTCACCGATCCAACCGGATAGTGGAGGCCGGCATGGATGACCTCGGAATTGCGCGAACTTGTCCCGGTGCCGATAGCGCTCTCGGCTTCCAGGACCAGCGTATCGATGCCGCGCTGCGCCATCTCTCGCGCGATCGCCAGGCCAACAACGCCGGCGCCGGCGACAATGCAGTCGACATGGTCCACGGTCAGGTCAAGCCGAAGTTCTGCATGCGTCCATCCATCCGCTGGCCCTGTCGAAAGCGCTTGACACTATACCGTTCGAGAAAGATGCATCAAACGGCATAATGCGCGGGGACCTGCCGAGCCGGACCGGCGGCAGGACTGTTTCCGCGTGCAGCACAGGAGCCATCATGGACGCACGACCGAATTCTCCCGAAGCCCGCGACATAAGCTTTCACATGCATGGCTATACGAATGCGCGCAAGCATCAGGAGTCGGGGCCGCTCGTCATCGAGAAGGGCGACGGCATCTATGTCGAGGACCTTGCCGGCAACCGCTATATCGAGGCGATGGCCGGGCTTTGGAGCGTCGCGGTCGGTTTTTCGGAGAAGCGGCTGGTCGATGCGGCGGTACGGCAAATGTCGAAGCTGCCTTACTATCACGATTTCGGCTCCAAATCGCATTCGCCGCTGATCGATCTCGCCGAGAGACTGGTGCAGATGGCGCCGGTGCCGATGAGCAAGGCGTATTTCACCAATTCCGGCTCCGAGGCCAACGATACGGCCATGAAGATGATCTGGTACCGATCGAATGCGCTCGGCCAGCCGGCACGCAAGAAGATCATCAGCCGCAAGAAGGGTTATCACGGCGTCACCATCGCCTCGGCGAGCCTGACCGGACTGCCCAACAACCACATTTCGTTCGATCTGCCGATCGCCAATGTACTGCACACCTCGACGCCACACCATTGGCGCGAGGCGCTGCCGGGTGAACACGAAGAGCAGTTTTCGACACGGCTCGCCGACGAGCTGGAAAAGCTGATCCTCGCCGAAGGACCGGAAACGATCGCCGCCTTCTTCGGCGAACCGATCATGGGTGCCGGCGGCGTCATCGTTCCGCCGGCCGGCTACTGGGAGAAGATACAGGCGGTGCTGTCGAGATACGACATCCTGCTCGTCGCCGACGAGGTGATCTGCGGCTTCGGCAGAACAGGCGAGATGTTCGGCTCGCAGATCTTCGGCATCAGGCCCGACATCATGGTGCTGTCGAAACAGATCTCTTCGTCCTATTTGCCGATCTCGGCCTTGCTGATCAACGACAAGGTATTCGCGCCGATCGCCGACGAAAGCAATCGTATCGGCACGTTCGGCCACGGCTTCACCGGCGGCGGCCATCCCGTTGCAGCTGCGGTCGCGATCGAGAACCTGAAGCTGATCGAGGAGCGCGACCTTGTCGGCAATGCGCGTGCGGTCGGCGCGCATATGCAGAAGCGGCTGCGCACGCTCGCTTCGCATCCGCTTGTCGGCGAGGTGCGCGGCATCGGCCTGATCGCAGCGGTCGAGCTGGTCGGCGACAAGGCGAACAGGGCGCCGTGGGGCACGGTTGGTGCCTTGGGCGGGCTCGTCAACGGCTTCATGCAACAGAACGGCGTCATCTCGCGCAATATGGGCGATGCGCTGGCTTTCTGCCCGCCGCTGATCATCACCGAGCCGCAGGTCGACCAGGTGATCGACGCGTTTGAACGGTCGCTCGAGGCTGCCGCCAAGCAGGTCCGATCGCAGAGCTGATCGCGCTATTTAGCGACGCCGACCGCATCCGGCACGACCACCAGCTTGCCGACGAAATCCTTGGCGATGAAATCCGCCTGGGCGCGGTGGAAATCGGATAGCTTGTAGACGCCGCCGACCAGCGGCCGGATCTTCTTCTCCTCGATGTAGCGGACGATGCGGCGGAAATCGTGTCGCGTGCCCTGGCTGGAGCCATGCAATTGCAGCTGCTTCAGATACATGGTGCGCAGATCGAGCTGCACGACCGGCCCGGCAATCGCGCCGGCGGTGGTGTAGCGGCCTTCGGGCCTGAGGATGCGCAAGAGGTCATTGAAGATCGCGCCGCCGACGAGGTCGGCAACCACGTCGATCGGCTGGCCGCCAGTCGCCTCGTTTACCGCAGCCGGCAGGTCAGCCACGCCACGGGTGATAACCGCTTCGGCGCCGACGTCGAGCACCGCCTGTTCCTTGCCCTTGCCGACGACGGCATAGGGGATGGCTCCGCGCGCCCGCGCCAACTGCACGATGCCGGAGCCGACGCCGCCCGACGCGCCGGTGACCAGCACGCGCTCGCCGGCCTTCAATGCGGCGCGTTCCAACATCTGCTCGCCGGTGAGATAGGCGCAGCAGAATGTGGCAAGTTCGACGTCGGTCAGGTCGGTGTCGACGATACGGGCGTTCTCGGCAGGCACTGTCTGGTATTCGGCATAGCCGCCGTCGCGGCCATGGCCCATATAGTCGATGTCGGCCAATGAATCGTCGTCACGATTATAGATGGAGAAATCGACCATCACCCGCTCGCCGATGCGGGCCGGCGACACGCCGTCGCCGACGGCAACGATGTTGCCGACCGTGTCGGTGCCCTGGATGCGCGGGAAGGTCAGCGTGTTGCCTTGGCGGCGCCAGGTCGACACGGCCGCGGCATCCTCCTCAGTGCCATAGGCGCCCTGGCGCACCCAGACATCGGTGTTGTTCATGCCGCAAGCGGTGACCTTGACCAGCACCTCGCCCAGAGCGGGCGAAGGTACTTTGACGTCGGTGCGGTAGACGAGCTTTTCCGGTCCGCCGTGACCGATCAACTGCACGGCGGCCATGGTGGCGGGGATGGTCTTGGTCATGGCATTCATGTCGGTTCTTCAGATGTTGGCAAACACGCTCTTCACCGCATCGGCCGTCTTGGAGACGACGATGTCGGCCTCTTCCCGCGTCAGGCAGAGCGGCGGCGCGAAACCGAGAATGTCGCCCTGCGGCATGGCGCGGCCGATGACGCCGCTTGCCGCAAGCGCGGTCGCGATCTGCGGTCCGATCTTTTGCGACGCGTCGAAGAAGACGCGGTCGTCCCGGTCGGCGACGAACTCGATTGCCGCCAGCATGCCGTCGCCGCGTACCTCGCCGACGTTTTTGTGGCCACCGACGGCTTTCGTCAGCTCGGCGCGGAAATAGGCGCCGGTCTCGCCAGCGTTCCGCACCAGGTCCATCTCGTCGATCAGTTCCAGGTTGGCGACGCCGGCGGCCACGCAGATCGGATGCGCCGAATAGGTCCAGCCATGGCCGAGCGAGCCGAGCTTGTCGGAACCCTGCACCAGCACCTGCCAGACCTTGTCTGAGACGATGACGCCGGAGAGCGGCGCATAGGCCGAGGTCAAGCCCTTGGCGATGGTGATCAGGTCGGGCTTGATGCCGTAGTGGTCGGAGCCGAACATGGTACCCAATCGGCCGAAGCCGGTGACCACTTCATCGGCGATCAAAAGCACGTCGTACTTCTTCAGCACCGCCTGGATCTTCTCCCAGTAGCCGGCCGGCGGCGGCACGATGCCGCCGGTGCCGAGGATCGGCTCGCCGATGAAAGCGGCGACCGTTTCCGGCCCTTCGGCGAGGATCATCTCCTCGAGCTTGTCGGCGCAGTATTGCGAAAACTGCTCCTCGCTCAGCGAGCGGTCGGCGCGGCGGAAATAGTAGGGCGCCTCGGTGTGCAGGACCGGCGCACGCGGCAGGTCGAAGGCGTTGTGGAACAGGTCGAGGCCGGTCAGCGATCCGGTCATGATGCCGGAGCCGTGATAGCCGCGCCAGCGCGAGATGATCTTCTTCTTCTCCGGCCGGCCGAGCACGTTGTTGTAGTACCAGATCAGCTTGATGTTGGTTTCGTTGGCGTCGGAACCGGAGAGGCCGAAATAGACCCTCGACATGCCTTGCGGCGCGCGGTCGATGATCATCTTGGAAAGCGTGATCGACGCCTCGGTGCCGTGCCCGACATAGGCATGATAATAGGCGAGGTTCTTGGCCTGTGCGGCGATCGCGTCGGCGATCTTCTGGCGTCCATAGCCGACATTGACGCAATAGAGCCCGGCGAAGGCATCGATGCTCTTGCGCCCGTTGTTGTCCCAGATGGTGACGCCTTCGCCACCGGCGATCACACGCGTCGGGCTCTCGCCACGCGCGTGGGTGCCCATATGGGTCGAGGGATGGAAGAAGTGATCGCGATCCCAGGCGGCGAGTTCGTTTGACTGGTCGAGCATTTTTCTACTCCTGAGGAAAATGTGTCGGCGCGGCTCACGCTACGTCGAGGCAGAGATATTTGAGATCGGTAAAGGCTTCGAGCCCGTGACGCGAGCCCTCCCGGCCGATGCCGGACTGCTTGACGCCGCCGAACGGGACCGGCGCGCCGGTGATCTTGACGCGGTTGATGGCGACCATGCCATAGTCGAGTGCGCGGCCGATGCGCAATTGCCTACCGCCATTCTCAGTCACGACATAGGCAACCAGGCCGTATTCTGTCGCATTGGCGCGGGCGACGACTTCCTCTTCGCGGTCGAAAGGCGTCACTGCCGCAACCGGACCGAAGGTCTCCTCGCGCATGATCAAAGCGTCGTCTCCAACATCGGCGAGCAGGGTCGGCTGGTAAAACAGCGGCCCGGCCGGATGACGCTTGCCGCCGGTCAGGCAACGCGCGCCTTTGGCGAGCGCATCGGCCACCTGCTCCTCGACCTTCTTGACCGCGCGTTCGTGCATCAAGGGTCCGATTTCAGTGCCGTCAGCGAGGCCATTGCCGGCCCGCAATGCCTCGACGCGTCTGGCGAAAGCAGCGCAGAACCGATCGTATATCGGACGCTGGACATAGATGCGGTTGGCGGCGAGGCAGTCCTGGCCGGAGGTGGCGAATTTGGCGTCGACCGCAATGGCCACAGCCTTGTCGAGATCTGCGTCGGCGAAGACGATCAGCGGCGCATGACCGCCGAGTTCCATCACCAGACGCTTCATCGTCGGCGCACTCTGCGCGGCGATCAACCTGCCGATCTCGGTCGAGCCGGTGAAGCTCATGGCGCGGACGCGCGGATCTTCGCACATCCGCCCAACGATGGTCGAAGCCTTGCCGGTGAGAACGTTGAAGACGCCAGCCGGCACGCCAGCGCGCTCGCCAAGCTCGGCTAGGGCCAGTGCCGACAGCGGCGTTTCCGACGAGGGGTGCGCGACGATGGTGCAGCCGGCGGCGAGGGCGGCCGCCGCCTTGCGGGTCAGCATCGCAGCTGGAAAATTCCACGGCGTGACGACGCCGACGACACCAAGCGGTTCGCGCCGCACCATCATCTCAGCGTTTGGCAGATGACTGGTGACGCTTTCGGCGTTGAGGCGTTTGGCCTCCTCGGCATACCATTCGACAAAAGAGGCGGCATAGTCGATCTCGCCGAGCGATTCCTTCAGCGGCTTGCCTTGTTCGAGCGTCATCAGCAGAGCCAGGTCATTTTTGGCGGCGACGATCAGATCGAACCATTTGCGCAAGATTTTCGACCGTTCCTGCGGCAGCAATGCGCGCCAGGCAGGAAAGGCGCGCGATGCCGCATCGATCGCCAATGTCGTCTGCCGGGCATCGAGCGCGGCAACAAAAGCGACGGTGGATCCGGTGGCCGGATCGGTCACCTCGAAACTCTCCGCGGTCTCGCTTGCCGTCCAGTGGCCGTCGACATAGGCGAGCTCGCGCAGCAGCCGTCGGTCGGCAAGGCGATCAAGCGCTTCATGGCGGTGCGAGCGGGCAAAATGTGCGGACATCATCGGGCTCCCGGTTCGGGTGATGCCGCAAGACTATCTCTGCCGCGCAAACAGAGAGGCTGTTTGCGTGCCTGCACGTAGAGAGATTGTCTCTATTGCCCTGCCCAGCCAGACGATCTCTCCGGTATCAGGAAGATGCCGGCAACAGATCCGCCACTGGCAGCACACTCTCCTCCTTCACCGTCTTGGTGACGATATAGGTGAAATAGCGGTCGATGCCGATCTCGCGCTCGAGCAGAGTGTCGACCAGCCGCTGATAGGCGTCGATGTCGCGCGCCATGACTTTCAGCAGGTAATCGACGCCGCCGCCGACAGACCAGCAGGCGACGATCTCGCGGATGTCGCGGATGACGCGCTCGAAACGGTCGAAATCGGCCTGGCGGTGGCTGGCAAGCGTCACCTCCATCAGCACGGTGGCGACCGGCGCGATGGCGCGCATGGCGATCCTGGCATGGTAGCCCGAGACGATGCCGGCCTTTTCCAGCTTGCGCAGCCGCATCCAGCAAGGCGTCGGCGACAGGCCGACCTTCTCGGCCAGCGCCAGCTTGGTGATGCGCCCGTCGCGCTGGATGGCGTCGAGGATTTTCAGGTCGATCGGATCGAGTTTCGCTGCAGCCATGATCGTCCACTTCCAGTGCCGGACACCATGATGGCGCATTATTTCGATTGTCAATTGCACTGATTTCGATCTCTAATAAGTCATGACATTTTGGCGACCAGATCCCGCTCTTATCCGGCGGCCGGCCTATCAATCGCTCGCCGACCAGTTCGCGCGCGCCATCCATGACGGGCGCCTGGCGAATGGCGCTCGGTTGCCGACGCACCGGCAACTGGCCGACGATCTGAAACTTTCAGTGCAGACGGTCAGCCGCGCCTATGAGGAGCTGATCCGCCGCGGGCTGGTGTCCGGCGAGGTCGGCCGCGGCAGCTTCGTGCAGACACAGCGCCGCGAGCCGGAGCCGCCCTATCTGCCGGAGCGGCTGGGCGAGGTCATCGACCTCTCCATCCTGAAGCCGGTCTGCGAACCGATGCATCTGGAGCGGCTGAGGCAGGCGCTGGGCTGGCTCGCCGAAAACCTGCCGTCGAGCTCGGCGCTGTCGTTCAGGCCGAACATGGTGTTCCCGCGCCACCGCGCGGTGGGTGTCGAGTGGCTACGCCTCTGCGGCCTCGACGCGTCGCCGCAGAACATCAGCCTGACCAACGGCGCCACCGCAGGGATGACAGTGGCGCTGATGAGCGTGGCGCCGCCCGGTTCGACCGTCGCCACCGAGGCGATCGGCCATCACACACTGATCCCGCTGGCGCGTTATCTCGGTTTCAACCTCGAGGGTTTGCCGATCGACGACAATGGGCTGATCCCGGAAGCGCTGGACGAGGCCTGCCGGCTGTCGGACATCCGCGCCGTGTTCGTGCAGCCCTCGGTGATCAACCCTACGGCGACGCTGATGGACGCCGCCCGGCGCGAACAGATTGCCGCCGTTGCGCGCAGGCATGATATCGCCATTATCGAAAACGACGTCCTCGGCCCGTTGGTCGAGGACCGGCCGCCGCCGGTCGCGGCGCTTGCACCCGAGCGCACGCTCTACGTCACCTCCTTCACCAAGATCGTGGTGCCGGGCCTGCGCATCGGCTATCTCGCGGCGCCCGATCGTTATGTCGCCGCGGTTGCCAACCGCCACCTCGTCTCGAACTGGATGGCGACGCCGCTGGTGGCCGAGATCGCCACCAAATGGGTGACCGACGGCACCGCGATGGAACTCGTTCGATGGCAGCGCGTGGCTTTGCGGCGGCGTCTGGACATCGCCGCCGAGGTGCTCGCCGGAGTGGACTATCGGGCTCATCGCGACGGGCTGCATGTCTGGCTGCGGCTGCCCGATGATCGCGGCGAGGAAAGCTTTGTTTCCCAGGCCCGCCTGCAGGGCGTGGCGATCGCGCCCGGCACGTCGTTTCGCATTTCGCAGACGCCTTGGCATCCAGCTGTGCGGATTTCGCTTGGCTCGACCACGGAGGGGGAACTGCGTGCCGGTCTCGGCGTTGTCACCAAGCTTCTGCTCGGCGATCCCGAGCATCTCCTGCTTGCGATCTAGGCAACAATTGGCGGGGAATTGTGCGGAGTCCGAAATATTGTCATGATATTATTTTCTTGATTGACATGATTTGCCGCGATCCGCATCGTTAAAGGCACAGCTTCTCCAGCACGGGAAATTCATTGTCGGCGCCCATCATCAAGATCGACGGCATTTCGAAAAGCTTCGGCACCTTCAAGGTGCTGGATGGCCTCTCGATGCAGGTCATGCCCGGCGAGAAGCTGGCGCTGATCGGCCCATCGGGTTCGGGCAAGACGACGATCCTGCGCATCCTGATGACGCTAGAGCGCATCGACAGCGGCCACATCCAAGTCGACGGCGAACAGCTGTACCACATGGAGCGTAACGGCCGGCTGCTGACGGCCGATGAACGGCACTTGGCAAAAATGCGCCAGAAGATCGGCATGGTCTTCCAATTGTTCAATCTGTTTCCGCACAAATGCGTCATCGACAATGTGACGCTGGCACCGATGCTGACCAAAGGCGTGCCGCGGGCCGCCGCCGAGAAGCGGGCGATGGAGCTGCTCGACATGGTCGGCATGGTCGACAAGGCCAAAGCGATGCCGGCGCAGCTTTCCGGCGGACAGAAGCAGCGCGTCGCGATTGCCCGGGCGCTGGCGCTGTCGCCGAAGATCATGCTGTTCGACGAGGTCACCTCGGCGCTCGACCCGGAACTCGTCGACGAGGTGCTCAACGTCATGCGCAAGCTCGCCGCCGAGACCGACATGACCATGCTGCTGGTCACCCACGAGATGGGTTTCGCCCATGACTTCGCCGACCGGGTGCTGTTCTTCGATCGCGGCAGAATAGTCGAGGAGGGCAAGCCCGACGAGATTTTCCGCCATCCCAAACAGGAGCGCACGCAAGGTTTCCTGAAGAAGATCATTGCGGCCGGACATCGGGTCTGACTGCCATGCGAGGCGGCGACGCCTCAAGCAAGCCAAGAAGACAGACAAACAAGGAGTTGGGAACAATGAAGAAATTTGCCATTTTGGCCGGCGTCGCCGGTATTGCCCTGACGGCGGTGCTGGCTGCCTCGACGGCCGGCTCGGCCGATGACAGCAAGCTCGAAGAGCTCAAGGCGCAAGGCTTTGCCCGCGTCGCCATCGCCAACGAGCCGCCCTATACGGCGGTCGCTGCCGACGGCAAGGTTTCGGGTGCGGCGCCTGACGTTGCCCGTGAGATCTTCAAGCGCCTTGGCGTCAACGATATCGTCGCCTCGATCTCGGAATATGGCGCCATGATCCCCGGCTTGCAGGCCGGCCGTTTCGACGTCGTCACCGCCGGCCTGTTCATGAAGCCGGAACGTTGTGCTGCGGTCGCCTATTCGGAACCGGTGCTGTGCGACGCCGAGGCGATGCTGGTGAAGAAGGGCAACCCGAAGGGCTTCAAGAGCTACGAGGATGTCGCCAAGGACACCAGCGCGACGATCGGCGCACCGGGTGGCGGCACAGAGGAAAAGCTGGCGCTCACCGCAGGTGTGCCGCGCGAGCGCGTCATCGTCGTGCCGGACGGCCAGAGCGGCCTGAAGATGCTGCAGGACGGCCGCATCGATGCCTATTCGCTGCCCGTGCTGTCGATCAACGACCTGGTCAAGAAGGCCAATGATCCGAACCTCGAAGTCATCGCGCCGGTGGTCGGTGCGCCGGTCTATTGCGACGGCGCGGCCTTCAAGAAGGGCGACGAAGCGCTGCGCGACGCCTATGATGTCGAATTGGCGAAACTGAAGAAGTCCGGCGAGTTCGCCAAGATCATCGAGCCTTACGGCTTCTCGGCGGCGGCGGCGATGTCGACGAGCCGCGACAAGCTCTGCTCGGCGAAGTAGGCGCGTTCTTCCTTCTCCCCGTTGATGGGGAGAAGGTGGCCCAAAGGGCCGGATGAGGGGCGACGCCAGCTTCTGACAGATTGGCTCTGCCCCTCATCTGCCTGCCGGCATCTTCTCCCCGTGAACGGGGAGAAGGACGCTGAAGTGATCGCCTCGCCAAATATTCAATGCGGAGCCCTTTCGACCAATGACCCAATGGTCCGGCTATTTCGGCTTGATTTTGCAAGGAGCGCTTGTCACCATCGAATTGACGTTGATGGGGTCGGTGCTGGCCTTGGTCATGGCCTTTCTCGCCGGGCTGGGGCGGCTGTCGCGGTTTTTCGTGCTACGCGCGCTGGCCACCGCCTATATCGAGTTCTTCCGCGGCACCTCGATCTTCGTGCAGCTGTTCTGGGCCTATTTCGTGCTGCCTTTTGCCGGCATTTCTCTGACGCCGCTGCAGGCCGGCGTGCTGGCGCTGGGCCTCAATGTCGGCGCCTATGCAGCGGAAGTGGTGCGCGGCGCCATCAAGTCTATCGGCCGCGAACAATATGAGGCCTGCACCGCGCTCAATCTCGGCCGCTGGCAAGCCATGCGCCACATCATCCTGCCGCAGGCGCTTCTGGTGATGCTGCCGACCTTCGGCAACAACGCCATCGAGCTGCTCAAGGCCACCGCCGTCGTTTCGCTGATTTCGCTCGCCGACCTGACCTTCCAGGCGCAGGTGGTGCGTTCGCAGACCGGCAACACGCTGGTGCCGTTCAGCACCATCCTCGTCATCTATTTCGCACTGGCGCTGCTCATCTCATGGGGCGTGCGGTCGCTGGAACGCCGCATGGCGCGTGGCCTGGACGGGGTGCGCGTATGATGGATCGGGCCTGATAATGGAATGGGATTGGGATTTTGTCCGGCAGATCCTGCCGACGCTGATCGAGGGGGTGAAGATCACCATCCTGGCGACGCTGCTCGGCTCGGTGCTGGCGGCCATCGTTGGGCTAGGCATCGCGTTGGCGCGCCGGTCACCGAACAGGGCGTTGTCGCGCACGGTCGGCTTTCTTGCAGAGTTCATCCGTGGCACGCCACTGTTGGTGCAGCTCTATTTCATCTTCTACGTGCTGCCGGATTTCGGCGTCCTGTTGCCGCCGCTGGTGGCGGGCGTCATCGGTCTCGGGCTGCACTACGGCACCTACACAGCCGAGGTCTACCGCGCCGGCATCGACAATGTGCCGCGCGGCCAATGGGAAGCGGCCAAGGCCTGCAACCTGAACGCCACGCAGACCTGGACGCACATCATCATTCCGCAGGCAATTCCGCCGATGATCCCGGCGCTTGCCAATTATTTCATCGCCATGTTCAAAGAGACGCCGTTGCTGTCGGCGATCACCGTGCTGGAACTGATGAACCAGGCCAAGAGCGTCGCCAATACCTATTACCGGTATATCGAACCGATCACCTTGGTCGGCGCCTTCTTCCTCGCCATCAGCCTGTTCTCGGTGGTGCTGCTGCGCTGGCTGGAACACCGTTATGGGCGGATCGAACGATGAGCGCTGCACCCGATATCCGCCTGCACTCGGCCCGGCCGCCGCTCGATGCGCGTCCGCTGGAAAAGCGGGTCGGCCTGATCATCCTTGCCACCGACCATACGAGCGAACCGGATTTTCACCGCATGGTGGCAAGCGATCGTATCGGCATCTATGTCGCGCGTATTCCCTACGCTAACCCGACGACGCCGGAGAATTTGCGCAAGATGCAGCCGTCACTGACGGCGGGTGCGGCCCTGATCCTCCCCGACGAGCCGCTCGATGCGATCTGCTATTCCTGCACCTCGGCTTCCGTCGTGATCGGCGATGCCGAAATCGAGGCCGCGGTGCAGGCCGCCAAGCCCGGCGTGCCGGTGGTCACGCCGCCGATGGCCGGGGTGCGCGGCCTGAAGGCGCTAGGCGCCAGGGCGATCAGCATCCTCACTCCCTATACGGTCGAGACCAGCCGGCCGATGGCGGCCTATTTCACCGAGCATGGCTTCGAGATCGCCAGCTTCACTTGCCTCGGCTTCGAGGACGACCGCGAGATGGCACGGATTGCGCCGAAATCCTTGGTCGATCTGGCCCGCGAGATGACAGCCCCGCAAGCCGACGCGCTGTTCGTCTCCTGCACGGCGCTGCGGTCCGCGGCGGCAGTTGTCGGTATGGAAGAAGCCATCGGCCGTCCCGTGGTCACCAGCAACCAGGGGACGGCCTGGAATTGCCTGCGGCTTTGCGACGACGACGAGCCGCGCCCTGAATTCGGCCGTCTCATGACGCTGCCGCTGAACTGATTAATGAGCCATGACCACGTCCAGGATAAGCCTCGCCGATATCCGCGCCGCGCGCCAGCGCATCGCAGGCAAGGTCGAGCGTACGCCGACCGTCACGTCCCGGAGTCTTTCCCAGCACTTGGGCGCTGCTGTTTATCTCAAGCTCGAACATCGGCAGACCACCGGCGCCTTCAAGCTGCGTGGTGCCTCGAACGCCATCGCCTCGCTGACAGAAGAGGAGAGGGCGCGTGGCGTCGTCGCTGCCTCGACCGGCAACCACGGCCGGGCGCTTGCCTATGCCGCACAACTACAGGGTATTCGCGCAACGATCTGCATGTCGCGGCTGGTGCCTGAGAACAAGCTCGAAGAGATCCGCCGGCTTGGCGCCGAGATCCGCATCGTCGGCAACAGCCAGGACGATGCGCAGCAGGAGGTCGAGCGGCTGGTCGCCGAAGACGGGCTGATCATGCTGCCGCCTTTCGACCATCCCGCCATTGTCGCCGGGCAAGGCACGCTCGGGCTGGAGATCATCGAACAGGTTCCTGATGCCGCCCTTGTGCTGGTGCCGCTTTCCGGCGGTGGGCTGGCGGCTGGCGTCGCTGCTGCCGTGAAGGGCGTCAGCCCGGCGACGAAGGTGGTGGGCGTTTCGATGGCGCGCGGTGCCGCGATGAAGGCAAGCCTTGATGCCGGGCACCCGGTGCTGGTCGAGGAACTGCCGACGCTGGCCGACTCGCTTGGCGGCGGCATAGGCCTCGACAACCGGCTGACCTTTTCCATGTGCCGCGACCTGCTCGACGATGTGATCCTGCTCAGCGAGGACGAGATCGCCACCGGCATCCGCCATGCCTATGAGCAGGAGCGCGAGATCGTCGAAGGCGCCGGCGCGGTCGGCATCGCGGCCGTGCTTGCCGGCAAGGTCAAAGCGAATGGCCCGACGGTGCTCGTTCTGTCCGGTCGCAACATCGAAATGACACTGCACCGCAAGATCATCTGCGGCGAAGCAATTGCGGAGAGCGCAGCATGAGCCGGATGACGATCCTCACCGAAAGTGAATTGCGCAAGATCGTGAAGCTCGATCTCGATGCCGTCGCCTGCGTCGAGAACGCGTTTCGCGCGCTCGCTACCTTGCCGGTGGCAATGCCGCCAATCCTGCGGCTCGATATCCCGGAGCATCGCGGCGAGGTCGACGTCAAGACCGCCTATGTGCCGGGCATCGACGGTTTTGCGATCAAAATCAGCCCAGGTTTCTTCGACAATCCCAAGCTCGGCCTGCCCAGCGTCAACGGCATGATGGTGCTGCTGTCGTCCAAAACCGGGCTGGTCGAGGCGCTGCTGCTCGACAATGGCTATCTCACCGACATCCGCACGGCCGCCGCCGGCGCGGTCGCCGCCAAACATCTGTCGCGTCCGGGCTCCTCCGTTGCCGCGATCTTCGGCGCCGGTGTTCAGGCCGGACTGCAGCTCGAGGCGCTGATGCTGGTGCGGCCAATCACAGAAGCCCGCATCTGGGCAAGGGATGCCGCCAAGGCCGAAGCCGCGGCGGACGCATTGTCCGAAAGACTGGGCATCGCCGTTCACGCCGAGCCAGACGCGGCAAAAGCAGCCGCCGATGCCGACATTATCGTCACCACGACACCCGCGACCGAACCGCTGATCAAGGCCGGCTTCGTCTCCGCCGGCCAGCACATCACCGCGATGGGCTCGGATGCCGAGCACAAGAACGAGATCGCGCCGGCGATCCTGCGCATGGCCGATCTCTACGTCGCCGATAGCGCCAAGCAGACGCGGCGGCTGGGCGAACTGCACCATGCCATCGCGGCGGGCGTGATGGCGGCCGATGCCGAGATCACCGAGCTTGGCCACATCATCGCCGGCGAAAGGCATGGCCGGCGTTCGGCCAGCGACATCACCATTGCCGATCTGACCGGCACCGGCGTGCAGGACACGGCGATCGCCACGCTCGCCCGCGACCGCGCGCGTGCAGCCAAGACCGGTACGATTTTCGAAAGCTGATACCGGCCGCAAGGCCCAACATACGAGGACCAAGAACAATGCAGCCCAATTTGAAATTCTCGCGCGGCGAATTTGCGGAGCGCCTCGCCAAGACGCGGAAGGCGATGGAGGCCAAGGGCGTCGATCTGCTCGTCGTCAGCGATCCGTCCAACATGGCCTGGCTGACCGGCTATGACGGCTGGTCGTTCTATGTGCATCAGGCTGTCATCGTGCCGCCGTCGGGCGAGCCGGTGTGGTACGGCCGCGGCCAGGACGCCAACGGCGCCAAGCGCACCGCCTATCTCGCGCACGACAACATCGTCGGCTATGCCGACCATTATGTGCAGTCGACCGAGCGCCATCCGATGGATTTTCTGTCCAGCGTGCTCTCCGATCGCGGCTGGGGGAAGCTCAGCATCGGCGTCGAGATGGACAATTACTGGTTCTCGGCCGCTGCCTTCGCGTCGCTGCAGAAACACCTGCCCAATGCCCGCTTCGTCGATGCCACCGCACTGGTCAACTGGCAGCGCGCGGTGAAGAGCCCGACCGAAATCGATTACATGCGCAAAGCCGCCCGCATCGTCGAGGCAATGCACCAGCGCGTCGTCGACAAGATCGAAGTCGGCATGCGCAAATGCGACCTGGTCGCCGAGATCTATGATGCCGGCACGCGCGGCGTCGACGGCATCGGCGGCGACTATCCGGCGATCGTGCCGCTGCTGCCGTCGGGCGCCGACGCATCGGCGCCGCATCTGACCTGGGACGACCGGCCGATGAAGTCGGGCGAGGGCACCTTCTTCGAGATCGCCGGCTGCTACAACCGCTATCACTGCCCGCTGTCGCGCACCGTTTTCCTCGGCAAGCCGACGCAGGAATTCCTCGATGCCGAAAAGGCGACGCTGGAAGGCATGGAGGCGGGACTTGCCACCGCCAAGCCCGGCAACACATGCGAGGACATCGCCAACGCCTTCTTCGCCGTCCTGAAGAGATATGGCATCGTCAAGGACAACCGCACCGGCTATCCGATCGGGCTTTCCTATCCGCCGGACTGGGGCGAACGCACGATGAGCCTGCGCCCCGGCGACCGCACCGAGCTGAAGCCCGGCATGACCTTCCATTTCATGACCGGCCTGTGGCTGGAGACGATGGGGCTCGAAATCACGGAGTCCATCCTGATCACCGAGACGGGCGTCGAGTGCCTGGCCAATGTGCCGCGCAAGCTGGTGGTGAAGAGTTGAGCCCGATGTCCAGCCTTCGCCCATCACCGATCACGCCGACCGTCGATTTCGAGCGCGACGGCGTGCAGCACGGTTTCCTGCGGCTGCCTTACAGCCGTGATGATTCGGCCTGGGGATCGGTGATGATCCCGATTTGCGTGATCCGCAACGGCAAGGGATCGACCGCGTTGCTCACAGGCGGCAATCATGGCGACGAATATGAGGGGCCACTGGCGCTGTACGATCTCGCCCGCACGCTCGATCCAAAGCAGGTCAGCGGCACGGTCATCATCGTGCCGGCGATGAACTATCCGGCGTTCCGCGCCGGCACCCGCACCTCGCCCATCGACAAGGGCAATCTCAACCGCAGCTTTCCCGGCCGGCCCGACGGCACGGTGACCGAGAAGATCGCCGACTATTTCCAGCGCGAACTTCTGCCCCGTACAGACATCGCGCTCGATTTCCACTCCGGCGGCAAGACGCTCGACTTCGTGCCGTTCTGCGCCGCCCACATCCGGCCCGACAAAGTATTGGAGGAGAAAGGATTCGCTGCGGTCGAAGCGTTCTCCGCACCATGGTCGATGAAGATGCTGGAGATCGACGCGGTCGGCATGTTCGACACCGCCGCTGAGGAGATGGGCAAGCTGTTCATCACCACCGAGCTCGGCGGCGGTGGGACTTCGCGCGCGGAAACGGTGCGGATCGCGCGTCGCGGCGTGCTCAACGTGCTGCGCCATGCCGGCATCGTCGCCGGCGCGGTCGCGATGCAGCCGACCCGCTGGCTCGACATGCCATCGGGCGATTGCTTCTCGTTCGCCGAGGACGACGGGATGATCGAAACCATGATCGATCTCGGCGAGCCGGTGGCAGAAAACCAGGTGCTGGCACGCGTCCATTCCGTCGGCCGCACCGGCGGCGCTCCGCAGGAGATACGGGCCAAAATGTCCGGTCTGTTGGCGGCGCGGCATTTTCCGGGGCTGGTCAAGGCCGGCGACTGTGCCGCCGTGGTCGCCGTGTTGGTCGATTGAGGGTCAGGAAACCGATGTCGGGAACGGCTCGGCCTTGCCTTTGGGGCGATCGCCGATGGCAAAGACGGCGCTCGCCTCGCTGACGATCGAGACATGATCCTTGGCGGCTGTTCCGGCCGCCGCACTGTCGCCGCGCATGATTGCGGTGACGATGGCGTCATGCTCCTGCCAGGACTGGGCCAGCCGCCCGGGCAGCATGAATTGCGCGCGCCGGAACGGCGCGAGGCGGCCGCGGGTCATGACGGTCAACTCATAAATGTGCTTGCTGTGGGCGCCGCGATAGAGCCGGGTGTGGAACTCGGTGTTGAAAAGCTCATACTCTTCTTCGGCCCCGAGCTGCACCAAGCGCGCCGATGCCTGATGCTCGGCCTCCAGCGTGCGGCGCTCGCCGGCCGTCATGCGCTCGGCCGAGAAGCGCGCGCAGATCGCTTCAAGCTCGGCCATGCTCTCGAACATCGAGGCGAGGTGCTCCTGCGTCACCACGGCGACGGTGGCGCCGCGGTTGGGCCGTCTTTCGACCAGTCCCATGGCGCTGAGCCGGCTGAGCGCTTCCCTGATCGGCGTGCGTGAGACGTCGAAGCGGGCGGCGAGCGAGGCCTCGTCGAGCTTTTCGCCTGGGCGCAGGAAGCCGGTGACGATCCGATCGCTGATCGCCCTCACCATCTGATCGACGGTCGTGCCCGACCTGATCAAATTGCGCTTTCCCGACACGTCTCCTCCGTCCAGTCTTTTCGCTAGAGCCGTAAGCCACGCACCGGCCTCGATTCCTCCGCAGCTCTGTATGCCTATGTTTTAGCCTTAATGTCAAATTGACGATTTTGGAGGCAAAAAGTGTATGCAATTGCTCCGGCTTTGTGCAGGTCACATCGGCACATTCATTGATATTGCGGAATAAATTCCATTTCTAGAACTGGCACGCTGATTGCATACACTTCTTTCATTGAGGTGTTAACCGGCCCCAAAGGCCCCACAGAGGGAGCATTCAATGTCCGAGAGATTCATGCTTAGCCGCCGCGACCTGCTCAAGACCTCCGCCGCCGGAGCGGCGCTCGGCCTTGCGTCCGCATCGTTTCCGATCAGCAGGGCCTTCGCCGCGACGGCCACCGTCGGCTTCATCTATGTCGGGCCAAAGGACGATTACGGCTACAACCAGGCGCACGCCGAAGGCGCCGCCACGCTGAAGGGCATGGAAGGCATCTCCGTCGTCGAGGAGGAGAACGTGCCGGAGACGGTCGACGTCCAAAAGACGATGGAATCGATGATCAATCTCGACGGTGCGTCGCTGATCTTCCCGACCTCGTTCGGCTATTTCGATCCGCACATGCTGGCCATGTGCGCGAAATTCCCCGACGTGCAGTTCCGCCATTGCGGCGGCATGTGGAACAAGGACAAGCATCCGATGAATGCCGGTTCCTATTTCGGCTATATCGGCATGGGCCAGTATCTGAACGGCGTCGTCGCCGGCCACACCAGCAAGACCAAGAAGCTTGGCTTCGTCGCGGCAAAGCCGATCCCGCAGGTGTTGCTCAACATCAATTCCTTCCTGCTCGGCGCGCGCTCGGTAGACCCGACCATCACCTGCCAGGTGATCTTCACCGGCGAGTGGTCGCTGGGGGTCAAGGAGGCGGAGGCCACCAATGCGCTGGTCGACCAGGGTGCCGACGTCATCACCTGCCATGTCGACAGCCCCAAGGTGGTGGTCGAGACGGCGGCCGGGCGTGGCGCCTTCGTCTGCGGCTATCATGCCAACCAGAGCCCGCTGGCGCCGGAAAAATACCTGACCGGCGCGGAATGGAACTGGGCCAAGGTCTACAAGATGTTCGTCGACGATCTGGTGGCCGGCACGCCGCTGCCCAATTTCACGCGCGGCGGCCTGGCCGACGGCTTCGTCAAGATGAGCCCGCTCGGCCCCGCCGTCGGCGAGGCCGCCCGCAAGCAGTTCGACGGCACGCTGGCCGAAATGATGAAAGGCGGATTTTCGGTCATCAAGGGTCCGCTGAAGAGCAACAAGGGCGTCGTCGTCGCGACCGAGGGCCAGGCCTTCGTCGAGACCGCGCTCGAACTCGAAAGCATGGACTACCTGGTCGAGGGCGTCGTCGGTTCGACCGCCTGAACCGGATCGGAGACGGGGCCATGGCAGACACGGTCAGCACTGCGGGCGCACCGGCGCTGTTTGGCGCCAGGAATTATCCGGCGGCGCTCGAATGGGCGGCGCGGCGCGCGGAAGCCTTCGTCATACCGCTCGCGGCGCTGATCGTCGGCATGGCGCTGTTCAGCGTGTTCATCGCGCTGGTCGGCAAATCGCCGGTGCAACTCTACGAGACGATGTGGCGCGGCGGCTTCGGCTCGTGG
Source organism: Mesorhizobium sp. M0991 (assembly GCF_040318915.1). Classification (NCBI taxonomy): domain Bacteria; kingdom Pseudomonadati; phylum Pseudomonadota; class Alphaproteobacteria; order Hyphomicrobiales; family Phyllobacteriaceae; genus Mesorhizobium; species Mesorhizobium sp. M0991. The sequence continues at coordinate 173,768 of NZ_JAMYNE010000005.1, forward strand.
TTCTCGATCCAGAACTCGCTGTCGCGGGCAGCACCGCTTTTACTGGCAGCGCTCTGCGTGGCGCTGCCGGCACGGCTCGGGCTCGTCGTGATCGGCGGCGAAGGCGCCATCGTGCTGGGCGGCGTTGCCGCCGCCGCCATCGGCGTCGCGGCGAATGGCGCGCCGGCTTTTCTGGTCATCCTGCTGATGGGCGCGGCGGGCGTGGTCGCCGGCGGCATCTGGATCGGTGCCGTCGGCGCACTCCGCCACTACCGCGCCGTCAACGAAACCATCTCCAGCCTGCTGATGGCCTATATCGCCATCGCGCTGATGAACCATCTTGTCGAAGGGCCGCTGCGCGATCCGGCCTCGCTCAACAAACCCTCGACCGAGCCGCTGGCGGATGCCTACCGAATCGGCAACATTCCCGGCATGGACGTGCACTGGGGCCTCGTCGTCGGTATTCTCGCCTGCGTCCTGTCCTGGCTGCTGATCGAAAAGACGCGTTGGGGGTTTGCCGCCCGCATCGCCGGCGGCAATGTCAGGGCGGCCCAGGTGCAAGGGCTTGCCGTCGGGCCGCTGATCGTCGGCTTCACCGGGCTGGCCGGCGGCTTTGCCGGGCTGGCCGGCATGCTGGAGGTCGGCGCCGTGCAAGGCAGCGCCAACGCCTCGCTCGCCGCCGGTTACGGCTATACCGGCATCCTCGTCGCCTTCCTCGCCCGCCACAATCCGCTCGCCATCATCCCGGTCGCTTTCCTGCTCGGCGGCATCGGCGCTTCGGGCGGGCTGATCCAGCGCCGCATGGATCTGCCCGACGCCACAGTGCTGGTGCTGCAAGGCATGCTCTTCGTGGTCATCCTGTTCAGCGAAACCTTTTACGGCCGCTTCAAGGTCTTCAATCCCGATCTGTGGAAGAGGGGCTCCTGATGGACGCGACCGAGATCGGCCTGTGGGGCGTGCCGCTCGCCATTCTCGGCGGCGCCATCCGCGTTTCGACGCCGTTCATCTTCGTCTCGCTCGGCGAAGCCATTACCGAACGTTCCGGCCGCATCAATCTCGGCCTCGAAGGCACGCTGGTCTTCGGCGCAATGACCGCCTATGCCGTCGCTGTGATGACCGGCTCGCCATGGCTCGGCCTGCTGGCCGCCGCCGGTGCCGGTCTTTGCTTCGGCCTGTTCCATGGCTGGATCTGCAAATTCCGTGGCGTTAACGACATCGCCATCGGTATCGCGCTGATGCTGTTCGGCTCGGGTCTCGCCTTCTTCTTCGGCAAGCCGTTCATCCAGCCCTCGGCGCCAGACCTGCCGGCCATCGCCTTCGGTGGCTGGTCGAACATTCCGCAGGTGCAGGCAGCGCTCAACGTCAATGTGCTGTTCCTCATCGGGGCGGCACTTGCCGTGTTCCTGTGGTGGGCTTTCCGCAACACCCGCGCCGGGCTGATCGTGCGAGTCGTCGGCGACAGCTCCGATGCGGCGCGCGCCATGGGCCTCAATCCGAACACCGTGCGCCTGCTTGCGACAGGCGTCGGCGGTGCGCTCGCCGGCATCGGCGGCGCCTATCTGTCGCTCTATTATCCCGGCAGCTGGACCGAACGCATCTCATCGGGGCAGGGGCTCATGGCGGTGGCGCTGGTCATCTTCGCGCGCTGGAACCCGCTCGGCTGCTTTGCCGCGGCTCTGTTGTTCGGCGGTGCCGGCGCGCTAGGCCCGGCACTGCAATCGGTCGGGGTGACGCAGGGCTACTATCTCTTTTACGCCGCACCTTACATCCTCACGCTCATCATCATGATCGCCACCTCGTCCCCGAGCCGCTCGCTTGCCGGCGCGCCGGGCGAATTGTCGATTACCAAATGACTGGAGTTTTCCCGATGAACGCCAGAGCCGAGATCACCCAGCGCTACATCGATGCCGATCCCTATCCATGGCCCTATAATGGCGAGCTACGGCCCGACAATACGGCGCTGATCATCATCGACATGCAGACCGATTTCTGTGGGCCGGGCGGCTATGTCGATCATATGGGCTACGATCTTTCGCTGATGCGGGCGCCGATCGGGCCGATCAAGTCGGTGCTCGCAGCCATGCGTGCCAAGGGCTACACCATCATCCACACGCGCGAGGGCCACCGGCCCGATCTCGCCGACCTGCCGGCCAACAAGCGCTGGCGCTCGCGCCGCATCAATGCCGGCATCGGCGACCCCGGACCTTGCGGTCGCATCCTGGTGCGCGGCGAACCCGGCTGGGACATCATCCCCGACCTCTATCCGGCGGCGGGCGAACCGATCATCGACAAGCCGGGCAAGGGCTCGTTCTGCGCCACCGACCTGGAACTGATCCTGCGCCAGCGCGGCATCGAAAACATCGTGCTGACCGGCATCACCACCGATGTCTGCGTCCACACGACGATGCGCGAGGCCAATGATCGCGGCTTCGAATGCGTCATGCTGGAGGATTGCTGCGGCGCAACCGACTACGGCAACCATCTTGCCGCGATCAAGATGATCAAGATGCAGGGCGGCGTGTTCGGCGCGGTGTCGAACTCGGCATCCTTCGTCGCGCAACTGCCGTGAGGGGGCGATCTTGAGCGGAGCCAAGAAACCCGTCGGCGTCGAGACCATCGGCATGACCATGCGCTTCGGCGCCTTCATCGCGCTGGACGACGTCTCGATCAAGGTGCCGGCGGGATCGTTCCATGCGCTGCTCGGCGAAAACGGCGCCGGCAAGTCGACGCTGGTCAAATGCATGATGGGTTTTTACCATCCGACCGCCGGCGACATGCTGGTTGATAGCCGCGAGGTCGCGATCGCCAGTCCGAAGGATGCCTCGGCATTGGGGCTCGGCATGGTCTACCAGCATTTCACGCTCGTCCCGTCGCTGACCGGCGCGGAAAACCTGGTCATTTCGCGCGAGAAGGTGCCCGGCGTCATCGACTGGCGCAAGGAGCGCGCCGCACTTGCGCAATTCATGCAGCGTATGCCGTTCAAGCTGCCGCTCGACGTCAAGGTGGCGGAACTTGCGGCCGGCGAGAAGCAGAAGCTCGAAATCATCAAGCAGCTCTATCTCGGCCGCAGTTTCCTGGTGCTCGACGAGCCGACTTCGGTGCTCACTCCCGGCGAGGCGCAGGAAGTGCTTGGCCTGGTGCGCGACATGACCAGGACCGGCGACCTAACCGTGCTGATGATCTCGCATAAATTCCACGAGGTGACGGCCTTTGCTGACGACATCACCGTGCTGCGCAAGGGCAGGCTGACCGGAACCGGCAAAGTCTCGGAGCTTTCGCACAAAAAGATGGCGGCGATGATGATCGGCGACCAACCGATTGCAGCACTCGACAGCCGCGCTCCGGTGCCGGCCGGCGCCAAGCAGGTGCTGACGGTAAAGTCGCTGAAGGCGCCCGACCGCACCGGCTTGAAAACCATCGACATCGGCGAGCTCGATGTGAAGTCCGGTGAGATCGTCGGCGTCGCCGGCATCTCCGGCAACGGCCAGAAGGAGTTTCTCGAAGTCCTTGCCGGACAGCGGGCGCGCAATGGCGGCGACGTTCTGGTGAAAGGCTCGCCCTATGGCGCCAGCCGCAGCGAGGCGCGCACGCTCAATGTCCGCTTCATTCCGGAGGAGCCGTTGCGCAATGCCTGCGCGCCGAAGATGACGGTGGCGGAAAACATGGCCTTCCGGACCTTCGACCTCAACGAGGCCGGCAAGCCGATCAACTGGATCAGGACGAGCGCGATCAGGGACTATGCGGCCCATCTGGTCGAACAGTTCAAGGTCAAGACGGCCTCGCTCGCTTCGCCGATTTCGTCGCTGTCGGGCGGCAATGTGCAGCGCGCGGTGCTGGCGCGGGAACTGACCGGCGACGTCGACTTGCTCATCGTGTCGAATCCCTGCTTCGGCCTCGACTTCTCCGCCGTCGCCGAAATCCGCGCCCGCATCATGAAGGCACGCAATGCCGGGGCGGCGGTGCTTCTGATGTCGGAGGACCTCGATGAGCTGCTCGAGCTCTCCGACCGCATCTTTGTCATGTCCGACGGCGCGCTGGTCTACGAGACGCCGATCGCGCAGGCGAGCGTGCAGACGATCGGCGAGCACATGGCGGGACATCACTGATGGCGGAGATCGAGGCGCTGCCGTTTCCGTTTGCCTTCAGGCCTGAGGCGATGGCGCTGGTCGTCATCGACATGCAGCGTGATTTCGCCGAACCCGGCGGCTTCGGCGCCAGCCTCGGCAACGACGTCAGCCGGGTCACGGCGATCGTGCCGACAGTGAAAAGGCTGATCGACGGATTTCGCGCGGCCGGCCTGCCGGTGATCCACACGATGGAGTGCCACAAGGCAGATCTTTCGGATCTGCCGCCGGCCAAGCGCAATCGCGGCAATCCGTCGATCCGGATCGGCGATGTCGGTCCAATGGGTCGCGTGCTGATCGTCGGCGAGCCGGGAACGGCGATCCTCGATGAACTTGCCCCATTGCCAGGCGAAATCGTCATCGAAAAGCCGGGCAAGGGCGCGTTCTATGCCACCAGCTTCGGCGACGACCTGAAGCGGCTTGGCGCACAGCAACTCGTCTTTGCCGGGGTAACGACGGAGGTCTGCGTGCAGACCACGATGCGCGAGGCCAACGACCGCGGATATGAATGCCTGCTGGCGGAGGATGCCACTGAGAGCTACTTCGCCGAGTTCAAGGCGGCTACCCTTGCCATGATCAGGGCTCAGGGCGCCATCGTCGGCTGGACGGCGACGACGGACCAGGTGCTCGAGGGAATTTCCAATGCCTAACCTTGCCTTTGCCGGCCTCCTCAATGGTGGATGGCGTGATCTCCCATTCGAGCATTTCCGCGAAGGCATCACGGTGCATTGGCTGCTCAAGGGTAGGCCGATGGAACCGTCGGTCGCGATCCTGAACTACCGGCCCGGCGCCGCGGTGCCGCGTCACCGCCATGCCGGACTGGAAACGATCGTCGTGCTGGAAGGCACCCAGAGCGACGAGAATGGCGATCATGCCTCAGGCAGCGTGATCCTAAACCTAGTCGGAACCGAGCATTCGGTGTGGACGAAGGATGGCTGCGTCGTGCTTATCCAGTGGAACCTGCCGGTAGTCATTCTGGACGAGGCCAAATGAGCGACATACGTTTCGACATAGCGAGCCTGCACGCTGCCTATCGGGCCGGCGTCAGCATCGGCGAGATGATCGATGCGGTCCATGCGCGGCTCGCGGCGGCCGACGACCCGGGCATCTTCATCCATCTGGCGAGCAGAGCGGAGATGCTTGCCGAAGCGGAAAGGCTCGGCCCATTCGATCCGGTGGCAAAGCCGCTGTGGGGCGTGCCATTCGCGGTCAAGGACAACATCGATGTTGCCGGCATGCCGACGACGGCGGCTTGCGCGGAATATGCCTACTTGCCGGCGAAAGACGCCACCGTCGTGGCGCGGCTCAAGGCCGCTGGCGCGCTGGTCGTCGGCAAGACCAATCTCGACCAGTTTGCTACCGGCCTGGTCGGTGTGCGCACGCCCTATCCGATCCCGAGGAATGCGATCGACCCGAAACTGGTGCCGGGCGGTTCCTCGTGCGGCTCGGCCGTGGCGACGGCGCGCGGCATCGTCTCGTTCGCGCTCGGCACCGACACCGCCGGTTCGGGGCGCATACCCGCCGGCCTCAACAACATCGTCGGGCTGAAGCCGAGCGTCGGCTCGCTATCAGCCGCCGGCGTCGTGCCGGCCTGCCGCACGCTCGATTGCGTCTCGGTCTTCGCGCTCACCGTCGACGACGCCTACCACGTGTTCAAGGTCGCGGCGGCAAAGGACGGCGCCGATCCCTATTCGCGTGACCTCGGCATCCAACCGCTTACCGCGTGCCCGCCGGTGCTGACGGTCGGCGTGCCGGCCAGGGCCGACTGGACCTTCTTCGGCGACGAGGCGATGCAGGCGGGTTTCGAGGCCGCCCTTGCCTCGCTGGAGAGGCTGGGCTGCAGGCTGGTCGAAATCCCCTTCGACGATTTCTACGCCACCGCCAACCTGCTTTACGAAGGCGCCTGGGTGGCCGAGCGTTATGCCGCGATCAGGGACTTCATGGAAGCCAACGAGGCCGCCATGCATCCGGTGACGCGGCAGATCATCGGCGGCGCGCGAAAGCTTTCCGCAGCGGACGCCTTCAACGGGCTCTATGCCTTGCAGGCCTACAAGGCCAGGCTTGCGCCGGTCATCGCCTCGGTCGACCTATTCTGTGTGCCGACCGCGCCGACGCATTACACGGTTGAAGCGGTGTTGGCTAACCCCATCGTCACCAACAGCCGGCTCGGCACCTACACCAATTTCGTCAACCTGCTCGACATGTGCGGCATCGCCGTGCCGAGCGGAACCCGCAGCGACGGTCTGCCGATGAGCGTCACCTTGCTTGCCGCGGCGGGCAAGGACCACCTGACGGCCTCGCTTGCTCGCGATATCCATGCGGCAAGCGGCCTTGCGCTGGGCGCTACAGGCTGGCCGCTGCCGCAGCGTGGCGATCCTCGCGTGGACGTGGACGAAGGCACGATCGAACTGGCCGTGGTCGGCGCGCATCTATCGGGGATGGCGCTGAACGGCCAGTTGCAGCAGCTCGGCGCGATTTTCGCCCGGGCTGCGAGAACGGCGCCGCTCTATCGGCTTTACGCGCTCGCCGGCCAGTCGGTGCCGCGGCCGGGGCTCGAGCGGATCTGCAATGGCAAGGGGGCAGCGATCGAGGTTGAAGTCTGGCGGCTGTCGCCGCAAGCCTTCGGCCGCTTTGTTGCCGCGATCCCGCCGCCGCTCGGCATCGGGACGCTTCTGCTCGACGACGGAACTTCGCCGAAAGGCTTCCTCGTCGAAAGTGCCGGCCTTACCAATGCAGAGGAGATTTCGCATTTCGGCGGCTGGCGCAATTTTATTTCGGCTCAGCTGCAGCGGAGCTGACGCTATCACTCGACCTTTTGCCGGAACTTCGAGTGGCAGCTCGAGCAATCCTGCAAGATGAGATGCAGGAGGTGCTCCGCCGGCAATTTGGCAGGATCGGCTTCCCCTAGCCCCGGCCGCTTGCCAAGCAGGCTGCCGCCGCCCATCGCCAGGCCGGAACCCATTCTCATGTCGTCGGTGATATGCGGTGGTGCCCGCTCGGCGTCGGAAGCCAGGGCGCCGGCCAGCGTTCCGATGTGGCGAGCCAGCCCTTCGAACTCCGCGCGGGCGGGGTCGATATCCGGCTTGGCGCCTGAAGGTGCACCCAACGTCGCACTGGGGAATTCGGCAATCAAGGCAGGGCCGGTGCGGGCGCGGATTGTCTCGGCCGCCGCCTTGAAAGCCGCGGCGTCATAGGCCTGCTTGCCGTCGAACATCCCGGCGATCGCCTTTGCCGCCGCGGCCATTTCCTTCATCGAGGCCTGGCGAGCCTCGATGACCGCATCACGGCTCGAATGGGCGGCAGCGAGCACGACAGAGACGCAGGCAAGCGACAGCACCGTTACAGCGGCTGCGAGCCTCACTGGGCCACGCCTTGTCCCGCCAACTCGTCGATGATCGGGCAATCCGGCCGCTCGTCACCGTGGCAGTGACTGACCAGATGGTGGAGCAAGCCGCGCAATCCGACCAGTTCGGCGATCTTCCTGTCGATCTCCACCAGTTTGGCTTTCGCGATCGCCTTCACGTCGGCGCTGTCACGTTCCCTGTCTTGGTACAGCGACAGCAGCTGGCGGCATTCGTCGACCGAAAACCCCAGGCTTCGCGAGCGCTGCAGGAACCGCAGCCGGTGGATATCGGCCGTCGAGTAATCGCGATAGCCATTGTCTGTCCGGGCCGGATGCAAGAGCCCAATATCCTCATAGTAACGGATCGTCTTGGCCGGCAGGCCGGATTTCTCGGATGCGACGCCGATGTTCATGGTGGAAAATCTCCTTTGTGGGGGAAATAGACCTTCCAGTAGATGGAAGGTCAACATGATGTGGCGATTTTGGATGCCCGATGCAACCGCCCGTCGGCTCCAACCGTTTGCCTGCCAACAGCCATACTGAACCTTCGGGAAGAAATCAGTTTTCGAAAACGTTTATCGAACAGCGCTCAAAACCCGGCGTCCGACACCGGGTGCCGATGAGCAAGGACCCTCCGGCGGCACGCTACACCGTGCATACGCCGAGGAGACAGAATATGCCGGTCAAAGCGTATATCAACCGGATCGCGACGGCGGTGCCGGAGCACGAGGTTCATCAATTCTACCTGCGTTTCGCGGCCTCCATGCTCGCGGCCAATCGCCGGAGACTCTTCGAACGCATGGCCGATCTTGCCGGCATCGAGCACCGCTATTCCTGCTTTGCGCCGGCGTCCGACCCTGAAGGACCGTCTGCCGACCTGGCCGGGACCTTCATCCGGGGCGCCTTTCCCGGAACCGCCATGAGAATGGCTATGTTCGACGATGCCGCACCTGTTCTGGCGCAAAAGGGCATCGACGGATTGCAGCTTGGCGACGACGCTTCCCGCATCACCCATCTCATCGTCACCACCTGCACCGGTTTTTCGGCGCCGGGCATCGACCTCGAGCTGGTTGCGCGTTGCGGGCTGCCGGATACGGTTGAACGCACGATGATCGGCTTCATGGGTTGCTACGCGGCGATCAACGGTCTCAAGCTGGCGCACCACATCGTCCGCTCGGACCCGCAAGCCAAGGTCCTGCTGGTCAATATCGAACTCTGCACGATGCATCTGCGCCAAACCACCGAGTTGGAAAAGCTGCTGTCGTTCTGCCTCTGGGGCGATGGCTGTGCGGCCACGCTCGTCACCGCCGAGCCAGCCGGCATCGAGCTCGACAGCTTTCACTGTCTAGTGGCGAGGGAGCGGCGGGATCTGATGCGCTGGAATATTCGCGATCACGGCTTCGAAATGGTTCTTTCCGGCCAGGTGCCGGCGGCGATTCATGAAGCGTTGCGGAACAACCAGGCCGCCATCCTCGGCAGCCGGCCGACCGAGGCGATCGACCTATGGGCCGTGCACCCGGGTGGACGTTCGGTTCTCGACGCCGTCGAAAGGGCCTTGAAACTGGAACCCACCGCGCTGGAACCATCGCGCGAGGTGTTGCGCCGGTATGGGAACATGTCGTCTGCGACCGTCATGTTCGTGATGAAAGAGATGCTGAAGGCGCCACCCGGCCTGCTCGGCTGCGGCATGTCGTTCGGGCCGGGATTGACGGCCGAAACCATGCTCTTTCGAACGGTGTCATGAGCGGCCTGGAGCATCGGCAGCTTGCGCCGGAAATCCTCGACGGACTTGCGGCCGACGATCCGCGAGCGCTGACCGCGCGTCGCGACCTTCGGCGCATCAACATGCTGATGTTTCAGGTGCCGATCATGACGTCGTTGCTGAAGAGGTTTGTGCCAAAATCGCCACGCCGCATCCTGGAGATCGGCGCCGGCGATGGCTCCTTCATGCTCGCGGTGGCGCGGCGCATGGCCAGGCATTGGCCTGGGGTCGAACTGGTAATGCTCGACCGCGTCGACCTCGTCACTGCGCAATTGCGCGGTGATTTTGACAGGTTGGGATGGAAGGCCGAAGGCGTCACCGCCGATGTCTTCGACTGGGCAGAAAAGATCGAGGGCGCACGGTTCGACGCCGTCACCGTCAATCTGTTCCTGCATCACCTCGATGATGCACAGCTCATGCATCTGTTTTCGCTGATTAGGCCGAAAGCCCCGTTGCTCCTGGCGACAGAGCCGTTGCGGGCGAAACTGGCGCTGACCGCGACCCATCTTCTCCCGGCAATCGGCGCCAACGACGTCACACGGAACGACGCGGCGCAAAGCGTGCGTGCCGGCTTTCGCGGTAGCGAGCTTTCCGGCCTCTGGCTTGCGGCCAGCGGCAAGCCGGTCGAGGAGCGGCGCGCCGGCCTCTTCTCCCATATCTTCGTCGGCGCCAGTGCCGGCAGCGACTCATGACGCGATTGTCGACTCATGACGCGATCGTCATCGGTGCCGGCCCGGCGGGCACCTCCGTCGCGCTCACGCTGGCCCGGCGCGGATGGGCGGTGGCAATTGTGGAAAAGACCGAGTTCCCGCGCCGCAAGGTCTGCGGCGAATATATCTCGGCAAGCAATCTTGCGCTTCTCGACCGGCTGGAGATCGGCGACGCCTGGCGTGCCAATGCCGGCCCCGAAATCCGCCGCGTCGGCTTGTTTTCCGGCGAGACCTGCGTCGAGGCGGCAATGCCACGTGCAGGAGCTGGGCCACGTGCAAAAGATGGCTTCGGCCGGGCGCTCGGCCGGGACATTCTCGATTCCCTGCTTTTGCTGGCGGCACGCTCGGCGGGTGTCGAAATCTTTCAGCCCTGCCGCGCCGTCGCTATCGAGCGGGATGGCGAGATGCAAAGGGTGCGAATTCAAGCCGGGGACGAAACGGCGATGTTGCGTGCGCCGGTGATTGTCGCCGCACACGGCTCCTGGGACCCGGGACCACTGCCCAGCCAGCCCGCAAAGGCCAATCGCCCGTCGGACCTGCTCGGCTTCAAGGCGCATTTCACCGGGTCGTCGCTCGTGCCGGATTTAATGCCTCTGCTGGCCTTCCCCGGCGGCTATGGCGGCATGGTCTCGGCGGATCATGGCCGGTTGTCGATCTCGTGCTGCATCCGCCGCGATATGCTCGCGCGGTTACGCAAACAACATGGCCCCAAACACCGGAGCCATGTGTCGGCCGCCGATGCGGTCTCCCGCCATCTCGTGGACTCATGCCGGGGCGTGAGAGACGCCCTGGAACCGGCGCTTCTCGACGGTCCGTGGCTTGCCGCAGGTCCGATCCGGCCGGGAATTCGCTCCTGCTACGAAGGGGACATCTTCCGCGTCGGCAACGCAGCCGGAGAGTCTCATCCTGTCATCGCCGAGGGCATCTCGATGGCGCTGCAGTCCGGCTGGCTGCTGGCCTGCGAACTCGCATCCGCGCCAAGTGGCCGGGCAGGGCGCGAGGCCGCCGCCAGACGCTATGAGGCGGCCTGGAAAAGACTGTTCTCGACACGGGTCTACGCTGCCGCGGCCCTCGCCGGAATTGCCCTTCGCCCGGGCAGCGCTACCGTGATGGCGGCGATCGTCCGGAATTTCCCGCAGGCACTGACACTGGGCGCGCAACTGAGCGGCAAGACCAAGCCGGTTCCCGGCTTTGCCTGACGAGGGGTGGGGCGTCGTGCTGCCCTGGTCGCCTTACATGCCACGGCGGCAACCGGCGGCAACATGGGCCCTTCTGTTGGGAATTTGCTACCGTATGGTCGTAGGCGCCCTACGGGCTTCAGGTTCGCAGGTATTTGACCAGCGCTGCAATCGCGAGCAAGAGGGCGACGAACACCAGGACCCAGACGAGCGCCATGCCGCCCATCATCCACGTACCCATTGGACCATTCATCATTGCAATCACCTTTACGGTCAGTGAAGGCCCGCCTTCGTCGGTAAGCATCGGCGACTGCGAAGGCAATTAGCTCGCCGTGGAATTCGGTCAAGACGACCAGGAAACCGATCGGCCGCCCGTCGCCTTGTCCCGCTAACCGGAAGTGTCCTGTCCTTGCCGTCTCACATACCTCCGCCGCAGCCGTCCGAGAGATCCCAGACGTCGACGACCTGCTTGCCGGTGAAACCGTGCTCGCGGATCAGGAACTTCGCCAATCCGCCATACACTTTCCAGCGCCAGCATTGGCAGCAGCAAGGGCCTTTCTCGTTGGAATTAGCCATCGCATAGTCATAGGCCTGCTGCTCGTCGCCGGAGAGTTTCACATCGTAGTAGGGCATCATCTTCTGTGCGATGCCGGCCGGAATATCGTACGGATCGCTTGGAATCATCGCGATCTCGCGGTACCTGGCCAGGCCGCTCACCTGCTCGGCATAGCGCTTCGTCTCCATAGGGCTGCAGCACGAGCCCGTGATCCGCGACATCGCCGGCATGGTCGCAATCGACTCCGTGAACTTGGCCGAACACGTGCTGTTGCCGTTCTGGCTGAGATATTTGAAACGGCGCACCAGATCGGAATCCTCCGCGGCGATCGCCAAATCCGGCCCCTTGAGCAAGCCGACGACCGCAGCGACGCCAAAGGCGCTGCCCAGAACAACCGTCCGGCGGGTTGGATAGCATATCCGGCTCATTTGCTTTTCCTCGCCTGCTCGATCAGTTTCTTCATCGTTGCGAGGTCGGTCGCGCCGGGGAAAATCTGCTCGCCAACGACGAAGCTTGGCGTTCCGCTGATCTTCAGCGCCTGGGCCAGTTGCGTATTCCGGTCGATCGACGCCTGGATATCGGGCCGCTGCATGTCGGTCTTCAGTTTAGCCACGTCGAGCCCGACGTCGGCAGCCACCTTCAGCACGACCGCTTCGGTCACCCGCGTCTTCACCGCATACAAGGCCTTGTGGAATGCCATGTATTTGCCCTGGCGCATTGCGGCGAGAGCCGCCTTGGAAGCAAATACGGAATCCGTGCTGAGGATCGGGAATTCCTTGTAGACGATCTTGAGCTGCGGATCGTCGGCCACGGCTTGCGCCATGATCGGCGCAACCTGCCGGCAATAGGGGCAGTTGTAGTCAAAGAACTCGACCATGGTGACGTCGCCTTCGGCGTTGCCGCCGACTGGGCTCGCCGGGTCCCGGAAGATATCGTCGGCCTTCGCCACCAGGGCGGCTTTCGCCTCTTTTGCCGCAGCCTCGCGCTGGCGGGCATCGAGGCTCTGCAGCGCCTCCATGACGACCTCGGGATGCGCGAGGATATAGTCGTGGATGCGCTGGTCGAACTGGTCCTGGGACATCTCGACGGCGGCGATCGCCTGGTCGTGGAGACCGAGCGCGAGCCAGACCGTCGCACCGGCCAGGACGAAGGCACGGGCCATTTTGCCGATGGCTCCGGGCAATGGATTGGACTTGTGGATCACAGGGTTCTCCTTCCCTCTGTTTCGCCGGACCGCCGGCATGTGAATGGTGCCTCAGAATATGCCCTTGATCTTCGCCCACCATCCCGTTTCCGGCTCATGGTGCGGGCGCTCGACATTGTTGGTGAGCGCATTGACGAAGGTGACGAGATTGACCGCAGCGAAATTCAGGCCATGGAAATTCGCCCGCCAGCGGCCCTCCTTGTCGATCACATGGGTGACGGTGCCGTGCATCTGATAACCATCATCCGTCAGCGTGAACTTGTGGCCGAAGGCCTCCGCCAGTCTGCGGGTCGCATCTTCCGGCTGATCCGCCGTCGTGGTCAGGAACAGCCAATTGACGGGGTCGAGCCCGTGCGCCGGCCCGTATTTGCTGAGCACGTCCGGCGTGTCCCTGGCAGGGTCGGTGGTGATGGTCACAAAGGTGACCTGGCCCTTCATCGGCGTGCCGTTCACCATTTTCTGGACTTCGGCGATCTTCTCGGCGTGCAGGGGGCACACATCCGGGCACGATGTGTAGATGAAGTGGAGGACGACCACCTTGCCGCGCAGGTCTGCCGTTCGCACGACACGCCCATCGGCGGTGCGCAGCGTGAAATCAGGTGCCGGCTTGTCGATCGTCTGGAAATATTTCTCGTCGCCCTCAAGCATGGCGTCGATTTCGTCGAGTGAGTGGGCTTGGGCCTGATACGAAAAGCCCACGGCCAGCGCCGCAATGGCAATTACGCCCAGCAGCAAACACCTCCACTCGTTCAAAGCCGTTGCGACGCAGCGAGCCTTCAACCCGGACATATCTGTTCCTTTCTCACTCGGCGGCGATGCGGCTGCGGATGAAGTCGACCATGTCGGGCGCGTCCCATTCGGCCGGCCCAATCAGCCGGCCGATCTCCTTGCCATCGCGATTGATCAGCAGGGTTGCCGGAAGACCGACGGAGCCGATGGCGAACATGGCCTTGCCCGAGGCATCGATGTTGAGGGCGAGGTGCTTGATGCCGATCTCGGCAAAGAACTTCTTCACAATCTCAGGACCGGCACGGTCCATGGACAGCGCGACGACCTCGAAATCCGGACCGCCGAGTTTGGCCTGCAGCCGATCGAGCGTCGGCATCTCCTTGCGGCAGGGCGCGCACCATGTCGCCCAGACGTTGAGCAGCACGACCTTGCCGTGGAAATCCGCAAGCGTTTTCGGCTTGCCATTGCCGTCCTTGAAGCTGATTTCCGGCACGGGGACAGGCGCCTCGTGAACGACAAAGTTCTGCGGCGGCTCAGCGGCTGATACCGGCAGCGAAAATGCCAGCAGCATGCCAATCAGGACCATGGCCAGTTTGCTCACAACAGCCTCACTCGGTCGCGTAGACGGTGGGTGCCTTGCCGTCCTTGGTGAAGGCGTAGACGACAAAGGGGCCTTGCTTCTCACCACCCATGCCTGGAGCGCCCGTCGGCATGCCGGCCAGCGTTATGCCGGTGATGGCCGGGCGTTCGGTCAAAAGCTTCTTGACGATCTCGACCGGCACCAGGCCATCGACGACATAGCCGTCGACCATCAGCGTGTGGCAGCCTTCGAGGTCGGCCGGCACGCCGGCATCGCTGCTGATCTGAGAGAGATTGTTGACCGGCTTGATGTCGACCTTGAAGCCGTTGTGCTCGAGATAGTTGGCATAGGATTCGCAGCAGCTGCATTGCGGGTTCTTGTACATCACGGCGTTGATCGTGGCGGCGAAGGCGGGCAGCGGCGTTGCGATCAGCAGGGACAGTGCGGCTAGGCGGTAGGTCAGTTTCATTGCAGTTCTCCTTGGTTGGATAAAGCTTTCAGGTCACGCGGAACACTGTCATCAGGCCGGCCATCTGGTGATCGGCGACATGGCAGTGCAGCATCCAGTCACCGGGATTGTCGGCAACGAAGGCGCATTCGATCGTGTCCTTGGGGGCGAGCAGCACCGTGTCCTGCCATTGCCGGTGCGGTACCGGCGAGCCGTTGCGCGAAAGCACCGACAGGCTGAAGCCGTGGACGTGCATGGGATGCCACCAGGCGGTTTCGTTGCGGATGGTGAGACGGCAGGTGGCGCCGCGCGACAGCGTGAACTGCGGCGCCATTCCAGCGTGGCCGTCGCCGGTCATCGACATGCCGTTGATTGCCCAGGCGGCGCCGTTCATGCCGGGCATCGCCATGCCCATCATGCCGCCGACGCCGGCCAGCTTGCCGCCGCCCATCATGCCACCCTGCAGGACGATTTCATGCCGTTCGGCCTTGGCCAGGTCGGGGGCCGGCAGCGGATTGGCCGGCAGGCGAAGCGGCGCATCGAGAGGATGGTCGCGCAGCGCTCCGGCGTCATAGGCGAGCGTGGTCAGGGTGTAGGCGAGGCCATCGTAGTAATCGTCGATCACCGCATGCCGGCTGCCTGGGTCGCCCTGCAGGTCGAGTACGACATCAATGCGCATGGCGGGCGCAAGCACCAAGCGTCCGCCCTCCGGCTCATGCGGGTCGCAGGGCTGGCCGTCGATGGCGACGATGATCGGACGGTGGCCTTCGAAACGCAAAGCCATCATGCGAGCGAGTGACGCATTGGCCAGCCGCAACCTGACGCGCTCGCCGGCCTTCACGGTCAGGTCGGCCGGCGGTGCACCGTTGACGGTGACGACATTGCCGACACGGCCCGACATCGCCGCATCCATCATGTTGCCGAAGCCGGCAGCGATTTGCCCATCCTTGGTGAGCCGCCAGTCCTGCAGCAGCCATAGAAGCTCGCGGTCGACCGCGACCGGTTCGGCTTCCTCGACGATGAGTACGCCGGCCAGCCCGCGGCCGAGCTGCACGAGGCTGTCGGCATGCGGATGGTACCAGAAGGTGCCGGCATCGGGCGGGGTGAACTCGTACACGAAATTTTCGCCCGGCCTGATCGGCGGTTGGGTCAATCCCGGCACGCCATCCATGGCGTTTGCCAAGCGGATGCCATGCCAGTGAACCGTGGTGTCCTCGTCCAGTCCGTTCTCGACGATGATGCGAGCGGGCTGCCCCTGGCGCAAGCGCAGTGTCGGGCCTGGGACCGTGCCATCATAGGCCCATACCGGAGTGCGCGGACCATCGGGGCCGGTGAGCCGTGCCTGGCCTGGCGCCACCCTGATCCGGTGTTCGCCGGTAGCCAGCGCCAGTGCAGGGCGGATCGCTGCGGAGGCGGCAATGCTCGCCGCCGCAAACAGGAATTTGCGGCGCGTTATGAACGGACTTGAAACGGAATTCACCCTTGTGACCCTTGCGGTAACCGACGGCGAACATCGCGACATCGATTGCATTGCTGCCGCGCCCGTTGCGCAGTACGCGCAACCGGGCGATCAAACGCCGCCAATCAGCCGCGGAACGGCAGAAACGGCGTCAGACGAGAGCGCTGGGTCTTGGAGGGAATGGCTCGGGCAGTAGACTTCGCCCGTGCAGGAACGCGGCGGGAAGCGCCGGCGGCAGCTCGGCCCGCAGCAGTCCCGTCATGGGGAGAGCTTCCGGCAGCACCGCCAGAACCGGTGCGACGCAGGTCGGCGCACATTGCATCGATTTGTCATTGTCGGCCGAGTTCTTGAGGCACGCGTTGCAGTCGCCGCCCTTGGCATCGGCCATCTTGGCCATATCGGCGTCGGTGGTGCCGGTATCTGTGGCCATGATCATGCGGCTGTCGATCGCCATCCTCGCCGACATGACGGCAGCCTGAGCGGCGGACAGGCTGAACCCGGCGGTCACGAGGAACGCGAGCAGCATGACCAGGAGGCGTTTTGGCGACAGGCGTGCCATCATCCGCTCAGGTTGACTGCAAAGTGCGGCTTTTGCAAGCTCCGCATGCCGCGACATCGGCGCTGGTGCGAGTTCTGGTCCGGCAAATCAATGGTGAGGACCCTCCCATTGATCGTGGTCTGACAGCACCTCGATAACACGGCATTCGCAGACTTTCCCTTGCCGGCAGCCCTCAACCATCAGCTCCAGCTCAATCTTCAATGCGGTAAGGCTGCGTATTCGCTGGACGACCTCGGCCAGACGGGCTTGGGCGATGGCGTCGGCGGTTCCACATGGCTGATTGGGATTATCCTGCAACGTCAGCAGCGTCCTGATAGCCTCGATCTCGAACCCAAGCTCGCGCGCGTGCCTGATGAAGGCGAGCCGGCGCAAGTCGGCCGCTTCATAATGCCGGCGATTGGCTTCGCTGCGGGCAGGCGCTGGAAGCAAATCGATCTGCTCATAGTAGCGGATGGTTGGAACCTTCACGCCGCTGCGTCGGGCTGCTTCACCGATGGTCACACCTGCTGACATTTTTTCGCTTGCTCCTCTAGTCACTAGAGGATGTAGCGTCGCGATCGAAGACGCAAGAGGTTCACCATGGCTGCGACCAAACAACAGACCCGCTACCGCGTGGAAGGCATGGATTGCGCCAGCTGTGCCAGCAAAATCGATACCCTCGTGCGGCGGATGCCTGGTGTGCAGGATGTTAGCGTATCCGTTTCGGTAGGCACTCTGACGGTCATTCATACTCCCGAAAGCAATCTTGACGCGATCGCGAGGAAAGTCACCGGCCTCGGCTACGCTGTTGCTCCGCTGACCGCCAAGTCTGGAGCGCCGGCCTCCGATCAATTGGCCGACCATGACCACAGAACGCACAGTCACGACAAGAAATTAGCGGGATTGCATGGCAACAATGATGCGCCGATGTCGGGGCCATGGTGGAACAGCGCCAAGGGCCGCCTGACCATCGCCAGCGGCGTCGCACTGGCGGTGGCTTTCGCGGTTCATGACGCCTGGCCCGCGACCGGCCCATGGGCCTTCATCGCCGCCATGCTGCTCGGCCTGGTGCCGATCGCGCGCCGAGCGGTCATGGCCGCAGTCGCCGGCATTCCGTTCACAATCGAAATGCTGATGACCGTGGCGGCCGCCGGCGCCGTAATCATCGGCGCCGGCGAGGAAGCGGCGACGGTGGTCCTCCTGTTCCTAATCGGCGAATTACTGGAAGGGGTGGCCGCTGGGAAGGCACGTTCTAGCATCCAGGCGCTCACCACACTGGTTCCCAAGACGGCGCTAGTCGAAGTGGATGGGACGAGCCGCGAGGTGCCGGCCGAAAGTCTGTCCGTAGGGGACATCATTCTGGTGCGGCCCGGTGATCGGATTCCGGCTGATGGCGAGATCACCGAGGGTGACAGCGCCATTGATGAATCGCCTGTGTCGGGTGAAAGCGTCCCGGTTCGTAAAGTAGTTGGCGACACGGTTTTTGCCGGCACTATCAACGGCGACGGCGTGCTGCGCGTCAAGGTGACGGCGGCCGCCGCCGACAACACGATTGCACGGGTCGTCAAGCTGGTCGAGGAGGCGCAGGAAAGCAAGGCGCCCACCGAGCGCTTCATCGACCGTTTCTCGCGCTGGTACATGACCGGCGTGGTCGCCGTCGCGGCGCTCGTGGCGATCACGCCACCGCTGCTCGTTGGCGGCGATTGGAACGAATGGATTTACAAAGGTCTGGCGCTGCTGCTCATCGGCTGTCCGTGCGCGCTGGTCATTTCTGTGCCGGCGGCAATTGCGGCGTCGCTTTCGGCGGGCGCCCGGCGCGGCCTGCTGATGAAGGGCGGCGCGGTGCTGGAAGGGCTCGGCACCATCACTGCCGTGGCGCTCGACAAGACCGGCACGCTGACGCTCGGCAAGCCGCAGGTAACCGACGTGGTTGCAGTCGGCGCCAGTGAACGCGAGGTACTTTCCCTGGCGGCAGCGCTCGAGACCGGCTCCAGCCATCCGATGGCCCTGGCCATTCTGCAAAGGGCCAATGCTGACAAGGTTCCGGTGCCACCTGCTGCCGAGGCCAGGGCGATTGGCGGCAAGGGCGTCGTCGGTCGCGTCGGCGGCAAGAGCCTGTTTCTGGGCTCGCCGGCCGCTGCCGGCGAAAAGGCGCCGCTGCCAGCCGACCTGGCCGCACGCATCACGGCACTGAACGATGAAGGAAAATCGGTGTCGGTGCTGCTCATCGACGACGCTCTTGCCGGCTTCATCGCCATGCGCGACGAACCCCGGCCGGACGCGTTCGCCGGGCTGAAGGCGCTGAGTGACGCTGGTATCAAAACAGTCATGTTGACCGGTGACAACAAGCGCACCGCCGCAGCCATCGGCAAGCAACTCGGCATCGAGGTGCTCGCCGGATTGTTGCCGGAGGACAAGCAGCGCATCGTTGTCGAGTTGAACGGGCAGGGGCTCAGGGTCGCCAAGGTCGGAGATGGCATCAACGACGCGCCGGCACTTGCGGCGGCCGATCTCGGCATCGCCATGGGTGGCGGCACCGATGTGGCTCTTGAAACGGCTGACGCAGCAGTGCTGCATGGACGCGTCGGCGACGTCGCCGCCATGATCAGGCTGTCCCAAGCAACCATGGCCAACATCAAACAGAACATCACCATGGCATTGGGGCTGAAGGCAGTGTTCCTGGTGACGACGATCGCCGGCATCACCGGCCTGTGGCCCGCCATCCTCGCCGACACCGGGGCGACGGTCCTGGTGACAGCCAATGCCATGCGGCTGTTGCGCTGGAAGAGCAGCTGGTAAGAGCATCAACGGCATCACATCAGGACAGGCAATGCAGCAAGCTATTACGTCGGACGGCCTTCGCCGGGTGGTGCTTGTCGTCGCACTGCTGAACCTCGGTTATTTCGGCATTGAATTCGCCGTGGCGCTGGCGATCGGCTCGGTATCGCTGTTCGCCGACAGCGTCGATTTTCTGGAAGATGCCTCGGTCAATCTCCTCATACTGCTCGCCATGGGATGGTCGCTGCGTGCTCGCTCGCGCGTTGGCATGGCGCTGGCGCTTATCCTGCTGGTGCCGGGCCTGGCGACGCTGTGGACCGCGTGGGAAAAGTTCAACATGCCGGTGCCGCCGCAGCCAACGGCCCTGACGCTGGCGGGGTTGGGCGCCTTGGCGGTCAACCTGTCATGCGCCTACATGCTGGCGCGCTACCGCCATCACAGCGGCAGTCTTACCAGGGCGGCATTCCTCTCGGCCCGCAACGATGCGGTCGCCAACATTGCGATCATACTGGCCGGGTTGGTGACCGCCTTCCTATGGCGCTCGGCATGGCCGGATCTGATCGTTGGCCTGGGAATTGCGGCACTGAATGCAGACGCGGCGCGCGAGGTCTGGGAGGCAGCTCGGGAGGAGCACCGAGCCGTTTCGTGAATCCAAACGCTCAGCGCGCTGCCGGATTGCCAATCTGCCAATGCAGAGCGCCAATGTAGGCCCCCATACCGGCCGGCAGTCATCCAGAAACTTGCGTGATCTCTAATATAAACGCACACTTGCAAAGCGGACCGAGGGAGAAGCAGCCCACAAGCACGCACCTCATCAAAAGGCCCGCGTCCCGGACGAGGACGCGGGCCGGTTTTCGTTGGCACGTGCTAGGCAGGTATCAAGACGGCGATGCGGTGGATGCCGACCACCTTGCTGGTGTTGGCTGCCTCGTCGGTCTTGCCCTTGGAGCAGGTATACATATCACCTTCCTTGAGCTTGAATTGCTTGTCGGCTTTCTTGATCGTGAATTCACCGGCGGTAATGGTGCACACCATGTCGTTGTCCATCACCATTGCAGGAGCAGCTGCTCCCGGCTGAAAGACCACATCGACAATTGAGATGCTCTTGTAGGCGGGGATATCGGAATTGCCGGTGCCGACCTCAACCACCCTGACGCCGGGGGCTATTTCCTTGCCTTCCTTCGGGCCGTATTTCTTGACCTTTGCAGCTGCCGCCAGCGTGAACAAAGGCGTTACCGCGGCCGCCGTCACGCCGAGCGCGATTGCAGACCTGCGATTTATGGTTTTCATCGCATCCTCCCATTATATTGGCCACGCACCAATGCGCATGGTTGCAATATATTAGCACATATGCAGATAATTGCAGCACGGCGTTTGGGAGCTTCCGGGAGGGAACCGCCTCCCGGTCGAATGCGGCCGAACAATTCCATGCTATGCTGGCGAGCCATCAAACGGGCGACGGGGGATAGCAATGTTGGAAACGGACAAGGTGTTCGCTGGCTCGATTCCGGAAAACTACGACCGCTATATGGTGCCGTTGATTTTCGAGCCGTTCGCCGCTGATCTTGCACAACGAGCAGCGTCCTTGTCGCCAAGCGCCGTTCTGGAAACCGCCGCGGGCACCGGGGTTGTCACCCGCGCATTGGCGCCAAAGCTGTCCCCCGATGCAAGCTATGTCGTAACCGACCTCAACCAGCCGATGCTCGACTACGCCGCTTCGCGGCAAGCTCCCGACGATCGCATCAAATGGCGTCAGGCTGATGCTCTGGCGCTACCGTTCGAAAATGCGGCCTTCGATCTCGTTTGTTGTCAGTTCGGCGCGATGTTCTTTCCCAACCGCTCATCTGCCTACCGCGAAGCCCGGCGAGTCCTGAAACCCGGAGGACATTTTCTATTCAGCGTATGGGATCGCATCGAAGAGAATGTATTCGCGGACGATGTGACGAATGCTCTGGCGAGGATTTTTCCGAACGATCCGCCGCGCTTTCTGGCACGCACGCCGCATGGCTACCACGATACGGCACTGATCCGTAGCGAGCTGGAGGACGCAGGGTTTTCCGGTGTGGTGATCGAGACGAGGGCCGAACAAAGCCGTGCCTCCTCGCCGCGCCTTCCGGCCGTTGCTTATTGCCAGGGCACTCTCCTTCGCAACGAAATCGAGGCCAGAGAGGCGGGAAAACTGGACGCTGCAACCGACTACGCCGCAGCCGCGATTGCAGACAGGCATGGCAGCGGCGAGGTTGCTGCCAAAATCCAGGCTCACATAGTGGTGGCTGTGGTCTAGGTGTTGGATATCCCGTTCCGGCACTTCGCGACATTCAGCTGCCATGCAGCAAACGTCTTGCCGCTATCGCGAATTCCGAGATGATGACCGTTCGTTCGCCCGAGTGGCAGGTCGACAAATGCCAAGTCGACAATCGCCAGTTTGACCGATCGCCGGGGCCTGATGGCGGCGGCTGCCGGCCGCGCGATTCTGGGCGGCGTGGCTTCACTTTCGCAGCCATGGCCGACTCCGCCCAGCAAGGTCTAGTCATTTCGCTTTCTTGACTCGGCCGACAAAAACGGGCAGCAAAGTCGTCATTGGAGGGCAGTTTTGCCAACTATGCAGGTTTTGGAGGGCGTTTTTCGGTGTGACCGTCGCCCAATCGGCGGTCGGTAGAGGGATTGGTTAACCAACTTTGTCCATCTTTTGAATCAATCGGCAACAGACGCGAAGTGTGCTGGGGGCACCAGGCGAACTGTGAATGTCACGGCTGCGAAATCCGCTAGCCGGCATCGGCCGATTGAGAGTGGTTGAATGGCGTTTGTAAGTGCGAAAACCCGGGGTGACAGTCCTGCAACTGGATTGACTTCGATGAGGCCCGGCCTGCGCTGGGTCGCGGTTCCGGCCGTCGGCGCAGCCATTGCTTTATGGTCGGTGGCGACCTTGGCCGGCCTCTATTCGATGGGAACCTCGCTCACCGCCGCTTCCAACGGTCTTCCGCAAAGCCTGCTCGCGCCGCGCACCATCGCGCTCGCCGATCCTCGCCGCAGCCTTGCAAAGGCGCAGGCCCCGACATGGGCCGCGGCAAACGCAGCGCTGTCGGCCCAGCTGCTGCAGCATGGATGCGATGCGAACTGCCTGCGGTCGGCATCGAACTTCGTTCACCGGGGAAAATCGGCGCGTCTCAAGCGCAATAGCGTGCCGCTTGTCGCCAATGCGTCGCGGCAACCAAGCTTCGACGACGTGGTGGCCAAAGCCGCGCTGTCGCCGCAAAAGCTTGCCGCCGCCTTTGCCCGTGCCTCCTCCGGCTCACCCGTCATGCTCGCAAGCCTGCCGGCCGGCGCCCGGTTCGCCGAGCCGGTACGCATTCCCGACCCGAACGGCCCGGCATCGGTGCGCTTCGGGCCGGCGGTGGCGGAGATCGAACGTTCGTCGCGCCTGGCGCTGGCGTTGGCCAATACATTGCCGGAGCAGATGATCGACGTGCTCCCGGCAGCCGTCGCGGCAAGCGAGCCCGCAGTTTCACAAGAGCCGCAAGAACCTGAGGTCCAGTTGGCCTCGCTGCCGCCGCAAGACGACATGCCCGACAGCATTCCGCTGCCGACGCTGCGTCCGCGGGCGGTCATCGATCAGCCGGCCGAGGCGCCGCAGGCCCAAGCGCCGAAAGACCGGGCGCCCAAGGATCAGGCCTCAAAGGCCCAGGCAGCAAAAACGGAGCCGCCCCAGGCATCCAAGGCCCAGGCATCCAAGACCCAGGCAGCCAGGGCGAACAAGGTGCAGACGGCCGACGCTCCGCCGGCCGAGACGCAACCCGGCAGCCTGTCGCCTCGCAATTCGTCACAAGCGGCAGTGCCGGCGGTGTCGGGCAAGCCGGGCAAACGGTCGAAGACGCAGGGCGGCGACATGCTGGCCTATGCCAAGCCCGACATGCCTTCCGGCAGTCTCGGCGGGGCCTTCAGGAACCTGTTCACCACGCCCGGCATGGGCAGCGGCGTCGCCGTCTACGACATCTCGGCCAAGACTGTCTATATGCCCGACGGTTCGCGGCTGGAGGCACATTCGGGATACGGTTCGATGGTCGACCAGCCGCGCTACGTTCACAAGAAGAATGTCGGTCCGACGCCGCCCGACACCTACAATCTGACGCTGCGGGAATCGCGCTTCCATGGCGTCGAGGCACTGCGTCTCACCCCTACCAGCGGCAGCAACAAATATGGCCGCGACGGCCTGCTCGCCCACACCTACATGCTGCGCGGCGGCCGCGCCGAATCCAATGGCTGTGTCGTCTTCAAGGACTATGCCCGCTTCCTCGCCGCCTACAAGAAGGGCAAGATCAAGCGCCTCGTCGTGGTGCCGCGGCTGTCGAAGCCGCTGACACGCGTCGCCCAAGAGGGCCGCGGCGCTTAGACGGTTGCGGCGACGCACTACGAAAGCCGTTTTGTCGCGATCCTTCGCGCCCCCCTCTGTCCTGCCGGACATCTCCCCCAAAAGGGGGGAGATCGGACTTCGCGTTTGTCTGCCGTCATCCTGCAACGCTGGCGATTGGCGAAATCGCGGATAACAGCCAATCTCCCCACAAGTGGGGGAGATGTCCGGCAGGACAGAGGGGGGCGCTGTCCCGCCGGCATCGCTGGTTTTGCCGCGTGGACTTTCCCGCCCGATTTCCAACAGATTGTCAGCAGCCGGCCGCGAGACGGTTTTCATTCCCGGCCGAGGATATTATGACTGACCCGTAGGGGCGGCTCCAGCTTCAAACAATCAAGAGGACATCATGACAATACGCGCTGTCGTCTGGGGCGAGAATATTCATGAGCGGACCAACGAGGTGGTCGCGGGCATCTATCCCGAGGGCATGCATGCGACGATCGCCAATGCGCTGAAGCTCGACCCGGAGATTTCGGTGTCGTGGGCGACGCTGGAGCAGAAGGAGCATGGGCTGCCGGCCGACCGTCTGGCCGAGACCGATGTCTTGCTGTGGTGGGGGCACAAGGACCATGGCACCGTCGCCGACGAAGTGGTCGAGCGCGTGGCGCGCCGCGTCTGGGAGGGCATGGGGCTGATCGTTCTCCATTCCGGCCATTTCTCGAAGATTTTCAAGAAGCTGATGGGCACGCCCTGCACGCTGAAATGGCGCGAGGCGGGCGAGCGCGAACGGCTCTGGGTGACCAGTCCCAACCATCCGATTGCTGCCGGGATCGGCGAGTATTTCGAGCTCGAGAACGAGGAGATGTATGGCGAGCAGTTCGCCGTGCCGGAACCGCTCGAAACCGTCTTCATCTCCTGGTTCCAGGGCGGCGAAGTGTTCCGGTCGGGGCTGACCTATCGCCGCGGCGCCGGCAACATCTTCTATTTCAGGCCCGGCCACGAGACCTATCCGACCTATCACGACGCCAATGTCCAGAAGGTGCTGCGCAATGCGGTGAAATGGGCGCATAACCCGCAAGGCTCCAATCCGGCCATTCTCGATGCGCCGAACGTGCCGGTGGAAAAGGCGCTCGAGCCGATCGTCGAGCGCGGCGGAAAACTTCATTCCGCGGGCGAAGCCGGCTTTCGCTAGGCTACGATCCCGAACCGTTGGTTCGGGAAATCCATGATCAAACAAGAAGATAAAGCCCTGTCCTAAGGATAAAGAATCATGCGTCTGTTGATACTCGGTACCGGCTGGATGGCGGAGGAGCATGCCAGGCAGTTCGGCAAGATCGAGGGCGTCGAACTGATCGGCGCCGTCGATCTCGACCGTACGCGTGTCGACAAGTTTTCGGACATCTACGGTATCCCCAACCGGTTCGCGTCGCTGGACGAGGCGCTGGCATGGGGCAAGTTCGACGCGGTGGCGAACGTGACGCCCGATCGCATCCACCATCCGACCACCATGATGCTGATCGCGGCGGGCAAGCCGGTGCTGTGCGAGAAACCGCTGGCCGAAAATTACCAGAGGGCCAGTGAAATGGCCGATGCCGCCGAGCGGGCCGGCATCATCAACATGGTCAACCTGACCTATCGCAATGTCGCGCCGCTGCAGAGAGCGCGCGCCATGGTGCTGGCCGGCGAGATCGGCACGGTCAGGCATGTCGAGGCGTCCTATCTGCAGAGCTGGCTGGTGTCCAAGTTCTGGGGCGACTGGCGCACCGATCCGAAATGGCTGTGGCGGCTGTCGCGCGGCCACGGCTCCAATGGCGTGCTGGGCGACGTCGGCATCCATATCCTCGATTTCGCCAGCTATGGCGCGGCGCTCGACATCGACCATGTGTTCTGCCGGCTGAGATCCTTCGACAAGGCGCCCGGCAACCGGATCGGCGAGTACGGGCTCGACGCCAATGACAGTTTCACCATGTCGCTGGATTTCAGCAATGGCGCCTTCGGCGTCGTCCATGCCAGCCGCTGGGCGACCGGCCATTTGAACGAACTCCGCCTGCGCATCTACGGCGACAAGGGCGGCATCGAAGTCGTGCACAATCTGACCGGCTCGGAGCTGAAAACCTGCATCGGCGAAGACGTCGAGAACGCCAAATGGCAGGTTCTGGATGCCGGAACGGTGGCGACCAACTACCGGCGCTTCGTCGATGCAGTGCGCAACGGCGTCCAGGCCGAACCGTCATTTCGCCACGCGGCCGAATTGCAGAAGGTCCTCGACCTCGCCGTCGTCTCGGATGAGAAGCGGGCCGAATTGAGCACGCACGCGGATGCGCAATAGGCCTGGGTTCCTCGCGGCGGGGCGAGGGAGAGGTGGCCGCAAAGCGGCCGGAGAGGGGTCTTTGGCAGCGAGGGCCTTCGCAAGAACGAAATGTCTTTGATGTCGGGACAAGGTCGCACGCAATGACATGGTCAGCGCAATTCCCCCTCTCCGTCTCGGCGACCCGAGTGGTTTGTGAAACTCGCTAGCCGCGAGCGAGACTGAACTAACTCGGAAGGTCAGTTGACTCTTCGCCGCAACGGCCCATCGTTGATTGTTGGCCTACCTTTCCGACCAACTTTTGAACAGGGAGGAAACAATGGAAGCCGTCAATCGTAGATCCACAATTGCACTCGGCCTTACACTGGCCGCAACGCCTCTGATCGCTTGGGGGACACCAGCAGCCGCCCAGACTTACGGCCCCGATGAGGGCAAGGAGGTCTCACCCGGCGTCAGAGTTGTAGCGCTTGGTGAGCGCAAGTCGGTCATACCAGCCTATGCAACGGTGAAGCTGCGCGATGTTGTCATTCAGCCCGGAGCGAAGACGACTGACAACATGATGAAGAACGACATGCTCTGCCACATGACTGAGGGAGAACTTTCGGTCGTTCACAACAAACAAAAGTTCACAGTCAAGAAGGGCGATGTTTGGGCCTGCGCTAATGGCGCTACGACAGAAGGCACCCAGAACACGAGCAGTGCGGTCGCGATCATGCGGGTCATCGATTTGATGCCAGCATAAGGGAAGCGGCTGGTGGAAGTGCGGCAATGGCCGCCCTAAGAGGAAGCCCGGCGCGCATCTGTCGTATTAGGGAACGTCCAGCGAAGGGCCGCTTTCCACCCATCTCGGGCCATCGGCGGCAGCCAACTGATTGAGTTTGAGCCCTAATGCCGCAGGATCTTGCTCAGAAAGGCGCGGCTGCGATCGGTCTTGGGGTTGGAGAAGAACTCGTCCGGGGTGCCGCTTTCGACGATGGCGCCGGCGTCCATGAACACGACGCGCTGGGCGACCTTGCGGGCAAAGCCCATCTCGTGCGTCACCACCATCATGGTCATGCCTTCCTCGGCCACCGCGACCATGACGTCGAGGACTTCCGAGATCATCTCGGGATCGAGCGCCGAGGTCGGCTCGTCGAACAGCATGATCTTGGGGCGCATGCCGAGGCAGCGCGCGATCGCCACGCGCTGCTGTTGGCCGCCTGAGAGTTGCGCCGGATAGGCATCGACCTTGTCGGCGAGGCCGACCTTGGCGAGCAGCTCGCGCCCGGCCTTTTCGGCCTCGGTGCGTGGGATCTTGCGGACATGGATCGGCGCCAGGGTGACGTTCTCGAGCGCCGTCTTGTGCGGGTAGAGGTTGAACGACTGGAAGACGAAGCCGATCTCGGTGCGCAGCCGCGTCATGTTGGTGGCGGGGTCGCCGAGGCGCTGGCCGTCGACCATAAGGTCGCCGTCGCGGATCGTCTCCAGCCCGTTGATGCAGCGGATCAAGGTGCTCTTGCCCGAACCGCTCGGGCCGCAGACGACGACCACTTCGCGCGGCTCGACGCTCAGCGTGATATCCCTGAGCACGTTGAGCTGGCCGAACCATTTGTTGACGCCGCGAAATTCGATCATGCCGGTTTTGGTCATATTGCCGGACCCTTGGGGTTCGATGTCACAACTGCACCTCGCCATGCGCCGCGCCCATGCGTTGCTCCAGCCGGCGGGCCAGCATGATCAGGGGGTAGCAGACGATGAAATAGCCGAGGCCGACGAGGAAGAAGACCAGCAGGCCGTTCGGCACACGCTGCACCACCAGCCAGCCGACGCGGGTGAGGTCGGTGAGCCCGATCGCCGAGACCACCGAGGAATCCTTGATCAGCAGCACATATTGCCCGACCAGCGGCGGCAGCACGATGCGCATCGCCTGCGGCAGCACCACCTGGCGCATGCGCTGCCAGCGCGACAGGCCCGACGCCAGCGCCGCCTCGACCTGGCCATGCGGCACCGAGCGGATGCCGGCGACGACGATCTCGCAGATGAAGCAGGCGGCCAGATTGGTCAGCGCGATAATGCCGGCGGTGAAGGCGTCGAGCTCGATGCCGAGCTCCGGCAGGATGAAGAAGATCAGGAAGATCTGCACCAGGAACGGCGTACCGCGGATCAGGTCGACCCAGGCGCCGATCGCGCCGCTGATCAGCCGGTTGCCGCCGGTGCGCAGGATGCCGAGGCCGAAGCCGAGCAGCGTGCCTAGCACCAGGCTGATCAGCGACAGCACCACGGTCATGCCGAGGCCGCGCAGCGCGAGGGGATAGCTGCCGGCGATGCTTTGCAGCTGCTGCCAGATCATGTCCGTGCCCCCGCCAGGCCGAGCCAGCGCCCGGAGAGCGCCGCCAGCCCCTTCAGCCCGTAATAGAGCAGCAGGTAGAAGGCGGCGATGGTGATGAAACCTTCGGCCGGCATGAAGCGGTCGGAGGCGAGCAATTGTCCGGCGCGCGTCAGTTCGGCGACCGAGATCAGCGACAACAGCGCGGAATCCTTGACCAGCACGATCGCCTGGCCGAGCAGCGGCGGGATCGTCACCTTGAACGCCTGCGGCAGGATGACTAGGCGCATGCGCTGGACATAGGTCATGCCCGAAGCGACGCCGGCCTCGACCTGGCCGCGCGGGATCGACAGGATGCCGGCGCGGATGATCTCGGCGACATAGGCGCCGCTGTTCAGCGACAGGGCCAGGATGCCGACGACGAACTCGGGCAGGACGAAGCCGAGCCGCGGCAGGCCGAAATAGAGGAAATAAAGCTGCGCCAGCAGCGGCGTGGCGCGCACCGCGTCGATATAGGCCTTGGCCGGGACGCGGAACAGCCGGCCGCGCTGCAGGTTCATTGCGGCGAGCACGATGCCGACGGCGAGCGCGCCGGCAAAGGAGAGGACAGACAGCCACACCGTCGTGACGAGGCCCTGCCCGAACAGGGGCAGATATTCGACGATGGTGCGGAAGCTGAAGTTTTCGAGCATGGGTGGGGCGGTGAATGGTGAATGGTGAATGGTGAGTAGTGAGTAGCGAATAGCGAATAGCGAATAGCGAATAGCGCTTACTGATCCCTACTCACTATTCACTATTCACTATTCCCTCTACTCAGTGATCCTTCTTCCAGGCGTCGGAATTGACCCAGTAGTCGAGGTTCTTCTGCAGGCGGCCGTCTAGGCTGACCTGGTCGAGGAACAGGTTCATCCAGGTCAGCAGGTCCTGCTCGTCATAGCGCGTGGCGAAGGCCAGCGGCTCCTTCGACAGCATGTCCGGCATGATGATGAAGCTGCCGGCCGGATAAGCGGTCGACTGGCCCTTGACCGCCGAGACGTCGTTGACGCCGCAATCGGCCTGGCCGTTGTTGACTGCGTCGAGCAGCAGCGGGCCGCCGCCCTTGTAGCTCTTGATGTCGGCATCGGGGAAGGCGGCCTTGGCTTCCTTCTCGCCGGTGGCGCCGAGCAGCACCGCGATCTTGGTGCCCTTGGCCTTGCAGTCCTCGGTGGATTTGAAGGCGGTCCCAGCCTTGGTGAAGACGGTGCTGCCCGTGTACATGTAAGGCTTGGTGAAGGCGACCTTCATGCCACGCGCCAGTGTCGGCGTCATGTCGGCGACCAGAAGATCGGCCTTGCCCGACAGCAGCGCCGGGATCAGGCCATCCCAGTCGAAGTCGAGGAAGGTGATCTTGACGCCCATTTCCTTGGCCATCAGTTCGGCGAGTTCGACCGAACTGCCGGTGCGCTCGCCGGCGGCGCCGACCAGCGAGAAGGGCGGTCCTTGCGTCTGCACCGCAACGCGCAACTCGCCGCGCTTGGTGATCTCGTCGAGGGTTCCGGCACTGGCGGCGGCGGTGAGGCCGGCGAGCGCAAGTCCGGCGATGAAAAGCTTGGCAATCTTCATTTGGGCATTCCTCCTTGTTGTCGTTTGTTGTTCCACTTGTTGTTTCACCCCATCGAGGTGCTTTTTGAGCGGCAGCGCCGTTGCCGGCGGCGACCACCGTTCGAAAATCCTTCAGTCCCAGCTCACCGTTTCGGCGACCTTGATGCCGCGCCTTGCCAGTTCATCGAGGAAGCGGCCATCGGGCACATGCAGCAGCGGATTGAGCAGGCCGGGCGCGGCGATCTCGCGCCGTGCCAGCATCTGCGCCACGATGCTGGCGGGATAGCCGACGCCGAGGCTCATGCCGAACAGGCCGGAGGCGAGGTCGCGTTCGATGACCAGCTCCGAGGTCACCGTCTTGCGGCGGCCGCCTTCGCTGCCGACAAAGACGTTGCGCATGACGCAAAGGTCCTTCTCATCGGCGCCATATTGCAGTTGCGGGCCAAGCAGCCGGCCGAGAAATTCGCGTGGGCTGACGCCGGTGCCGGGCACCTTGTCCTCGGACAGGAAGCCGAGCTGCTTCAGCGGCGCCCAGAACGCCGACCAGCCCGGCCAGCGCAGCGAATAGCGGCCGGAGCGCTGCAGCCCCTTGGCGGCGGCGAGCATGCCGGCATAACGCGGCGCGTCGCCATTGGGGAAGGCTTCCAGCCTGCCCAGCCCGGCGATCTCGATGTCGTGGATGAAACGATTGTCGTGCTGGCGGGCGGCCGGCACATCGACCCGTTTGCCGTCCTCGACCAGCACGCTGTCGCGGTTCTGGCTGACCAGAACCATGTCGAAATTCCAGCTCACCTTGTAGCGCAGCGGCTCGACCACCGCCTTCGGCTCGGGAATGCCGCCGCAGTAGGAATCGATCGCGGTGATGGTGTCGAACTGGCTTGCGGCGCGCGCGTAGAGCACAAGGTCGATGCCGGGGTCGAGCCCGCATTCGGTCACGATCGACACGCCAGCCTTTTCGGCCTCTAGCGCCAGATCGGCGATGGTCTTGCCGTAATTGGTGGTGACCAGCGGCGTGCGCGTCGCGATCGCCGCCTGCACCGCCTCGCGCATCAGCGGCTGCGGCAACAGGTCGATGACCGCGTCGATGTCCTTCATCACATCGGCCAGCACCGGACCGATCGCGCCCTCCGGCACGACAAAACGCACCCGGGCAAGGTCGGTAAGGCCGCCAAGCCGCGCAGCGCCGTCGGTTGCAGTGTCGACGCAGACCACTTGCTCGACGCCGTCGCTGGCAACGAGGTCAGCGATCGCCGCCCGGCCTTGCAGGCCGAGGCCGCCGAGAACCGCGATCTTCATGCCATTTCCTTCCGCGTATCGTCCGACCAGCAGCCTTCCGGCAGGCTGACCCATTTGTTGCAGGACGCCATGACGACGAAGGTCTCGCTGCGCACGACTTCGCCCGGCTCGCCGGCGCCGGGGATCAGCTCGCTGGTGACGCGGTAGAGATCGGCGACATCGCCGGCCACGGTTACGTCGACGATGATGTCGAAGCGCCCGGTGACGACGGCGGCCGAATTCACGAAAGGCAATTCCGAGATGCGCTGCGCCAGTTCTCGCGCCCGGCCGCGCCCTTGCGCGTTGATACCGACGATCGCCGAGATCAGCTCGGGGCGTTCGGTCAGGTTGAGCAGCCCGACGATCTTGAGCAGGTTGCGGTCGAGCAGATTGCGCAGCCGCATGCGCACCGTCGGCACCGAGATCGCCATCTTCTCGGCAAGGCGGTTGACGCCAAGCTGCGCATCCTGCGACAGCAGCTTGACCAGTCGCCGGTCGGTCTGATCGAGATGTTCCCGCAAACGCTCACGCTTTCATAAAGGGAAAGAAACGATTGGATTTTCTTTCGGATATGAAAATACCTTATGAGAGATTTTTAACAACGGCAAGAGCCATGTCATCCGCCATGGTTCTGTGCCTGTCGGCAGTTTCGTCGCAGGCGCCACATTTTGTTCTTGCTTTGTGCCGGCAGCTATGCTACTAATTTGGGTATGGTGCCAATTGGCTCCAACGACCCGTCCGCCCGAGGCGGGTTTTTTGTTTCCGGATCTTTTGAAGGTTCAGCGCCGCCGGTTTAAGGTTGGCGGGACAGCGTCGTTCTGCGGGGCGCAGCCGCAATTCATGCCTTCACCTGACGGGCGGAAAGGCTCATCCGCGAAATGGCCAAAAGCGGCTTTTCAACAAAACCGTAGCTGGCCAGGGAGACGGCAATGCAGGCTGCGACAATAACCATGCCTGCAAGCCATGGTGATACGCTGACGCTTGCAACGACAGGAGCGGTCGCAAGCAGCACGATAGGATGGGTCAGATAGAGAGAGTAGGAAGCATCACCCAACCTTGCCAGCACGCGAGGAGCAAAAAGCCGGAAGTAGCTTTCCAGGCTGATGCAACCCGCGACAAGGATCAACGCCGGGATTCCCTGAGCGAGGGTTCGCGGCAAGTTGAAGCCAAGTACCATCACCAGCATGGACACGATGGCGAACACGATTGCCGAGACACCCGGGACGGCAGGCAAACGCGCCAGTCTGCCGACCAGGTGGCCGAGAGCCATGCCGGCAAGGAACTCAAACAGGATTGGCGTGGTATAGAAAAACAGCACAGTGTCGGCGGCGGGTTTGAAGATGATGCGCGCCGCCACGGCGATTGCAAAGACAACGCCGACCGCGGCCATTTGCGTCAACCTGCCAAAACGCATAGTCGCCGCGAACAGAATGTAAAACAGGATTTCTAGATTGAGCGTCCAACCCACCCCAAGCACCGGTTGGACATAGCCTGTGACCGTATCGAGATAGGGTATGAAAAGCAGGCTATTGCTGATCTGCTCAAGAGACACTGCACGACCGGCAAACAACCAAAGTGCGGCGACCATGAGGAAGGTCATGACCCAATAGAACGGAACGACGCGCGTGAACCTCTGCATCAAAAAAGCACGGTGATCGCGACGTCTGTTCTCCGTCGAGAGAACCATGACAAAACCACTGATGACGAAAAACAGATCGACGCCACTGTTTAGAACGGGAATACGCAGATCGAGCATGCCCAGTGCGGCCGGAAGATGATAGATAACAACCATGAGGGCTGCTAGCCCGCGCAGGACCTGTATCGATGTATATTGTTGAACCCGACGCGGCGCAGCGCGATCATTCTCTGGGATGATGTTCATCAAAAAATGGTCCCCGGTGCGGGGGAGCATTAACACATGCGATCGTTGATGTGCTGATTAATTGCTGGTTTCATTAATACATAAAGTTTTATATAAGTTTTACTGACGTTAGCGTGCCGCCACACTTGAGTTCGCCGACTTTGGCCTGCCTCGTTGCCAAAATTTGGCATCTTCCTGTGAAGAGGAGAAGATTGGCCGTTTCCCCGCGCTAACGACGGGTCTCGAAGATAGCGACGGCTGCCGCTGTCAGCGCGGCGTTACCGGATGCTACCGTTCCATCAGGAAGCTCCTTGCCGTCTTCCAGTCCGACACGCGTCGACCAGCCACGCACCGCCGCCCGGTGCACGAAAGGCCAGACCGTGGCGTCGGCGCCGTGCAGCAGGATCGCCCGGCGCATCCCGGCGCCGTCGAGCACGGCGGCGATATCATCGCTGATCTCCAGTGCAGCGTCCGGCTCCTGCTCGGAGATTTCGATCAGGATGCGCAGCACGCGGTTGCCATGGTCGAGGCTCACCAGAAGCTCGGCATCGGCGACCGAGGCGAGCCCGGCCTCGATGCCAATGCCGCGCTGGCGCAGACGCTCCATCACGGCGGGCGCGGCGTCTTCGCTGAGATTGACCGAGGCATAGTCGGGCAGCTCGCTCCAGCCGGCGATCGCGGCCAGCGTCCGCTCGTCGTCATTTTCGATCCAGGCGCCGGTCGACACGCCGATCAGCGTTCCAGGGCAGGCGCGACGAAGCGCTAGCACAGTCTGGTCCATCGTCACCGGCGCAAGACTTTCGCGGCCGTCCAGCCCGCGGGCATGAACATGCAGTTCGGCGGCACCGGCGGCGACGCAGGTCGCACCGTTGCGCGCCATGGCTTCGGGATCAAGCGGCAGTCGCGGGTGGAAATCGGCGCTGCGCGCACCATTGATGCAGGTCTGGACGATCATGCTAGGGGCAGTCCGGTTGCGGTTGCTGCCAGTCTAGCGCGGGGCGGCGGAGACTGGAATCGGCAGTGGCGAAGGCTCATGACGGATGGCCGGCCTGGATCAGTCGGGCAGGGTGCGTCTCTATCGCCTTGTTCGCCAACGATCTTCTCGGCAAAAGAGACGGTCGTTTGCAGAGTTATGGCGGCACGCCCAGATCGTGCAGCGCACTCATGGCGGCTCGGTATTCGACAAAATCCCTGGGACAATCGCTAGCGGCGAGCCGGTAAAGCCGTAAGGCTTCCTCGCTATGCCCCTGGAGCCGGCTAAGCTCGGCCGTGTAGAAATTCGTTTCGCAGACTTGTCCGGTTCTCTGGGCCAGGCCCACAGCACCAGCATCCGAAAGCGCTTCGGCGGGCGTCTTTTCACCCAGCAGCATGCTGACCAGCGGTGCCGGCCACTTCGTCATGTCGAGCTTGCTTTTCGCTTCCTTCAAATGGCTCGCCGCGCCGTTGCGCCGCGCGGCAATATCAAGCCAGATGGCAAAATAGGCATTGTCGGGCGTGAGAGCGGCCGCCTGTTCGAAATCCGCCTGCGCGTTCGCCATCGCGCCGGAATAGAGATACAGGATGCCCCGGCCGGCATAGGTAGGGGCGTCTTTCGGATCGAGGTTGATTGCTTTGCCATAGTCGGCGATAGCGCGGTCGTATTGGTCCTTTGCCGTCCAGGCGATGCCTCGGTTTTGGTAGCTCTTGACAAGTCTCGGATCGAGGCTGACGGCGCGGTCGTAGTCGGCGATGGCAAGGTCGTATTCGCCTTTCCTGCTCCAGGCGAAACCTCGGTCGTTGTAGGCGATCGCCTTTGTCGGGTCGAGCGTGACGGTCCGGCTGTAGTCGGCGATCGCCCGGTCGTTGTCGCCTTTTTCCAGCCATGCCTCGCCGCGCCTGTAGCAGGCGAGCGTCAGTTTCGGATCGAGGCTGATCGCCTTATCGAAATCGGCGATAGCCTTCTCGGCATCACCCTTGGCAACCCACGTTATGCCCCGGTTGAAAAATGCAGAAGGATCTTTTGGATCGAGGCCGATGGCCTTGTCGAAATCGGCAATGGCGCCGTCATTGTCGCTCCTTCCCGCACGCGCGATTCCACGATTGGAATAGGAAAAGGTATTTTTCGCGTTGAGGCCGATCGCCTGGTCGTAGTCGGCGATGGCACGGTCGAACTCGCCCTTTGCCGCCCACACCAGTCCTCGGTTGTTGTAGGCATCGATGTTCCCGGGGTCGGAGCTGATCGCCTGGTCGTAATCGGCCATGGCACGGTCATTGTCCCCCTTGGCGAACCAGGCTATGCCCCGATTGTAATAGGCGCTTGAGTATTTTGGATCGAGGTTGATGGCTTGTCCGTAATCTTCGAAGGCGCGGTTGACGTCGCCTTTGCGCGCCCAGGCCATCCCCCGGTTGTTGAAAGTCTCGGCACGCTTCGGATCGAGATCGATCGCTATGTTGTAGTCGGCGATGGCGCGGTCATTGTCGCCTTTCTTGAACCACACGAAACCCCGAGCGCTGAAAGCATAGGTATCTTTCGGGTCAAGACTGATCGCCTTGTCGAGATTGGCCATCGCCTCGTCGAAATCGCCCCTGTCGGTATCTATCATGCCCCGATGCAGATAGGCGTCGGTCCGACCCGGGTCGATGGTGATCGCCTGGTTGAGGTCGGCCAGCGCACGGTCCCTATCGCCCCTGTCCGCCAGGGCTGCACCTCGATTGGCGTATGCGGCGGCGTATTTCGGATCGAGGCGGATCGCCTCGTCAAAATCAGCGATGGCCTTGTCGGCCTCGCCCTTTCGCCACAAGGACATGCCACGGTTGTTGAAGGGCATCGCGCCTTTCGGATCGAGACCGATGGCCCGGTTGGAGTCCTCAATGGCGTGATCGTCCTCCCCCTTCCTGGACCAGGCCTCGCTACGGTTGACGTAGATTTTCGGATTTGTCGGATCGAGCCTGATCGCCTGGGCGTAATCGGCAATGGCACTGTCCGCATCGCCCCTTGCAAGCGAGGCGATGCCTCTGTTGAAATAGGCATTGCCAAGGTTCGGATCGAAGGTGATCGCCTGGCTGTAATCGGCGATGGCACGATCGATGTCGCCCTTGTTTGCTCGGGCCAGACCCCGGTTTGAATAGGAGATGGCGTGTTTCGGATCGAGTCTGATCGCCTGGTCGTAGTCGGCGATGGCGCGGTCGAAATCGCCCTTCGCCGACCATGCTATTCCCCGGTTGTTGTAGGCGTCGACATATTTCGGATCGAGCGCGATGGCCTGACCATAGTCGGCGATGCCGCCATCGGCGTCACCTGCGTCGGATCGGGCCGCACCTCGCGCGTAGTATGCGACGGCGAGTTTTGGATCGATGCCAATCGCCTTGCCATAATCGGCTATGGCGCGGTCATGGTCCCCCTGGTTGGCCCAAGTGACGCCTCTGCTGTAATAGGCTGGTGCAAATGTCGGATCGAGGCTGATGGACATGTCGAAGTCGGCCAGCGCCTGGTCATGGTCGCCCTTGTTCGACCAGGCGAGGCCCCTGTTGTAGTAGACGCTAGCATCCTTCGGATCGATCGCGACGACCTTATCGTAGTCGGTGATGGCGCCGTTAAAATCGCCGTCCGTCAGCCGGGCGTTGCCGCGCCGGTAGTAGGCATGCGCGTTTTTCGGATCGAGGCTGATTACCTTGTCATAGTCGGCCAGCGCGCGCTCCTCTTCGCCCTTGCTGGTCAACGCATCGGCGCGGCCATTCAGGGAACCGACGTCATTCGGGTTGAGCCTGATGGCCTGATCGAAGTCGACTATCGCGCGATCGTCGTCGCCTTTGCGTGACCATATCAGCCCGCGATTGTGGTAATTTCTGCCGTCTCCGGGATTGAGGCTGATTGCCCTGTCATAGTCGGCCAAAGCCCGGTCGTTCTCGCCCTTGAAGGTCCAGGCGACGCCGCGGTTGTAGTAGGCATCGCCATATTTCGGATCCAGGCTGATCGCCTTGTCCAGATCGGCGATGCCCTTGTCGTAGTCGCCCTTGAAGACCCAGCTGATGCCCCGGTTATAGTAGCCGCTGGCGACGGTCGGGGCGATGCCGATGAACGCGCTGTAGTCGGCAATGGCGCGGTCATAGTCGCCTCGTTCCGTTAGGGTATTGCCGCGCTTGAAATAGGCAATACCACGGTTTTCGACGGGCTCTGTCGCATCCTCGATCATGCGCGTGCAGGCGGCGATCCGCGTGCTTGCCTCGACCTCGTCATCGCTGACGCAGTCGCTGCTGGCAGCCAGCGCCGGAAGCCCCGTGACAAGCAGGAGGATGAGACCAGCCAGCGTGCGCCAGAAAAACCTGTGCCGTTCTCTAACCGGTCCGGTCAATTCGCTCCTCGGCCATCAAAAGTCTCGGAAGTTGTCTTCACGGAACCGCGCCCAACTCGTGCAGAGCGGCCTTGGCCGCAGCGTATTCGTAATAGTCCCCAGGGCAATCGTTGGCGGCGACCCGGTAGAGCCGCAAGGCTTCGTCGTCATGGCGTTGCAGCCGATCAAGTTCGGCGATGAACAGGTTCGCCTCGCACGAATTGCCACGCTTCTTGGCTGGGTCGGCGTCGTCGGCAGCCGCCGATACCTCGGCCGGCGTCAATTCTCCAAGCAGCATGCGAACCGCTGGCGCCGGCCATTTGGTCATATCGAGCTTTTCTGTCGCTTCCTGCAGGTGGCCCACCGCACCGTTGCGCCGCTCGGTCACCTCCAGCCAGATCGCAAAATAGGCATCGTCGGGCTTGAGCGTGGCCGCGTGTTCGAAATCGGCTTGCGCCTTGGCCAGCGCGCTCGAATAGAAGGAGAGAATGCCGCGGCCAAAATAGGCATAGGCATATTTCGGATCGAGGCTGATTGCCCGATCGTAGTCGGCGGTCGCGCGGGCGTAGTCGCCCTTTGCCGACCAGACAACACCCCGGCCATTGTAAGCACGGGCGTCTTTCGGATCGAGGCTGATCGCCTTGTCGTAGTCGGCAAGGGCGCGGTCATCGTCGCCCTTCTTGTGCCAGATACGGCCTCGGTACCTGAAGGCTTTGGCATGTACTGGATCGAGCATAATCGCCTGGCTGTAGTCGGCGATGGCACGGTCATCGTCGCCCTTGTGTGCCCAGGCATTGCCTCTGTTGTCGTAGGCAGTTGGGTCTTTAGGATCGAGCGTGATCGCCTGGCTGAAGTCGGCGATGGCGCCGTCATAGTCGCCCTTGTCAGACCAGACGAGGCCCCGGTTGTACCAGGCATCAACGTTTTTTGGGTCGAGGCTGATTGCCTGTGTGTAGTCGGCGACAGCGCGGTCGTCGTCACCCTTCTTCTTCCAGGCAATGCCACGGTTGTTGTAAGCGGTGGCGTCCTGGGAATCGAGGCCGATCGCTTGGTCATAATCCGCGATGGCGCGGTCGTAATCGCCCTTGTGTTTCCAGGCAACGCCTCGATTGTTGTAAGCACTAGCGTCCTGAGGATTGAGGCCGATCGCTTGGTCATAATCCGCGATGGCGCGGTCGTAGTCGCCCTTGCGTGCCCAGGCCAGGCCTCTGTTGTAGTAGGTGCTGGCCTCTTTCAGACCTAGGCCGATTGCCTGATCGTAGTCGGCAATGGCACGGTCATTGTCGCCCTTGCGTGCCCAAGCGATGCCACGATCTCCATACGTGTCGGCATGTTTCGGGTCGAGGCTGATCGCACGATCATAGTCTGCAATGGCGCGGTCATAGTCGCCTTTTAGTACCCAGACAGCACCACGATTGCTGTAGGCTTTGGCGTCTTTCGCATTCAGTCTGATCGCCTGTTCGTAGTCGGCGATGGCTCGGTCGTATTCGCCCTTCTGTTTCCAGGCAACACCACGGTTGTTGTAGGCCCCCGCATTTTTAGGATCGAGGCCGATTGCCTGGTCGTAGTCGGCGATGGCACGATCGTAGTTGCCCTTGTCTGCCCAGGCGTTGCCCCGGTTGCTGTGGGCATCGGAATGCTTCGGATCGAGGCTGATGGCCTGATCATAGTCTGCAATGGCGCGGTCGTAGTCGCCCTTGTGCTCCCAGGCGACACCTCGGCTGTTGTACGCCTCGGGGTTTGTCGGGTCGAGGCTGATCACCTGGCCAAAATCGGCGATGGCGCGATCATTCTCGCCCTCTTCGACCATTGTGGCGCCTCTGACATAGTAAGCGCCGGCGAATTTCGAATCGAGGTCGATCGCCTGGCCCAAATCTGCGATCGCACGGTCGTAGTCGCCTTGTGACGCCCGTGCCTCGCCGCGCTTGTAGTAGGCAGTCGCGCGGTTGGCCACAGGCTCCGTGGGATCCTCGATCATGCGCGTACAAGCGGGAATCCGCACCGCCGGATCGACCTCATCGTCGCTGACGCAGTCGCTGCTGGCGGACAAGGCCGGGAGCATCGAGACCAGCATGACGACGAGGCAAACGAGGAATTGCCGGACTGCCCCGTCCCTTTGTCGAACCCGTCCGATCAAATCGCCCCCCATCGCGGCAAGCCCCGCTGCATTGTATTCAACGAAGTCCCCGAGACAATCGCTAACGAGTTCACCCGGCAAGAAACGGGTGGTCCGCGCGCGTCGTTTCACCCATCTCAATGACAGAGAAGCCACAGGAGGCGAAGCCATGACCATCCATTCGATAGGCGCGAAAGCGGCGGAGAAATCGGCGGAGGCGCGCGTCGCCGCCTATGATTGGCGCAAGCTCACCGATGAGCTGAGCGGCTATGGCTGCGCGGTGATGGAAAAGCTGCTGACGCCGCAGGAGTGCCGGCAGATCGCCGGGCTCTATCCGGACGAGAGCCATTTCCGCAGCCATGTGCACATGGCGCGGCATGGCTTCGGCAAGGGCGAGTATCGCTATTTCCGCTATCCCTTGCCCCATCTGATCGGCGGTTTGCGCACCGCGCTCTATCCGCGCCTGGCTGCGGTCGCCAACGATTGGAACGAGCGCATGGGTATCGCGCAGCGCTACCCCGACGAACACGCCGCGTTCCTCAAGCAATGCCACGAGCAGGGCCAGACGCGGCCGACGCCGCTCCTGCTGCAATACATTCCCGGCGACTTCAATTGCCTGCATCAGGATCTCTATGGCGATCTGGCGTTCCCGCTGCAGGTGGCGATCCTGTTGTCCGAACCCGGCAAGGATTTCACCGGCGGCGAGTTCGTGTTGACCGAGCAACGTCCGCGCATGCAAAGCCGCGCCGAGGTGGTGCCGCTGCGCCAGGGCGATGCGGTCGCCTTCGCGGTCCACAATCGACCGGTCCAGGGCAGCAAGGGCAATTACCGCGTCAATCTCAGGCACGGCGTCAGCCGGCTTCGCTCCGGCATGCGCCACACCGTCGGCATCATCTTCCACGACGCCAAATAGCCGAGCCGTCCGGTCAAGGCCCGGCGGCGATTACCTGGAAAAATCGCTGCGCACGATGCCGTGGCGCTGGAGCTTGTCGTAGAAGGTCTTGCGCGGAATTCCCAACGCTTCGATCGTGCGCCTGACGTCGCCGTCGTTGCGGCCAAGCGTCTCGCGGATGATGTCGGCCTCGTAGCGCTCCAGCCGCTCCGGCAGCTTCATTGCGGTGTTCGGCTGGGTCGGGGCAGGGCGTTGTGCTTCGGCGCCTTCCTCCAATCCAAGCACAAACCGCTCGGCGAAATGCGCCAGTTCGCGCACATTGCCCGGCCAATCATGGTCGCTGAGATGGCGATGGACCACGGCCGGAACTGGCGGCACTGGGCGGTGGAAGCGGGCGGCGGCGCGCTCGGCGAAATAGAAGAACAGCAGGGCGACATCTTCGCGGCGCTCGCGCAGCGGCGGGATCGAGATCGTCACCACGTTGAGCCGGTAGTAAAGGTCCTCACGGAAAGCGCCGCGCTGGCACGGATCGCCGAGATCGACCTTGGCGGCGGCGACGACGCGCAGGTCGACTGGCCGCACCTCATTGGTGCCGAGCGGCGTGACCTCGCGCATCTCCAGCACGCGCAGCATCTGCACCTGTGTCGAGACCGGCATGCTTTCGATCTCGTCGAGGAACAGCGTGCCGCCGCTGGCATGCTCGATGCGGCCGATCCGTTTCTTCTGCGCGCCGGTGAAGGCGCCGGCCTCATGGCCGAACAACTCGCTCTCGATGACCGTCTCCGGCAGCGTGCCGCAATTCAGCGCAACGAAATTGCCCTTGGCGCGGCGGCTCCAGCGATGCAGAAGACTTGCCACCACCTCCTTGCCGGAGCCGGTCTCGCCGGTCACCAGCACATCGACATCGGTGTCGGCGATCTGACGCAGTGTGCGGCGCAGCCTGTCCATCGCCGGGGTCTGGCCGATCAGCGGCAAGCCGTCCTGCGCCTCTCCGGCCGCCTCGCGCAAGGCGCGGTTCTCCATCACCAGGCGGCGCTTTTCCGCCGCGCGACGCACGCTCTGCACCAGCCGGTCGGCGGCGAAGGGCTTTGTGATGAAGTCGTAGGCGCCGTCCTTGATCGCGTTGACGGCCATGGCGATGTCGCCGTGGCCGGTGACGAGGATGACGGGAATGTCCGCATCCAGCCGCAGGACACGGTTGAAAAGCTGCAAGCCGTCGATCTGAGGCATGCGGATATCGGACACCACGACGCCGGCAAAACCGGCGTCGAGCCCGGCCAGCGCCTCGGCCGCGACCGCAAAGGCCGAGACCGAGAAGCCGGCAAGCTCCAGCGTCTGCGCGGTGGCCTTGAGGAGATCGCGGTCGTCGTCAATCAGGATCACCGGCGCGGCATTGTCGTTCGTCATAATGGCTTACGCTGCTGTCTGGAGATGAATGGTGAAGCGGGTGCCGCTGTCGTCGCTCGAAACTTCGATGCGGCCGCCATAATCGGCAACGATGTCCTTCGAGATGACGAGGCCAAGGCCAAGGCCTTTTTCCTTGGAGGTGTTGAACGGCGTGAACAGCGATTTGAGGATCCCTGGCGGAATGCCCGGTCCGTTGTCGGACACGGCGACCGTCACGCCGTCGGCGGTCTCTTCGACCGATACCTGCACATGAGCGTCGTCGCGGCCGTCGAGCGCCTCCAGCGCGTTCTGGAAGAGGTTGATCAGCACCTGTTCGAGCCGCACCCGATTGCCCATGACCTTGAGGCTCGGCGGCGGCAGGTCGATGGCCAATGCGTCGAGCCGGCCGGCAAAGCGGCTCCTCAAGAGCACGACCGCGCCCTCGATGACACCACGTAATTCGACAGGCTCGGCGGCGGTGCGGCCCTTGCGGGCAAATGCCTTCAACTCCTCGGTGATTGAGCCGATGCGTTCGGTAAGGGCTGCGATGGCGCCGAGGTTTTCCTCGGCCGGCCCGGTCTGCTTGCGGTCGAGGAAAGTGCGGGCATTGTCGGCATAGGCGCGGATGGTGGCGACCGGCTGGTTGATCTCATGGGCGACGCCGGCGGCGACCTGGCCGAGGATGGCGAGGCGGTTGGCCTGGACCAGATCCTGCTGCACCACCTGGAGTTTTGCCTCCGTGTTGCGGTGGCCGGTGATCTCGGCCTGCAGCCGGTCGCGGGCTTGGCTCAGATCCTCGGTGCGTTCGACGACGCGGCGTTCGAGCTCGGTGCGCGCCGCCTGTTCGGCGGCAATCCGCATCTGCGCCGACTGCCGGCGCCACAACAGATAGGCGGCCAGGCCGAGCAGCGGGACGACGACGCCGAGCGCAAGGAGACGCATTTCGCGGACGGCAGCGGCGATCGACGCTTCAGCCGGGACGAGATAGTCGAGCCGCCATGGGGTCGAAGGAACCGGCGTTGAAAGGCTGAGATACTCTGCGTCGCTGCCGCCCGGCGTCACCGCGTGGACGATGGACACATCCGGGCTGAGCGCCTGCGGGTGCATGATCGGCAACGGCACAAGCGGCGCGTCGCCGAACTGTTGGCTGTCGCGGATCGCGGCTTGCTCAGGTGCGGCCAGCGGCGCGGTTGTCATGAAGCGCCAGGACGGCACGCTGGTGATCAGTACGACGCCATTCTCGTCGCTGACATAGGCCGGGCGGTTTGCCTCGCGCCAGTTGGCTTCGAGCTGGTCGAACTCCATCTTGACGACGACGACGCCGAGCGGTGCGCCTGCATCGCCGACGCGACGCGAAATGTAGAGGCCGGGGCGCTTGCTGACATTGCCGAGCGCAAAATATTCGGCGGTTCCGGCCTGCATCGCGCCGGAGAAATAATCGCGAAAACGGTAGTCATTGCCGACGAAGCTGATCGGCTCGCGCCAGTTGCTGGAGGCGATCGCCAGCCCGTCGGTGCCGACAACATAGAGCACCGACGCTTTGGTGCCGGAGACCAGCCCCTCGAGCTTGCG
Source organism: Mesorhizobium sp. M0991 (assembly GCF_040318915.1). Taxonomy (NCBI): domain Bacteria; kingdom Pseudomonadati; phylum Pseudomonadota; class Alphaproteobacteria; order Hyphomicrobiales; family Phyllobacteriaceae; genus Mesorhizobium; species Mesorhizobium sp. M0991. Next base: position 217,110 of record NZ_JAMYNE010000005.1, read on the forward strand.
GTTCAGCACATCGATTGCCGCGGCGTTTTTCTGCGTCAGCGCATCACGCACTTGCTGGTCTGTGGACAAAAGCAGGGGTAGGGCGCGCGGGCTTTCGAGCACGGCGCGCAGCAGCGCGACCTTGAGATTGGCGTCGGTACGCCCCTGCGCCGCCAGGGTGCCGACCTCGGCGGTGCGGCCGTAAAGGCCGGCGCCGTAGAGCGCTGCCGTGACGATCAGCAGGGCGACGGCCGCAAACAGCAGCCAGGCTCGGCGCGCCCGCCTGGCGAGTTGCTCGGGCGTCGAAGACAAGGCACCGGCGGGGCGTTGCAGCATCGCCCATTTGTGCATGAACTCGCACAAAACACAATTCGACTATGCGGAGATTCGCACTTGTCTATGCGTCCGGCACTGCAGTCGTTTGCGAATGTTCAACAAAATCAATGACGAAGAACTCTTGTGCGTATTTGGCACGGCTGTTGCAAACACGAATTCAGCAGTCGCGAGGCTGCTGGTCAAACAACTGCCCCGGGGAGTCGAGCTTTCGATCGGGGCGCCATGGAGGACGTCATGCAGACAGCAATCGCTGCCGCCGAGCCGCGCGGCAAACTTCCCTTATACCGGCATCTTTATGTGCAGGTGCTGGCGGCGATCGCCGCCGGCGTGCTGCTCGGCCATTTCTATCCGGAAACCGGTGAGGCGATGAAGCCGTTCGGCGACGCCTTCATCAAGCTGGTCAAGATGGTGATCGCGCCGGTGATCTTCCTGACGGTGGCGACCGGCATCGCCGGCGTTTCCGACCTGCAGAAGGTCGGCCGCGTCGCCGGCAAGGCGATGATCTATTTCCTGGTGTTCTCGACGCTGGCGCTGGTCGCCGGCCTGGTCGTCTCCAATGTCGTCCAGCCCGGCGCCGGCATGCACATCAATCCGGCCACGCTCGATACCACCAAGGTGACGGCCTATGCCGAGAAGGCGCACGACACAACCATCGTCGGCTTCCTGATGAACATCATCCCCGACACCATCACCGGCGCCTTCGCGCAGGGCGACATCCTGCAGGTGCTGTTCTTTTCGGTACTGTTCGGTGTCGCGCTGGCGCTGGTCGGCGATCGCGGCCGTCCGGTCGTCGATTTCCTGCAGGCGCTGACCACGCCGATCTTCCGCCTCGTCGCCATCCTGATGAAGGCCGCGCCGATCGGCGCGTTTGGCGCCATGGCCTTCACCATCGGCAAATACGGCATCGGCTCGATCGCCAATCTGGCCATGCTGATCGGCACGTTCTACCTGACCGCGCTGCTGTTCGTGCTGGTGGTGCTCGGCGCCGTCGCCCGCTACAACGGCTTCTCGATCCTGGCGCTGATCCGCTACATCAAGGAAGAGCTGCTGCTGGTGCTCGGCACCTCGTCCTCGGAAGCGGCACTGCCGGGCCTGATGGCCAAGATGGAGCGCGCCGGCTGCAACCGCTCGGTGGTCGGCCTGGTCATCCCGACCGGCTATTCCTTCAACCTCGACGGCACCAACATCTACATGACGCTGGCGGCGCTGTTCATCGCGCAGGCGACCGACACGCCACTCACCTACGGCGACCAGATCCTGCTGCTCGCCGTCGCCATGCTGAGCTCCAAGGGTGCCGCCGGCATCACCGGCGCCGGCTTCATTACCCTGGCGGCGACGCTCTCGGTCGTCCCAACCGTGCCGGTCGCCGGCATGGCGCTGATCCTCGGCGTCGACCGCTTCATGTCGGAATGCCGGGCGCTGACCAACTTCATCGGCAATGCGGTGGCGACGGTCGTGGTAGCGCGCTGGGAGGGAGAACTCGACCAGACGAAGTTTGCCGCTGCCATGGCCGGCGACTTGCCGGAGGAAGTCGACCTGTCGCTGCCGGGTTTGCAGGCCGCCTGACTGTTTAGGCCACATGACTATAAGCCCGGAGCCGGTTCGCCGGCTCCGGGGCAAAAGCACCGGCGGTCGCGGCATGCCGCCTGAACGCAACCTGAAGTGGCCCTGTTTTCGACGCGGGGCTTGTTCCAGCCGCATTTGAAGGCCAGTATCCGCCATGCCTTCATGGCACCTGTCCGCTTCGCTCCCGACCTGATCGCGAGGCGAGACATTTCCGTCGGGCTCGGTTGCGACATCACCTTGGCCGAACCGTCGGAGCTTTTGCTGCCGCCGACCCCCTGACCATGGCAGCAGCCCTCGAAGGCAATGGCGGCCTCAATACGAAGTCGCAAAGCGAAACGTGACCCGTCTCCTCTTGGAAAGCGCAAGCTTTTCCCCGGGGAACTCGTCGCGCGCCAAGAGGGGCGCTTGAAGAGGGGCGGGCCCATGAGGGCCTTTGCCGAACCAAAGCAAGATGCGAGGTCAAACGCGATGCAGTCTGTCCAAAACAGGATTCCGGTATCCATCATCATCCCGAACTACAACTATGCGCGGTTCCTCAAACGCAGCATCGACAGCGCCCTCGAGCAGGACTACGCGGATGTCGAGGTCATCGTCGTCGACGATGCATCGCAGGACAATTCCACTACAATCATGGAATCGTATCGCGACGAGATCCTCGCATGCCCGCGAGCGCAAAATGGCGGACACGCGGCGGCGTTCAACACCGGCTTTGCGGCGAGCTCGGGCAAGATCATCCTGTTCCTCGACGCCGACGATTATCTTTATCCGACCGCCGTCTCCACCATCGTGGAAACCTGGGACGAGGCAACCGCCCAGGTGCAGTCCAGACTGCATATCGTCGACGAAGGGCAACGCATCAAGGATGTCTTTCCGCCGCCCGAACTGCCCTTCGACAGCGGCGACGTGATGCCGAAACTGCTACACAAGGGCCGCTACCAGACGACCGTGACCAGCGGATTGGCCTTCGACCGCGCAACCCTGGAATCGATCATGCCGATACCGGAGCCGGAGTTCCGCCAGGGCGCCGACGGCTATCTGGCAACGCTGGCGCCAATGTACGGGCACGTCCAATCGATCGACGAATGCCTCGGCGCCTACCGGATCCATGGCGCCAACCATTCGGTCTTCGGTGAAAAGCTCGCCGAGCGGGCACGCTGGCGGGTAACTCACGATTTCCGCCGCATGCAGGCGCTGTCGGACCAGGCCTCCGGGATCGGCCTGACCATCGTGCCGTCGGATGCTGTCCGCCACGATCCGGTCCACCTGGAAGAGCGGCTGGCGTCGCTTTGCGCGGACAGAGACCGACATCCTGTGGCCGACGATTCCCGGCTGGCGCTCGGGGCGGCCGGCGCCGTCGCCAGCCTCGAAATGACCGCATCCCTGCGGCGGCGCGCCATCCTTGCCGCCTGGTTCCTGTCGGTCGGTGTGTTGCCGCGGAAAATGGCGACCGCGATCCTGTCGTGGAAGCTTGATGCATCGTCGAGGCCGGCATTTTTGAGCCGCCTGTCCAAGAGAATCCGCCACGCCATGGGATAGCGGATGATGCCGTGACATAGGTCCGCAGGTATTCGGCTGGCCCGGCCCAGCGTCCAGCGGGCGTGGCTATTGCCTCCGATGGGCTCGGACCATTCTGTAAATTATTTGCTTACACCTGCTTGACCCGCGTAAGCAATATGCTTACATGTCGTATGATCAAGTCGTTCAAGCACAAGGCGCTGGCGGACCTCTTTCAAACCGGAAAGACCGGGAAGATCGACGCTAAGATGCATAAGCGCATCCTTGTCCGGCTTGACCGTTTGGAAGTCTCGGAAAGGCCTGATGACATGGACCTGCCCGGCTTCGACTTCCACGCTTTGAAGGGCTTCGACCCGACCCGCTACACGGTGCATGTCAACGGGCCGTGGTGCATCACATTCGAATTCGACGCCAATGATGCCGCCCGCGTCGATTTCGAACAGTACCATTGAGACGGCTTAGATTGGAGAAATCGATTATGAGCGTGTATGAGCCGATGCGTCCGATGGAGCGCTGCCCATCCCACCCTGGGGCGCTGCTCGACGACATTATCCCGGCAACCGGAAAGACCAAGGTGGAAATCGCCAATCTGCTCGGAATCTCGCGCCAGCAGCTCTACGATATTATCCGCGAAAAGAAGCCGGTGTCGCCGGCCGTCGCGGCGCGTCTTGGAAAGATGTTCGGCGACGGCGCCGCGATCTGGCTCAGGATGCAGGCCGCTTACGATGCGTGGCACGCGGAGCGCGAGGTCGACGTCAGCGCCATTCCAAGGCTCCATGCTGCCTGAGATGCAATAAAATCCGCCGAACCACCGAGGCTCACAAATCGGTCACGGCCCCTGCTGCCGGGATCGGCCCTCGGGTTCGACGGCTCGCTCGACCAGGACATGCGCCTCCCGCGCGGCCTCGACGAACGCATCCCTGGCGGCTTCGGTCCAGCGGTCGTCGCTCATGGCGCGGCGGCATGTGCGCAGTGCCAAGCCGTGTTTGGCGCTGCCGGCGTCGCGCCAGTGGGCTTCCAGCAATTCGACAGCCTGCCGTGCGTTGGAAATGTTGCGGATATCTCCCACGATGCCGACCGCAACCGCAACCGGCTTGGAAAACCATCCTTGATTCATGGCGAAGCCTTCGACGTGTTGAACTACCTATAACGAAAATCGTAGCGCAAGGTTTCATTCGCGCCAGTCACCGCGGCGTGAGGCCGCCCTCACTGCGCCGCGCGCAGCCTGACCACGACGCTGCGCGCCACAAGCACCAGCACGGTGATGACGATCAGGATCACCGAGAGTGCGGCGATCGCCGGGTCGATGTTGTCGCGCAGGCCCATCCACATCAAGCGCGGCAGCGTGATGGCGTTAACCGAGGTGATGAACAGGGTGACGCCGATCTCTTCCCAGGACAGCACGAAGGAGAGCAGTGCCGCGGTGACGATGCCGAACTTGATGTTGGGCATGATGATACGGGTGGCGCGCTCCCACACGGTCGCGCCGAGGCCGCGGGCGGCAAGATCGATGCGGCGGTCGAGCTGGCTGAGCGATACCAGTATCAGCACCGTGGCAAAGGGCACCGTCATCACCGCATGCGCCATGGCGACACCGAGCCAGGTGTCGTAGCCGAAGAACGACGAGAAACCCGAGATCGAGGTCAGCAGGAAATAGAGCGTGATCGCCGAGACCACCGGCGGCACCACCATCGGCAGCAGCACGAAGCCGACGAGAGCGGCGGTGAAGCGCGGCTGGAACATCCAGACACCGAGGCTGAAGCAGAGCGCCAGCACCGTGGAAAAGGCGCTGCTGACGACGCCGATCCTGATCGAGAGCAAGATCGAATTGATCCAGCGCGGATCCTCGATCAGCGCCCGGTAATGGCGCAGCGACAATTCGCCGGACGGCATCGCCAGCATCCGGCTCGGCGTCAGCGATACCGGGATGACGGCGAGCAACGGCAACAGCAGAAACAGCGCGACCAGAGCGGCGAGGACCAGCGAGACGGGACCGGGGCGATAGGTCGGCATCGCGCTACACCAATTGCTTTGGTCTGATATAGCGGAACAGCAGCGCCATCAGCGCGCCGACGAACAGCACCAGCACCACGCTGATCGCGGCGCCCAGGCCCCAGTCCGGGCTTTGGAAGATGCGGAGATAGATCAGCTCGGCGATCATCACGCTGCGGCCGCCGCCGAGGATCGCCGGCGTGACGAAGAAGCCGAGGGAAAAGACGAAAACGATCAGCGCCGAGCCGATGATGCCGGAGCGGGTCATCGGCACGAACACCGACCAGAAGGTGCGCATGCGGCTGGAGCCGAGGCCGCGCGCAGCAAGCAGCACACGGTCGTCGAGGCTGCGCATCGATGAGGCCAGCGGAAACACGGCGAAGGGGATGAGGAAATGCGTCATGCCGACGATGACGCCGAACTCGTTGCGCACCAGCGCCAGCGGCTCCGAGATGAAGCCGACCGCCTGCAGCCAGGTGTTGATCAGGCCGCGATTGGACAAAAGCGCCACCCAGCCGAAGGCGCGCGTCAGCACCGAGATCCAGAACGGCACCAGGATGCAGAACTCGGCCACGACGCGCTGCACCGGCGTGCCGCGCACCCAGACAACGGTGATGGCGTAGGCGGCGGCAACCGAAACGATCGTCACGATCGCCGCGATGCGCAGCGTGCGGATGAAGACCGACTGCACCAACTGATCCGTGAGCAGCGCATTGTACTGCCCCAGCCCCGGCGTGGGCAGGGTGAAGCTCCATTTAACCACGCCAAGGAATGGCCAGGCGTAGGCCAGCACAAGAAAGATGAGCAGCGGCGCCATCAACAGCGCCGCGCCCATCCTGTCGGAGAGGTATGCTCTCATCCGGTTATCCCGGCTCGTCAGGCGGAGATGATCTTCGTGTATTCGTCGAGTGCCGCCCCGTAGTTCTTGGCGTACCAATCCATGTCGAGCGGGATCTGCTTTTTCATGTTCTCGGGATCGACGGGGTTGATGCGCTTCTTGTCGGCGGGGATCAGCGCGTCGGCGGCCGGGTTGGCCGGACCCTGGCCGAGCTTTTCGAACATGATGAGTTCCTTCTCCGGGTCCTGGGTGCTGGCGATGAACTTCATCGCCGCGTCCTTGCCGCCGGGATTGCCCTTGAGCACGGCGAGCGCGCCGGGCGAGATCAGGCCCTGGTCCCAGATGAACTTGATCTTGCCGCCGGAATCCTGCTCGATCAGCGAAGCCCGGGTCGACCAGACGATGGCCATCGAGGCCTCGCCATTGAGCAGCACACTCTGGCTTTCGGCGCCGCCACCCCAATAGGCGACGACGTTCTCCTTGAAGGCGGCGATCTTGTCATGCGCGCGCTTGAGGTCGAGCGGGTAGAGCGAGGCCGGCGCGATGCCGTCGGCAAGCAGTGCCGCTTCCCAGCTCGACACGCCCCATTTGTAGAGCGAGCGCTTGCCGGGGAATTTTGCCACGTCGAAGAAATCGGCCATGCCGGTCGGTGCCTGGCTGCCGTATTTCTCGGCATCGTAGGCGATGACGTAGGAGAAGAAATAGGTCGAGGCGGCGTATTCCCAGCCGAAGCCCTCTCGCATCTTCTTCTTGTCGACGATCGCATAGTCGATCGGCTCGAGCATGCCTTGGGCGCCGAGCGTGATCGCCGAGAACGGGTCGACGTCGACCAGGTCCCAGGTCGGGGCGCCGCTCTTGAACTGCGCCGCGATCGCGCCTTCGGTCGGGCCGGAGCCATCCATCTTGACGACAATGCCGGTCTCTTTGGTGAAGGCCTGGCCGTAAGCGGCATCATAGGCGGTGATGGCGTCGCCGCCCCAGTTGACCAGCACCAGTTCCTTCGCCGCGGCAAAGGCGCCGGTCGAGCGCAGCAGCATCGGCGTGCCGGCCAGCACCAGCCCTGCCAGCTGCGTGAACTGCCGGCGCGAGATCTCGCCGCGCACTGCCCTGGCGGATAGCGCCTCGATGGAATTTTTCTTGGTTTGGTTTGTCATGTCAGTTCCCCTTTTTTGTCGTTGATATTTCCCGAAAGTCAGCGTGGCGAATTCGCCACGCTGATCGTCATTGTCCTCCGTCCGGAAGGAGGAAACCCTTTTCCGCCGGCCATGTCAGCCAGACGGAATTGCCCTTGCTGAGTGCGGAGGCGGCGACCTCGTTCGGCACCGACACCGTCACCTTGGCGCCCTGGCGCGTCGTCAGATCGAGCCGCGTTGCAGCACCGAGATAAGTCGAGGCGACGGCGGTCGCGGCAATGCCGTTCTCGCCCGCTGCCGCTTCCGGCGCGATCGACATGTATTCGGGCCGGATCGCCAGGATGGCGTCGCCACGGACCTTCTCGGCCTTGCAGCGCATGCTGATGGCGCGGTCTTCGCAGACGCCCGTCGAGCCATTGTCGGCCGGGCGCACGCCCTTCAGCGGCAGCATGTTGATCTCGCCCAGGAACTCGGCGACGAAGCGGTTGTCCGGCCGGTCGTAGACCTCGTCCGGTGCGCCGACCTGCAGCAATTTGCCATGGTTGAAGATGGCGACGCGCGACGACAACGCCAGCGCCTCGCTCTGGTCATGGGTGACGAAGACGAAGGTGGTGCCGGTCTCCTGGTGCAGCCGCTTCATCTCGGCCTGCATCTGCCCGCGCAGGCCCTTGTCGAGCGCCGAAAACGGCTCGTCGAGCAAAAGCACACCAGGCTCGAACACCAGCGCCCGCGCCAGCGCGACCCGCTGCTGCTGGCCACCGGACAATTGCGACGGCAGTTTCTTCTCGTGGCCCTTGAGCCCGACGCGCTCGATCATTTCGCCGACGCGGCGCTTGATCTCGGCCGCCGATTTCTTGCGCACCTTGAGTGGGAAGGCAATGTTGGCCTCGACCGACATATGCGGGAACAGCGCGTAGCCCTGGAACACCATGCCGGCGGCGCGCTGCTCGGCCGGCCGCTCGGTGATGTCGACGCCGTCGCTGTAAAGGCGACCGTCGGTCGGCTGAATGAAGCCGGCAAGGATCATCAGGAAAGTGGTCTTGCCGGAACCGGAGGGGCCGAGCAGGGTGAGGAACTCGCCACGGCCGATATCGAGCGTCAGATCGTCCAGCGCACGGAACGAGCCGAAGCTCTTGCCGATCCCGATTGCCTTGATCTCTGCGGCCCGGCCGGGTTGCTGCATCCTGCCCTTTCCTTAGCGTAGGCGAAATCGTAGGCAGGGCGGCGGCTCACCGCAACCGAATAGTTTTCGCCTGATCGGCAAATTTGATTCATCTATGCGCCAATCTCCCCCCTCAAGGGGGAGATGTCGCCGAAGGCGACAGAGGGGGTCGCTTCGCTTGAAGTGCCAACCTCCTCTGCAGCAGCAGGCCGAGCCCAGTTGGACCCACCCCCTCTGGCCGCTTCGCGGCCATCTCCCCCCTGAGGGGGGAGATTAACGCTGGTTCTCGGACAGCTTCGACCTCAGCCATCTCCCAAACGCCTCCAGCACCGGATGCGCCGCCTTGGCGTGCTCGGAAACCAGAAAATACGAGCGCGGGGAGTTGATCGCTATGTCGAAGGGGCGGACCAGCCGGCCTTCGCTCAGTGCCCGGCCGCTGGTCAGCTCGTCGCCCATGGCGATGCCCTGGCCGGCGATCGCCGCCGAAAAGACCAGGTTCATATCGGAAAAGAAGATGCCGCCTTCCGGGTCGGGGTTCTCGACCTTGGACAGCGCCAGCCAGCGCGCCCAGTCCTCGGTGTCACCGAGATGCAGGAGATTTGCGCGCAACACGTCTGCCGGCTTGGAGAAGCCGCCGATCTTGTTGAGCAGGGTGGGGCTGCACAGCGGCGTGAACGAGATTTCGCACAACAGCTCGACCGCGCGGTTCGGCCAGTTGCCGACGCCAAAGGCGATGAAAGCGTCGGCCTCGGCATTGCTGACGTCATCGAGGCGGCGCGGCGTCAGGATGCGCAGCGCGACGTCGGGATACATCTGCCGGAATTCGCCTATGTGAGTGCACAGGAAAAGCGAGGCGAAGCCAGGGGTGCAACTGACACTGAACGAGCCGCCGACGCCGGTGCCGGCATGGCGCGTCACCGCGTCACCCAACACCGTCAGCGCCTTGCGCACATCGCTGGCATAGCGCTGGCCGCGCGGGGTGAGCGCTACGCCCTTGCCGATGCGCTCGAGCAGGTCGAAGCCGAGATCGCGTTCGAGCAGGCGAAGCTGATGGCTGACTGCGCTGCGGGTCAGATGCAGTTCGTCGGCGGCGCGCCAGACGCTGCCATGGCGGGCAAAACTGTCGAGGGCGCGCAGCGCTTGAGTGGAGGGAATTCGCAAGAGGTGAACCGAATTTGCATGAGCCGGGAAAACATATCACTTTTTGGCGGGGCGCTTCACTGCTTTCTTTCCGCCATGGAGAAACCGGTGACCTCGGCGCAAGCGACCGCGCTTGCCTGTCTGGACGACATCCAGCCGTCGCTGTCGGCGTGGACGCGGACCATCTTCGACTTCGGCGAGACCGCCTGGCGCGAATACCAGTCGGCGGCCTGGTATGTGGAGCAGTTGAAGCACGAAGGCTTTTCGGTCGAGGAAGGCTCGGGCGGCATGCCGACCGCCTTCTGCGCCCACTGGACCAATGGGACCGGCCCGACGATCGGCATGTATGCCGAGTACGACGCGGTGCCAGGCAATTGCCAGGATGCGGCGACGGTGAAGCGACCGCGTCCGGGCCTCGGCGAACAGGCCGGCGGCCACACCGATCCGCATTCCGGCCTCGGCATTGCCAGCCTCGGCGGGCTGCTGGCGACCAAGGCGGCAATGCAGCGCCACGGCATATCAGGCACGCTGCGCTTCACCGGCGAGCCGGCGGAGAAGGTGAGGGGATCGAAGCCGATCCATGCCGCGAAGGGCTATTACGATGGGCAGGCGGGCATGATCTCCTTCCATCCCTTCTACATGCTGCCGCTGTGCAACACGGCGCGCTGGGACACGCATTGCGGGGCGGCCTATGCGATGATCTACCGCTTCATCTGCGACGAGCCGGAACACTGGGCGAGGGCGGCAGGCAACGCAGCGCCCATCCCGCAGGCGCATTCGGCGGTCAGGGCGCCCGGCGCCAATGACGCGCTCATGATGATGTACATGGCGTCCAAGGCGCTGCGCGATTCCATGCTGCCGCATCAGGGCGGCTGGTCGATCAGCGAGGCGATCCTGACCGCCGGGCAGGCGACCGCCGACAATCTGCCGGCCGGGCTGGCCGAGATCCAGTATATGATCCGCGTGCCGACGGTTGCGATGGCCGAGCAGGTGACCGCCATGCTCGACCGCAATGCGGAGGCCGCCGCCAGGATGAGCGGCTGCCGCCATGAGCGGCACTGGGTGTCGAAGTCGCGGCCGGGGCTGGCCAATCATGTCATGGCCGGCATTGCCTTCGACGCGCTGGCGGCTGTCGGGCCGCCGCGCTGGGACGAGACGGCCAAGGCGATCGCCCGAGAAATCCAGGTCAATGCCGGCGGCGAGGCAACCGTCGAGCCGTTCATCGCCGAGCTGGAGCAGCTGATTGCGCCGCAGGCGGCCGAGGCGCTGCTTCGCCTCGATCTGCCGCCATCTCAGCTCAATTCGACTTCAGACGACTACACCGACATGTCGTGGCATACGCCGACGGCAAGGGTCTATGTCGCCCGCCCGGCACTGCGCTCGGAGAATGGTCACGCCTATCCGGCCTGGGCGATGAATGCGCTGGGCGGCATTTCCGCGACCATCGACCCGATGGTCATCTGCGCCGCAAAGACCATCGCGCTCGCGGCACTTCGCCTGTTGGAAGACGAGGCCGCGCGCGACGCGGCGATGGACGAATTCGTCGCCCGCACCGGCGGTGGTATCGGCGGCTCGAACTGGATCGCGCCGCTCTGCGACTACGAGCCGCCGATCGGCTTTCGCTGGCCGGAATATGTCACCACCCCGCGCGGACGGGATTGGTGGATACCAAGCAACCAAGCCGCATGATTAACCAAGCCGCCCCCTTCACGAGGAGAACCCCATGACCGTCCATGACCGCATCGTCGCCGAGCCGTTTTCGCTGCAGCGCCGCAACCCGGCCGGCGGCACCAAGCCGCTGACCGCCTGGGGCTTCGCCAACGAGACCGATGTGCTGACCGACGTGCTGCTCGGCTCGCCGAATTTCCTGCGCCATCTCTCGACCAGCTCGCTGTCGCGAAAACATCTGCGCGAGGCGCCTTGCAACGTCCAGATCGCGCAGGCGCAGCACAAGGACCTGGCCGCCGCCTATGAGCATTTCGGCGTCAACATCCACTGGCACGAGCCGACGCCGGAGCTGCCGATGCAGGTCTATTCGCGCGATTCCAGCGTCATGACGCCCTACGGCGCCATCATCACCGCCATGGCCCAGTGGTGGCGGCGCGGCGAGAACTACGCGGCGATCCGCACCCATGAGAAGCTCGGCATTCCGATCTACGACATGGTCACCGCCGGCACCTTCGAAGGCGGCGACTTCAATGTCATCGAGGATGGCGTGGTGCTGATCGGCTGCGGCGGCGCCCGCACGCAGGAGGAGGGCGCGCGCCAGGTGCAGGCCTGGTTCGACAAGGAGGGCTGGGAGACCCGCATCGCCTTCATCGACGAATATTACGTCCATATCGACCTGATGGTGGTGCCGATTGCGGAAAAGTTGACCGCCGTCTGCCTTGCTTGTACGGAGCCGGGCATCGTCGACTGGCTGAAGGGCAAGGGCCACGAGATCATCGACGTGCCGTTCCAGGACACGATGGCGCTCGGCTGCAACTTCATGTCGCTCGGCAAGGACAGGGTGATCGCGCCAACCTCGAGCCAGACGCTGATCGGCCAGCTCAAGGCGCGCGGCTTCGAGGTCGCGGCCATCGACATGAGCGAGATCTCGAAGACCGGCGGCGGCATCCACTGCATGGCGCAGGCATTGAAACGCGAGCCGGCCTGAGAGGCCGCCTTTAGCCCGGCCGCTTCCGCGAAGGGGCCATTGTCAGGAAGGTCGATCCCGCCTGGCTCGCGGCACGCGCCTACAGCACGATGAGCTTTCCCTTGCGCAGGCGCTTGGCGCAACGATAGGCGAGATCGGCGGCGACCATATCTTCCATCGCAATGCCCATCGCCTTGTAGGTGGTGATTTGTTGATTGGAAACGCGACCCGGCGCGCGGTCGAGCAGCATGGCGCCAAGCTCGGTGCCGAAATCCGGGTCGAAGCCGGCAAGCTCGCAAGAACCGACCGGGGTCGGTTTGAACGCATCCTTGGTTTCGACAAAAAGACTGGATTTGCCGATGAGCTCGATCGGCATTTCTCCGCCGGGCGGCGCCACCCCGACCGACGAGACATGCGTGCCCGGCTGGACCCAGCCTGCGTCGATCACCGGCTGGTAGGAGTGGGTCGCCAGGCACACCACGTCGGAACTGCGCACCGCCGCCTCGAGGTCGGCGACCGCCACCACCGACGGATGCAGCCGGGCAAGTGCTGCCGCATCGTCGAAGCTCTTCGAAGCGACCCGGATTTCGGCAAAGTCGCGCACCAGCGGCAACAGATGCAGGTGTTGGTTGGCCTGCACGCCGGCGCCGATCACTGTCGCTATCCTGGCATCCCGGCGGGCAAGCGCGCGCACCGACAGCACGGCGGAGCCGGAGGTTCGCACCGCGGTTATGAAGGTGCCATCCATGATGCAGACCGGCAGGCCGGACAGCGGATCGAACAGGCTGATGGTGGCGAGATGGCTGGGCAGGTTCTTGGCCAGGTTGGCTTCGAAGACATTGACGATCTTGACGGTCAGGTTCATGCCCTCCATCCAGGCCGGCATGGTGAGACTGTAGCCGGCTCCGGGGATGTCGAGCTGTGGTCGGGGTGGATTGACGACCTTGCCTTGTGACAGCGCCTTGAAGCCGTCTTCCAGGACATCGAGAAGCTGGCTGAGGTCGATGCACGCCATCACGTCGGCTTCGCTCAGCACCAGGATTTCGGTCGCTCCCTTGCTGATTTCCGCCGCACTCTTGCCGGCTGGGTTGAACGCTTCCTTGGTCATCCTGCACTCCTGTGTTCGTCGAAATCGGCTCACCACATCTGCTTTGAGTGGGTGCCGGAAACGCAGGCTATTGCGAGGTTTTATATGATGAAATACGTTGATTTTGGCATCTCTGCGTGAAATCAGCACATAAATCCCTGAGATAGAGTGGATTGTGAAATGGACGACCTCGACCAGATAGACCGCAGCCTGCTCCGGCTGCTGCAGGAGGATGGGCGCCGGACGACGCTTGATCTTGCCGGGCGTGTCGGGCTGTCGCCGACCGGAACCAGCCAGCGGGTGAAGCGCCTGTTCCGCGACGGGTTCATCACAGCGGTCAGGGCTATGCTCGATCCGCGCAAGGTCGGCAGGGGAACGCTGGTGTTCATCGAGGTCCGGCTTGACCACACGGCGCCGCATGTCTTTGACCGCTTCGCCGAAGCCGTGGCGAAAGCCCCGGAGGTTCTGGAGTGCCATATGGTGGTTGGCGGTTTCGATTATCTGGTCAAGGCGCGGATCGCTGAAATGGCGGTGTTCCAGGATTTCCTGCAGCGGGTTATTCTGCCTCTGCCCGGCGTGCGCGAAACACACACTTTCGCCTCCATCGCCGATGTCAAACCGAATGCCCTCTTGCCGGTGTGATCAGATGGAGGAGGAGAATGCTGTTCAGGGCGACCTTGAACGCATCTTCGCCACCTTATCGCTCCCCCTGGCGCGCCTTCCGGTGCAGAGATGCCGGAGACCGGCTCTAGCCTTGCGCGGTCAGCAAGTTTGCGTCGCGCGCGAGCCGCCACGCACCATCGGCCTCCTTGCGCAGGAGCGTCAGCGCATATCCCGATCGATGGACCGGCTCCCCATTCGGCGGGGTCGCGGTCATGTCGATGCGGCTGCGGATGAAAGCCCAATTGCCGAGAAGCTGTAGTTCCACGATATCGCTCGTGCCGTCGATATGAACGCCGGCCGTCTCCTGCGCGGCCGCCGCGAAGATCTCCTTGTCAAAGGGTTCCCTGCCGGGAACCATGAAGATCGCGTCGTCCGTCATTAAACTGAGGACGGTCGCGATGTCTCCACGCTTGCTTGCATCCATCCACGTCCCGACCAGCTTTCGGATTGCTTTTTCGTCGTCCGTCATCCGTTACCTCCCTGGCATTGCGCCATCATCGATGGCGCACGGCGCTCCTCCCTCGCCGAAACATAGGGCTTAGATCGCTGTCGTCATCGATTGCGGTGTTCCTCGACGTCGCGCGGCGTGGGGCATGGTCCGTGAAACAGCAGGTCCGCGGCCTCCATGCCTATCGCCAGCCGCCCGAGGCGGTGATGCGCTCGCCGGTCAGCCATGACGCCTCGTCGGAAGCGAGGAACACCGCGACGCGGGCGACGTCGTCGGGCAGGCCGAAGCGGCCGAGCGGGGTCATGGCGACGATCTGTTTTTCGAATTCGCTGCCGACAATGCCGATGCGTGCGAGGCCTTCGGTATCGACGCCGCCGGGCGCGATGGCGTTGACGCGGATATTGCGGGCGCCGAGCTCCCGCGACATCGACAGCGTGATCGTGTCCACCGCACCCTTGGTGGCGGCGTAGACGAGCGAATTCGGCTGCGGATTGCGGCTGGCGACCGAGCTTATGTTGATGATGCTGCCGCCGCCCGGGCCAAAATGCTTCACTGCTTCTTGCGTGGTCAGAATGATGCCCAACACATTGGTGTCGAACTCACGGTGAAACTCGGCCTCGGTCACCGCTTCCAGCGGCTCGAATGCGAAGACGCCGGCATTGTTGACCAGTATATCGAGCCCGCCAAACTCCGATTTTGCCACTTCGAAAAGACGACACACGTCGGCCGCTTGCGACACGTCGCCTCGGACGGCGAGGGCGCGGCCGCCACGGTCCTCGATCTCGGCGACGATCCGCTCGGCGCCTTCTCGCGACGAGGCGTAGTTGACGATCACTGCGGCGCCGGCCGTGGCAAATCTCTTGGCAATGGCGGCGCCGATACCCTTGGATGCGCCGGTGACGATGGCGACCTTGCCGTTCAGCTTGCTCATCAATCTCTCCTTTGTCGACGATGAGCGGTATCTAATGGTGATCAAAAAGCGTATTAGGATGCCTACGCTCCGTTCTTTCGTGCCTGGAATTCCGGAATGACCACCATCCTCGAAAAGACCGCCGGTCTCGTCGCCTTCGTCCGAACCGTCGATGCCGGCTCGTTCCATGCCGCCAGCCAGCTGGTCGGCTCCAGCCCGTCGGCGGTGTCGAAAAGCGTGGCGCGGCTCGAGCGCCGGCTCGGCGTCAGGCTGATCCAGCGCTCGACGCGTCGGCTCGGGCTGACCAGCGAAGGCCTCGCCTATTACGAGCGGGTGGCGCCGCTGCTCAGGGCACTGGATGATGCCGAGGACATTGTCCAGATGGCCGATACGGCGCGCGGCCTGCTGCGCGTAACAGCGCCGGTCGAACTTGGGCGCGGCCTGATCGCCGCATGGGCGCAGGCGTTCCTTGCGCAGCATGGCGAAGTAAAACTCGAGCTCAGCGTCACCGACCGCCACGCCGACCTGATCCGCGAAGGCTATGACGTTGCTGTGCGCATGGGGCCGCTCTCAGACACCGGGCTCGTCGCGCGCAAGATCGCCAATCTGCCGATCGTGCTGGTGGCCTCGCCGGCCTATGTCGAGCGGCGCGGCCGTCCGGCATCGGTCGAGGATCTGGCGAACCATGACTTCATCCGTTACCAGATGGCTGGCCGGCCCTATCCCATCGCCTTTGCCGACGGTACGGTGATCGTGCCGGTTGGGCGGTTAGATACCGACGACGGCGGTGCCATCCGCAATGCGGCACTTGCCGGCGCCGGCATCGCGCATCTGATGCGGTTTGCGGTGCAGGACGATCTCGACTGGGGCCGCCTGGTCCGCATCCTGCCCGAGGTGGCGATGCCGACCATGCCGGTGCACATCGTCCATGCCTACGGGCGGCAGTTGCCGGTCCGGGCGCGGCTGTTCGTCGACTTCCTGGCGGGCCAAATGGCGGCACTGACGCGATAGGGCGGGGCGGAATGACCTCCGCACCCGATCCGACGCCGTCGCAAGCAAGATTCTTGCCCCCATCACCCGATCATCAGAACGTGATCTTCACTGACTCGGCGCTGCGGTTGGCCGGGCCGTGATGGACGGCCTCGATGTTGTTGCCGTCGGGGTCGAGCAGGAAGGCGGCATAGTAACCAGGGTGATAGTGCTGCCGCTCGCCCGGCGCACCATTGTCGGTGCCGCCGGCCTCAAGCCCGGCCTTGTAGAAGGCATCGACCATCGCACGGTCCTTTGCCTGGAAGGCAAGGTGATGGCGGCCGGTCAGCTTTCCCTGGGCTGCCGGGCTGTCGGGGCTGGAGATGAACAGCTCGTCGGCCCAGAAATAATAATTGCCGGCGCCACCGATCGGTACGCCGAGCACGTTGAGAACCGCCTCGTAAAAGCGCCGGCTGGCCGAAAGATCCCTGACCACCAACTGGATGTGGTCGATGAGACGGCCGCGATGAAGTTCCATGCCCGATAGCTCCTGATCGCCAGGCTGGAAATCTAGCTCAGGACGATGCACGGTCAATGGAATGGAACAATTGAGCGGCGCAATTTCCTGACTGGATAAAAAATGCAACCGGATTGTCGGATTCAAAAGTTGTCCAACGTCCTTCGGACGCAAGCGGCTCGGCGAAGCTCGAAAAGGTCGTGCCGTATCAACGCTTCCGGCATGGGAGAAAATTGAAATGAGCCTTCCCTATCGTTGGGTTATCGTCGCGGCTGGCGCGCTGATGACCTGTGTCGCCCTCGGGGCGATGTTCTCGCTGGCGATCTTCCTCGAACCGATGGCGCTCGACACACAATGGTCGCGCGCCGGCATATCGAGCGCGATGACGCTGAACTTCCTGGTGATGGGCCTCGGCGGCTTCGCCTGGGGCGCCATTTACGACCGCTTCGGCGCCCGCATCGTCGTCCTGACCGGCGCCGTGCTGCTCGGCCTGGCGCTGGTCCTGGCCAGCCGCACCGGTTCGCTGCTCGTTTTCCAGTTGGCCTACGGCGTGCTCGTCGGCCTCGCGGCAAGCGCCTTCTTCGCGCCGATGATCGCGCTGACCTCCGCCTGGTTCGACACGAACCGCAGCCTTGCGGTCTCGCTGGTCTCGGCCGGCATGGGCGTGGCGCCAATGACCATCTCGCCCTTCGCCCGCTGGCTGATTTCGGCCTACGACTGGCGCACCGCAATGTTCGACATCGGCATCACGGCGTGGGTGCTGCTACTGCCGGCCGCGCTTCTGGTGCGCCAGCCGCCCAAGCCCGCTGCCGACGGCGCTGCCCCAAGCGTTGCCGCCGGGGGTGCCGGCATGACGGTTCCGCAGGCGCTGCGCTCGCCGCAATTCATCGTGTTGGGACTGACCTTCTTTGCCTGCTGCGCAGCGCATTCCGGGCCGATCTTCCACATGGTGAGCTATGCAATGCTGTGCGGCATAGCGCCGATGGCGGCGGTCAGCATCTACAGCATCGAGGGCCTGGCAGGGCTGGGTGGCCGGCTGCTTTACGGCGTGCTTGCCGATCGGCTGGGCGTCAAGCCGGTGCTGATCACCGGGCTGGCCATACAGGCCGTGGTCATCGCCGCCTATCTGGCGGTTAGTGAGCTTGGTCAATTCTACACACTCGCCGTCATCTTCGGCGCCACCTATGGCGGTGTCATGCCGCTCTATGCGGTGCTGGCGCGCGAATATTTCGGCCAGCGCATCCTCGGCACGGTGTTCGGTGCCGTAACCATGCTGTCCAGCCTCGGCATGGCTTTCGGCCCGCTCGCCGGCGGCATGGTGTTCGATGCCTATGCCAGCTATTCCTGGCTGTTCATCGGCTCGGCTCTTGTCGGGCTTGGCGCGATGGCGATTGCGATCGCCTTCCCGCCGCTGCCGCGCAGGGAGTTGCAACCGGCTTAAAGCTGGATCGGCGGAAAAGGGCGGCCGCTTGGATGACAAGCGGCCGCGATCCAAAATAGCTGGTGCGTTTCCAAGGAAGCGGGCTGGCCCGTGCTCGGTTCGATATTCTGAAAGAGAATTGCTATGCTTGCAGGGCCACCACCTCGGCGCCATCAAGCGTGTAGCGCGCATAGCGGAAATCGCGAATTCTCGCCAATCTGTCGCCCGCCCATTCCAGCAGGATAAAGTATTTTGGCCCTCCGGCCGAGTCGTCCGGGTCGATCACCAGAATGGCTGGGCGCCGATCGACCACGCCTGGAAGCAGCCGCCAATCGTGGATACCCGCGTAATTGTGGAAGTACCGGCCCACTTTCGTGCGGCCGCTCGCCCGGAGCCGGTTGACGAGGTCAAGCCGCACGTCCTCGGCCAGCATGTCGCGGATCGCATCGAAGTCGCGGGCGTTGAACCGCTCTACATAGGCTGCCAGACGCGCCCGCTCGGGCTCGGCCAACAACGGCACTGGCCTATCGTCAGGCTCGCCGGCGACCTCGCGCAGGCGCAGACGGCCGCGATGCAGTGCGGCTTTCACCGCCGGAACGCTGCTGTCGATAATGTTGCCGATTTCTTCGATCGTATAGCCGAGCACATCCATGAGGATGACGCTGCTACGCTGCGCCGCGGGCAGGCGCATGAAGGTCTGCAGGCTTGCGGCTGCAGTGTGTCGACCCTCGGCCGACATGCCGGGGTCAGGTATCATGTTGATATCCTCGATGGCATGCGCGGCATCCACCCTGGCGCGACGGCGTAGGTGGTCGAGCGCTGCATTGTGCGCGATGCGGAACAGCCAGCCCTCGACATTGGCTATCGGCCCGGTCCCGGGGAACGCCTCGAGCGCCTTGACCGTAGCTTCTTGGACGACATCCTCGGCATCGATCACCGAACCGGTCATGCGGGCGCAATAACGGTGCAGTTTCGGCCGCAATTCGCCGAGCAGCCGGTCAAATGGCTCCCGTCCTTCTGGCGTGCCGGGTGCGGATCCGGTCATCGCACAAGGGTCGATTTCATGCATATCTCCCAGGCAGAGGCGCCCGCCATCGGGCGCAGCGTCCTATAGACGCTCGACGATGGCAAAAGGATTCGGTCGAAAAAACTTTCTTTGGCTGGAATCCTTTGGTGATGCCTCCGCGTCTCTGCAGCGTGGGCCCGCGAACCTGGCGGGCTCTCTGTTCGAGCCGGAGGCGCCATAATCATGAGCAAGCAAAGTGCGGCATCAACGAAGGTCTGGGTTCTCGCCCTCACGTCGATAGGCTCCTTGATGGTCGTTCTCGACGCGATGGTCGTCGCGACCGCATTGAGTACGATGCGGGTCGAACTCGATGCCTCGCTGGAGACGCTGCAATGGACGATGAACGCCTATAATTTGAGCTTTGCCGTCCTGCTCATGACCGGGGCGGCGCTCGGTGACAGGTTTGGCCGACGCCGCATCTTCATCGCCGGATTGGCGCTGTTCGTCGCAGCGTCCGTTGCCTGCGCGCTCGCTGGAAATGCCGGATTGCTGATCGCCGCCCGCGCGGTTCAGGGCGCGGGTGCCGCAATGGTCATGCCGTTGGCAATGGCGCTTCTGAGCGTCGCCTTTCCTCCGGAGGAACGAGGCAAGGCGCTGGGGATATTCAGCAGCATCACCGGCCTGGCCCTGATCATCGGTCCGATGGCGGGCGGTGCGATCTCCGAAGGCCTCTCCTGGCACTGGATCTTCTGGCTCAATGTTCCGGTCGGCATCGTTCTCATCCCGCTGGTGATGCGTCGGATTCCGGAGAGCCACGGGCCGGGCACGGCAATCGATGTCCTCGGCGTCGTGCTGGTAACTGCGGCGGCATTTGGAGTGGTCTGGGGTCTGATGCGCGGCAACATCGTGGGCTGGAGCAGCTCTGAAGTGCTGACGGCGCTGGCGGCCGGGCTGCTTCTCGCCATCGCATTCGTCCTTTGGCAGTTGCGTACCCGTGAGCCCATGCTGCCTTTGCGGTTCTTTCGGGCGCGCGCATTCTCCTCGGGCGTAGGTGCGAACTTCCTGCTCTGCGCCGCCATGTACGGCCTCGTATTCCTGTTGCCGCAGTTTCTGCAGTTTTCCCAGAGCCGTGGGCCGCTCGGCGCCGGCATGGGATTGCTGCCCTGGACCGCCACGCTTTTTGTAGTTGCACCGATCGCCGGCAGCCTGATCAATCGCGTCGGCGAGCGCTGGCTTGTCGTGGCCGGATTGATCCTGCAGGCAGCCGGAATGGCTTGGCTGGCGCAGATCGCAGCACCTGATCTGCCCTATATCCAGCTAGTCGCCCCGCTGATCATTACCGGTGCCGGCGTATCGATGGCCATGCCTGCCGCGCAGAATGCGGTTCTCAATGCGGTCGCGCGGCCGGAAGTCGGTAAGGCTGCCGGCACATTCAACACATTCCGCTTTCTGGGCGGTGTGTCGGGGATCGCGATCGCCGGTGCGGTGTTCGCCGGGACCGGAAGCTTCGCGTCTACACATGCCTTCAGCGATGGTTTCACCTCGGCAATCGACGTCTCCGCCCTGTTCTCGCTCGCCGGTGCACTCGTCGGAATGGGGCTCCCGGAGCGTCGCACAGTGGGGCTCGCGAATGCCAGCAAGGAGGCGTAGCTCAGAGGCGGGAAGCTTGCGTGTGAGTGGGTGCCGCGAAGCGGGTCCACGCCTTCTACTGCCCGGCGGACGCGAGGGCGCCGCTCGCCATGAGGCTCCACAGCTGGTCGGCGCTAAGGTGCCTGGCGGATCCGTCATAGGCCACGCGTCCAAGGCTGAGAACCACGATCCTGTCGGCCAGCGCCCGCACCGTGGAGAGATCGTGTGTGACGAGGATGACGCCGGTGCCGCTGGCGGCGATCGAACGGATGAGCTTCACGCGTTCCGTGATGACGGCAAGCTTGCTGCATCGCAGCACATTCGACACTGATATCGGCAGGCCAAGGTAGGGCGCCAAAAACCGTCAGAAATGGACAATTCAGGCTGTTTCCTGCAGTTTTTGAGCCTCTATTAGCCGCGCCTCACGTTCCTGTTTCAAATGTGTCAACTTTTTGTGTTGCGTTGCACAATGGTGGCCCTATTCTGCGTGAGGGGGGCGCTTCCGATTGGAAATGCGCCGTGAACGACGCCGCCATGTTGACCGATTGGCAGTTTCGCCGTCCCGCCGGCGTACGCCGCTAATGGGAAATGCGCGCGACACCCAATTGGACGCGCTGAGGGCCATCGCCGTGACGATGGTGCTGTACGCCCACTTCTTCGCGGTCGGCGGGTCCTCGTTCTGGGGCCATATCGGCGTGCGTCTGTTCTTCGTGCTGAGCGGCTTTCTGATCACGCGACTGCTGCTGGAAGCCAGAGCGGCCGCCGAATTCGAAACCGGACCGGCGCTGAAATCCTTCTATATCAGGCGAGCGCTGCGGATATTCCCGCCCTATTTCGCCGTGCTGGGTTTTGTCTGGCTGGTGGACCTGGAGCAGTCCAGAGGATCGCTGGTCTGGCATGCGCTCTATCTGTCGAATTTCTGGTACGCAGCGCAGAATGAATGGACGCCCTGGCTGCTCTGCCATTTCTGGAGCCTGAGCATCGAGGAGCAGTTCTACATCGCCTGGCCGCTGATCGTCCTGCTGGCGCCGCGCCGGCGCCTGGAATCGATCTGCATTGGCGTTATCGTGCTGTCGCTGGCCTATCGGTTTTATTGGCCGATCGCTGGAACGCCCGGTTTGGCACGCGACCTGCTGCCGCCGGCGTCAATGGACGCATTGGCGTCCGGTGCGCTGCTTGCCGCCTATCGGTCAAGAGCTGCCGGCTTGCCGCAATGGCTTCGAGCTGGCTGGCCGGGGCTCGCGGTGGCGTTTTTCGTTCTGCAGTGGTTTGCGC
The DNA here is from genome assembly GCF_040318915.1 of Mesorhizobium sp. M0991. Lineage (NCBI taxonomy): Bacteria > Pseudomonadati > Pseudomonadota > Alphaproteobacteria > Hyphomicrobiales > Phyllobacteriaceae > Mesorhizobium > Mesorhizobium sp. M0991. Next base: position 239,330 of record NZ_JAMYNE010000005.1, read on the forward strand.
CGGCGCCGGCAAATCCGGTGCAGGAATGGGGCCTCTGGCTGCTGTTGCAGATCCTGCCTCTCGTACCGCTGGTGGTCATCGTTGCAAGCTGTTCGACAGGCGTTGGCGGCTATATCGGAAAAGGTCTCGAACTGCCGCCGCTGCTTGGCCTTGGCCGCATCAGCTACGGCGTCTATCTCTACCATCCGATAGTGCTGGCGTTGGTCGTCAAGTCGCAGCCCTGGATCCCGCTCAACGTCTCGGAACAAGGGCCGGGACAGTTCCTGGTGGCGGGAACGGCGACGCTCATGCTGGCCTCGGTCTCGTGGCTGCTTTTCGAGATGCCGCTCAACAGCCTCAAACGCCACTTCCCCTATGTTGCCCGGAGAGACCGCGCCGGCTTCCCGGCAGGCATCGACACGACCAATGCCGGATGGCTCGCGGCTGGAGCGTATCTGGGCAAGCCGCTTGATGGCGCATCACGCTTGCCACGCAAGCTGCAACGAACCGATCGGAGCTGATCATGGCTGCTCCCTTGGTGTCAGTTCTGCTGCCGATCTACAATGCGGGACCTTACCTCGCCGCCGCGCTGGGCAGCGTCCTGCGGCAGGATTACGAGCGTGTGGAGGTCATCGCCATCAATGACGGCTCGACGGACAACTCGCTGCAGATCCTGCAGAAATATCGCCAGGCCGACAGCCGCATCTCGATCATCTCACGCGAAAACCGTGGCCTGATCGCAACGCTCAATGAAGGCTTGGCGGTGGCCCGCGGCGATCTGGTCGCCAGGATGGATGCCGACGACATCGCCTATCCCCGGCGCCTGTCGCGACAGGTCGCGCTGTTTAACCAGCAGCCTGACCTTGCGCTGTGCGGTGCAGGCTTCGACACCTTGCTCGGCAACCGCGTCGTCAGGGGGTCGCCCGATCCGATATTCCAGGACAATAGCCTGCGGATATTGTCGATGTTCTTCACGATCTTCATGCATTCCACGGTGGTATACAACAGGAATGTCATAGAAGAAGACGTTCTATATTATGACACGAGCTACAAGCATGCCGAGGATTTCGACCTGTTCAGGCGGCTGACCGACCGCTACCCGGCGGCCATGATCCCCGAAAGTCTGATCGCCTATCGTATCCATGACGACAGCGTGACCAACAGGCACAAGCGCGAAATGCGCAGGACGCATTTGAAGATCGTCGCCGAGAACCTAGAGCGCGAAGGGCTCGCACAAGGGACGCAAGGCCTCCGCGACATCGGTGAGGTCCTGTCGATGGGCACGGTTCGCCGTGCCGCCGAATGGATCCTTGCGCTGGAAGAAAGGATTGCCGGGCTGCCGGCCGAGACGAGGCCGAGCTACCAGGCTGGCACGCTGAACCTGTTCTATTTCCTCTATCAGTTGATATCGGGGGAAAGACAGCCGCTGCTGATGCACGAATTCCTGACACGGACGGCGAAATGGAAGCTCATCCGGCGCCGCGAGCAGTACGTGTTTCGCACCGGTGCCTTCGCGCCGCGCTTCAGTCTCGCCTCGATGTCGGTCACCAGGCAGGTGGATGCCCTGTCGCGGTATCTGCAGTCCGTGCCGGCCGCGGCGGTTTTGCCTTCCCCTGAGTTGAGCTAGCAACGCATGTTCGTCAAATCGCACCAGCTCCAGCAGCGCGGCCGCTCGACGGTGCCGGCGGCCATGTCGCCGCAGCCGCAGCAAGGACCGGCGCCGGCGGTCAGCTTCATCGTCTGCACACGCGACCGTGTCAGCGTGCTCGAGCCTTGCATAAAGTCGATCCAGGCCGCGTGCCGCGCCTACCCTGCCTTCTCTGCCGAACTGGTGGTTGTCGACAACGGCTCGACCGACAGCACGGCCAAACGGCTGGCCAGCATCGCCGAACTTTCGGACATTCCGTTCACGGCTATTCGCGAACCACGACCTGGACTGGCGGCCGCCCGCAATGCCGGGCTGGAGCGGGCGCGGGGCCGCGTGCTGGTCTTCGTCGACGATGATTGTGCGGTCCACAAGGATTATCTGCGCGATCTGCAGCGGCACTATGCGGCCGGCGAACGGGTCATCCGTGGCGGCCGCGTAGAGATCGGCGATCTCCGCGACCTGCCGTTCACGATCAAGCGGTCGCCGGTGCGCGCGCGGCTTACGCCGGATGTCCATCCCGGCGGCTTCGTACTCGGCTGCAACATGACGATGCACCGCGATGTTGCCGCCCGCATCGGCCGTTTCGACGAACGCTTCGGCGCCGGCGGCCCGCTGCGCTCGGCGGAGGATACGGACTATCTGGTGCGGGCGGTGCTGCTTGGGATTCCGGTCGAATATGTGCCCGACATGACCATCTATCACCATCACGGCCGGCGCGACCGCAAAGCCATCGAAAAGCTGCATCGCGACTACAGCATGGGCAATGGCGGGCTTTGCCTGAAACATATCCGGTACGCGCCGTGGCTGCTTCGCCATTTCTACTGGTCTATGAGGGCGGCCTTACGCGAACTGAGGAAAGGCCCGCTGTTCGACCGCGAACTCAAGCTGTCGCACTGGCCGATCATCGGCATGAATCTGCTCGGCGCGGCCAAGTTCGCGGTGCTTTTGCTGGCGAAATCGCCAAAGACAACGGAAGTGCGACAGGAGCAACAGGCAAATGCCGAGGCGAGGTGATCCGCTATCATGCGACTGATGCCGCCCAGCCTGCCGATGCTGCGCCGCGCGCTCGGGCAAAAGCAGTTGCGCCTGCTTCCGGCCGTGGTGGTGCTCGGGCTGCTCAGCGCCGCGCTCGAAGGTTTTGGTATCGGCCTGATCATCCCGTTGCTGAACATAATCATGGGGCAGGGGCAGACCGGCATGGCCGGCTTTTCCGCCGTCTTCCAGCATGTCGGAGCGAGCCTGAGCGAGCGCGACCGGCTGATCGTCATATCGGTCGCCATCCTCGGCTCGATCGTTCTGAAGAATCTGTTCGCCTTCGCCAACACGCTGCTGACCACCTTCATCTATGGCAAGGCCAGCCATTCGATCCGCAGCGCGCTGTCGGAGCAGTTGCTTAGGGTAGGCTACCCGTTCTTCCTGCAGCAAAGCCCTGGACGGCTGCTCAACATCATCTCCAACGAATCCTGGCGGGCCTCGGATGCCATCCAGATCACGCTTGGGGCAATCGTTAACGCGTCGGCCGCAATCATCCTCCTGACCTTCCTGCTGCTTCTATCGTGGCAGATGACGTTGCTGGTCACGCTGGGGCTGGCGCTGGTGCAGGTCGCGCACGCCATGCTGTCGGCAAATCTGAAGGCGCCGAGCCGCAGCGTCGCCTCCCGCAACAGCCAGCTCGCATCGCAGATGCTGCATCTGGTGCATGCCGGGCGGCTGATCCGCATTTTTGGCCAGGAGCAACGCGAGAAGGCGGCATTCGACCGTGCATCGGATGCAGTGCGCCGGGCGGCGTTCGTGCTTTTGACGCGTCAGGGAGCATTGCCGCCGCTGACCGAAGTTCTGCACGCCATGCTGTTCCTGGCGGTGGTGATCGGCGCCTGGTTCGCCGATGTCAGCTTCCCGCTGATCGTCGCCTTCGTCATCCTGCTCTACCGGCTGCAGCCCTATATGCGGTCGTTGCAAATGGCCTGGAGCCAGCTGCAAGGCCTGAGCGGGTCGCTGGAAGAGGTGACGTGGATGCTGGACCCGTCCGACAAGCCCGCGCCGCCGCAAGGTGACGCGGCGTTCCCCGGGCTCAGCCAGGGCATCAAGTTCGAGGACGTCACCTTTACCTATTCCGGTTCGGAACAGCGCGCGGTGGTGCTGCATGCGGCGAGTTTCGACCTCCGCAGCGGCCGCTCGACGGCGCTGATCGGCCGCTCGGGCGCCGGTAAGACAACGATCGTCAATCTCCTGTGCCGCTTCGTCGAACCGGACAGCGGCAGGATCCTCGTCGATGGATTGCCGCTCGACCGTATCGACCCCAGCCAATGGCGAAAGCACATCGCGCTCGCCAGCCAGGAGTTGGAGCTGGTCGACGGCACCATTTTCGACAACATCATCTACGGCCAGGACGCGGCCTCGGCCGACGACGCCGAGCGCGCGGCAAAACTGGCCGAAGCGCATGATTTCATCGAGCAGCTGCCGCAGGGCTACAGGACCGTCGTCGGCTACCGGGGCGTCAATCTCTCGGCGGGCCAGCGGCAGCGGATCGCGCTGGCCAGGGCCCTGGTGCGCGATCCCGATATCCTCATCCTCGACGAAGCCACCAATGCAGTGGACGGGCTGTCGGAAGCGGCGATCGTCGAGACGCTCAAGTCGCGGGCCGGCCGCCGCACCACCATCGTCATCAGCCATCATCGCAGCACCATCTCGTTCTGCGACGACGTGGTGATCCTGAGCAACGGCCGCGTGAAGAAGCAGGCACCTTTCGCCGCGCTTGCGACGCTCAGCATGGACGAGCTTTACCAGCACGAGGCGCTGGAGGGCTGAGGGCGACCCCGCTGCGTGCGGCCGCTGGGAGGTCGTCCTTTTCGGATGTCAAGCCAGGTCAAGCATCTCAGGGGCAAGGAAGACCTCCGCCCTCACTAAAGGATTTCTGGGATGATGAGTGATCCCGAGCTTACCCGCTTTCGATCTGGAGCGTACAGAACCAAGGGTCCGCCCGCCAAATCCAGCAATGGCAGGCAGACCCTAATCAGCGCATGAAGGGACTGATTCTGCGCCGATTTCTCCTCGAGGAGATGACGCCATCAACTGAAGACGGCCGCAGTTGTTCCCGGCGCCGGCTGTACACGAGACCATTGCGCAGGCAGGTCAGACTTAGGTCCTATTAACGGGCATCGCTGGCTGTGAGTGAACATCGGATCGGCTCGGTGGTAGCGAAACTTCGGCCGGAGGTCGACGCAGGCATTGGGTTCCGGGGCATGATCGGCTCGGCGCTGATCAAGGGCGGCGATCGATCGCCGCACGGCTGCTGCGGAGGGGCGCTTGCATTCCTGCGGAATACGCATCCAATCCGGCGCCAAATGAAGCTGTCCCAAGCGTTAGGGGCTCAGCGGTCGTCAAGCTGTTGCTAATATACAGCACAGGCAGCGCTCTATGAACGGCGTCGCTTGGAACCCCTACCTCCGACCAACCGTTAGTGTCACAATGACGAACCAAAAAGTGAGGCTGACGATGGACCCGCTGCAAAACAACACGTTGGAGATCTGGTGTCTTGCGGCCGTTCCGCTGTCACTGCTCCTTACGGTGTTATTAGCCGGATTTATTCTCTAGCCGAACCCGACGAGGCCGGCTTTGCGGACCGGGCCTGGAAGATGAAAATGACTGCCATTAGGCACGGTAGGCGTCGCGGACACCCCGTGGCACCAGGCCGTGGCAGCCTTTTCCAACGTTGCCATCATAATCGGCTCTTTCGACCGGTCCGGTCCGCGGCGATTGCTCGCGGCCCCGTTGCGAGGGCGAGCATCCGAGCTCGTACGTTTTTTACACAATCTCTGATTGGTGGACTCGCCCGCCGCCATCGACGTTAATTTTGCGTTAGCGACTGGAGGGGGAGATCGCTAACGGGAGGAAGAAAATGAAAGAAAACTACGATCTGACGATCGACTATGACGACCAGCCTTACGACAACAAGCCTTACGATCTAGCCACATTCGCAAGGAAGCACGGGCTCAACATTCGAGCCGCCGAGCTTCTTCTTTTCGCCAAAGGCCCGTCTCGAGCGGCCTGCGATGCCGCGGCGAGGGCTTTTCTGGCGGCAGTCGCCGCACAAGCTATGAGACAATCGGCGCGGTAGGTCTCACAAAACCATTGCTGACACGGCCTGCCGTGTCAGCAACCCAACGGACAGCGCTGGAAATTCCGGGCCGTTTCCAACAAGATGCCTGAGCATCCGGGAACGGCCTGAAATGTGCAATCTTTACAATATCACGACCAGCCAGCAGGCCATCCGCCAGTGGACCCGCGCCCTGCGTGACATCCTCGGCAATCTCGAACCCTCCATCGACATCTATCCCAACCAGCCCGGCCCGGTGGTGCGCAACGCGCCGGACGGCGAACGCGAATTGGCCAATCTGCTGTGGGGCATGCCGACGCCACTGGAGCGGGTCAAGGGCAAGGCCGACTACGGCACCACCAATATCCGCAATCCGCAATACGGCCATTGGCAGCAATATCTCGGCATCGAGAACCGCTGCGTGGTGCCCGTCACCAGCTTCGCCGAGCCCAGCCCGACGCCCGGCGACAAAGACCCCGAGACCGGCATTCAGCGCAACTTCTGGTTTGCACTCGGCGAGGACCGCCCGCTGTTCTTCTTTGCCGGCCTGTGGACGCGCTGGCAGGGCATTCGCAAGGTCAAGGACGGCCCCGCCGAGCACCAGGTCTATGGCTTCATGACGACCAGGCCCAACGCGCTGATCGCGCCGATCCACCACAAGGCAATGCCGGTGATCCTGACCACGCCGGAAGAAACCGAGACCTGGCTGACGGCGCCATGGTCGGAGACAAGACACCTGCAGCGCACGGCGCCCGATGACGCGCTGGTGATCGTCGAAAAACCGGCGACACAGATCAAATTTCCGCAGCAGGCGCCGGCGCAAGGCTCCTTGTTTTAGCGCTTGAATTTCTGCAGCACCCAGATGTAGCCCTTGGGCGGATGATCCTGGTCGATGAACTGCGTCTTCACCGTCGTGTCCTTGCGGCTGCATCGCTTGCACCTGAACCTGATCGCTTCCAGCGGCTTGTTCCAGCCCACCACCTGGGCCACGTCATTCGCCCTGAAGCGCCCGACGTGGTAGCAGTGGCCGCACTCCACGATAAGCAGCATGTTGGCCTTGGCGGCACGTCCAACGCTGTCCATCGGCCCGGCCATGGCTCATTTCCGGGTCGAGTAATCCTCGGGGAGGGGAAGCAGGCCAAGCTCCGCCATCCGGTAATCGGGCTCCTTCTCCGCGACGCTGGCCAGCACCTCGTGCAATTTCTCGACAAGCCCGCAAAGCTGCCAGAACAGCTCGCCATGCGCCTTGAGATGCAGCTGCGACGACAGCACCGTCCGGCGCAGGCTCAAAGCGTCCCTGATGATCGCCTCCGCATCCCTCGCCGACAGCCTGTCGAACCGGCTTTTTCGTCTGCCCATCGCGGCTCTCCTCGATTTGTGAGCAACCGCCCCGCCTACTGACAAATAGGAAGGCATTCCTCGCCAAGTCAATTCGCTCTTGACATTTTTGTTCCCGTTTTGTTCAATTTCAACAGGAACGCTCGGAGGCCCCACCGTGGACCACATCGTGACACTGGACAGCCGCCAGGAGGCCGCCCTTCAGGCCGTCGCCGACCAGTTCATTGCCCAGCACAAGGGCGATGCGGTGAAGGCGCTCAAGGAGATGATCGTGCTGAACGGGTATCTGCAGGAGCGGCTGGATGCGGTGGGTTGAAATTCCATCCACAGGCGCGATTAAGCGCAAGAAGATTCACCGGGAAGGTCGCGGCGTCAGCGCGAGTCCAATCGGTCATCTCTGCCAGCATTGCCCTGTCGGGTGAAGCGAAGCGCTTTTCGTGGTCGATCTTGATCTGCCGCATCCGCTTTGCAGGATAAGCGATGACATCGTCGGTCTCGACATGGTGATCATAGCAAAGCAGCAGGAGATTGGCCGCAGAACGCCGTTCCTCGTTGCTCATGTCCTCCCGAAAGCGTTCGCCTCCCTCTTCAGCTCCCTCGATATGACAGACTTGGCCAACAAACTTGCCAACCTCGTTCATCATTAGCCGATTGCACCCAGGAAAGGCGCAAAGATTTCCTGAATGCAGGAACAGCTGGCGAAGCGTCTCTGGTCTTGGCGCAAGCCGTTTCGCCCTCTCTTTTTTTGTCGTTTGATGGTTCCAATAAGACCAGTGCTGCCAATCGACCTAATTTGAAAACCACTTTACTTTTCATCGTTGACAGTGGTTTCTGGTTGCGACCAGGACAATTCTCCAGAATCCACTCTGACCCAAATCCCTGTGGCCCAGATGTCGAGCAACTTCGTGTACGCTACATAACAAGGCACGAACAGCGGGCATTTCTTGGCTCCAAAGTGCACTTATCTCATAGGTTGAAATGGCTGAGAGTGACGCAGTCAAAAGTTTTCGGGACGCCATAGAAGCAGCGCTTAGAGGCGGCTTCGTAGCGGTCGATTTTCCGGACGGTTCTAAGCCGCTATTAGAACGTGCACTACGTCAGCGTATCGGGCTAGTGACCTCCACGGACCTCGCCATGAAAAACGCCGAGGAAGCAAGAGCCAACACACTATCCGCGCGACATGGTGTAAACAGCTTTCCACATCACAGTGACTTCGCCTTTAGACCATTTCCACCTCGGCTAATCATTCTGATCAACGAAACCCAGCAATCCTACGAGACGCCTACCAACGTTACTCGAATCATCGATCTGCCAAAGAAGATGCAAGACATACACGCTCGCAGCCAGTGGCATCTGAGGGTCAGAGGCATGGCCTTTGTCGTTGGCGGGATGACTGCAGTTGGAAAACATCTCATTCACCGGTGGGATACGGATTTCTTGGAGCCCGAAAACGGAGAAGCATGGGCATGCCTACAGATCATCAAGAAGCTCGTTCCAAGGGTCGAGTCACCACATAAATGGAAGCCAAAATCTGCGCTATTGATTGACAACTGGAATTGTACGCACTCGCGGGGATACGCCAAAGGCGGGGGTGAAAACCGCGAGCTGGTTCGATTGGAGGCTTGGCATCATGCAGGAGTGGACCACTGACACGTTGTGGGCAAAGGCGGGAGTTTATGGCAGGCAGGCAATGGAGTCCGACCGCAAGAGTCCACTATTTCCACTCTTGGCGTCTTTCGCGCTAGAACTGTTAGGAAAGGCAGCGCTTTCCCAGATCCATCCCGTCCTGATAGCCGACCCTCGCAGCGAAGGCGAAGCGATCCTCTACGCGTTCGGAGTTCCCACGAGCGATCCGAAAACCATCATGTCGAATACCGTCTTCAAGCGGCTCGGCAAGTTAGTGCCGGGCTTTACAGAGGAGGACGTGCGTACTTGCCTCATCCTTGCGGAACAGAGAAATCGGGAACTTCACACCGGCGAAGACGCTTTCCAAGATTTCAAATCGGGTAAATGGGTACCCGATTTCTACCGCGTTACGAAGATCCTGACAGAGTTTATGGGTCGAGATTTGGACGAATTATTAGGCAAGGAGCACGCGAAAGATGCCAATGAAGTTACAGCTGAACAGTCTGCCAAAGTTAGAAAGGAGGTTCTTGATCGGATACAGGCTTGCAAGAAATCTATAGCCGGACTTCGTATTGAGGAACTGTCTGATCGTCGAAAGGCCGACGAATCTGGCGTGACATGGGCACGCTACACCAATGGAACTGCAGTAAAGGCGACTGGGTGCCCCGCGTGTGAAAGCCAAGGTCTGCTCCATCTTAGGCACATTGCTGACCGGCCCGCTGAGATAGTTGAGAATACCATTTTCGTCGATGGAATCTGGTCGCCGCGAAAGTTTAGCTGCAAGGTCTGCGGCCTCGATTTGGACGGAACTAAGGAACTGGGGTTCGCGGATTTGGCTGATCAGGTAGTCGAGACCGATGACAGTGATCCGGCCGACTTCTTCGGGATCGAGGTCGGCACGCTCGATGAGCCAGACTACGGCAATGAGTAGCGTCGATGAGTTTGGGGCAAGGCGCCACCTGATCGTGCTCAACGGGCACTTGCAGGAGCGGCTGGATGCCCTGTCGTCACCACGCCGAGCGACGCGCTAAGCGCTCAGAGATGACGGTAGCAGGACGCGTGTTCAATCGTGCCGTTCGAAGGTCGGCTTAGCGCCAAGAGCCTACCTTTCCGAGCAAATGCCATATATCGCATTTTGGTTGAAGCGGATCGGCAGCTCTCAGGAGAGATTGGACAGCCGCCGCTCCTCGGCCGATCAAAAAGTCCGAGGGCATCGACCTTCACCCTATCTTGCCCGAGCCGATCCTCAAGAAGACTTGCCGACTAGTTACGTCATAGCAGCGGGAAGCCCACCGAAATGCTCGGCCAACATGCTCCTTATCACAACATCGTCTATAACCAGCTTGCGAACAGCCGCCTCATATTGGCTACGGCTTTTGAACTGCAGAGCACTCACGATCACAGTTAAGGCAGGCGTCTCTCGGATTGGATAGCGAGCGATAATCTTGTCAACGTCCTTAGAGATGATCCAGCCCTGCAAACGCGCCTTCTCTGCTTGGTAATGGGCCTGCGAATCCACAGCGATACTGACGTTCTGTCCTGCCTGAATTTTCTTCCAGTCGGGCATCTCAAGACTAATTTGGTCCTTGACGGCTTGCTCTGTCATGCGAGCAGCAAGGCGATCCGCGTTGGACGCTATCGCGGCAAGAAGATCGGTCCACGCCTTGACGATCATCTGACTAGGATCGCCTTCTATGACCGTGCACTGTCGCTTCGCGATCAACTCCACGATAGTCGGGTTGTAGTAGAGAGCTTCAACTGAATAGACGGCAAGTGCGAAGACGCCCTTTGCCTCAAGGGCTATTTTCTTATCTGAAGTGAGCTGGTCCTGATCGACTATTCCGTAAGCTTGAATCCACGCAATTGCACTGGTGTCACGAACACTGGTAACGGCGTGCTCAACGTCGCTGCAAGTCGCTCTTGGAAAGATCGACACACCGGGAAACAGGATTTCGTAAAGCGGTTTGTCTAAGCTGTCCGCGCTTCCTTCAATGAAGAGCATCTTGCGGCGTGAGCCAATGATAGCCTCTTTGGTCGGATCATCGATCCCAATGCCCGGCTCAAGAACATCCAAGTCCCAATTTCCAACATCGTCATTGACGGTCTTGGAGTCGCGCACCAACACGGTTCTGGCGGTGCGGCAACTGACGGGCAAACTCAACTCATGAGTAGACACTACAAACGTGCAATCCGGACGCTTTGCGAAGAGCTGTAGAAGCAATGGTGTGACGATTGATGCGTGCAAGTGCCTCTCGGGCTCGTCGACAAGGATCAGCGAGCCTTTCTTGGCCGTTAGTACCACGCCCGCGATCAGCAGCGCGGCCCGTTCGCCATCAGATAGGGCCGCGATGCTATAAGGCGGGCCCTCACGTTTTCTGGCGACGATCGTGCTATTCGGTTCGATCGTCATGGCGATTGGAATGCCCGATCCGACCAAAAGCTCGTTGATTGTCTCAAGTGGAGGTAATTCGTCCGCCAACTGAGCTGCTTCGGCGCTCTTACCAGATTTGACGGCCGCTCGGATGTTCCGAGAGAGGTTGTTATCCGCATCGATAAGGTCAGCGATAATCAAGCCACTCCGTGAGGCCGGATCGTATTCGCGCCAGCGAGCTTCAGGCTGAGCATCCTGATTCTTCGTGTTAGTCTCGGTCTGGATCTTGCTTTGCGGTGAAAACGGCACCGAGTTGGTTTCCATCCAAGTCTGCCGATGTGCGGCGACGCGGACAGCTCTCGCAAAATTCTTCCGATAGAGCGAAAGCATTAAACCAGACTTACCGGCGCCATTGGGGCCGACGACGAAAAGCGGGGCAGCAGTTGAAACCGGGAGCTGCAATGAAGACCCGTTGGTCAGCGGCACCGCAGTTTCAAATGGCGGCTCGGCAGCTTCAGAGTTTGTGGCCATATCTTCCCCCAATAAGTGCCCCGAACCATTATCTCGCGCGGCGAGATCATGACCTTGCCAACTTATCAGCGTCGAGGGAAGTCACTCGCGGCGATCAAATAGCAGCTATCCGATTTGAAGCGATTGTACTGCGATGATCCGCTTTCAGGATCAGGCAATGCTGCACCATACGACAATCATTCTGAGCGCAAGCTGGCATTCGTGACCCAATTGGCGAACGTTTCCTTTGCGGGGCACCGCCGGCATCGAGATAGGGCGAGATGCAGGGGCGCTGTTGTCCGCTGTAGGATGTGTAGTGGTCGTCGCTTGGCCTGTAGGAGCGGTAGCGGCTTCGCGACGGCTTGTGAGGGCTGGAATTCAGGTTCCGCCAGGCGTCCGGCGCGGCTGCCTGGCAAGCGACGGCACGCCCCTCAATGCCTCTTGAAATACTGCACCTCGCGTTCGTGCTTTTCCGCAGCCTCGCGGCTGTCAAACGTCCCGAGATTGCGGCGCTTGCCGGTCTTTTCATCCTTCTTGCGCGAATAGAGGCGGTATTTTCCGTCTTTGAGTTTTCTGATCATCTGTCTCTCCTTGGCTAGGGCCGCCGCGTCCCCTTGAGGTTGCGCGCGGCTTGCTCGATCGCCGCCCTGTCGTTGCCCAGCCTGTCGATCAGCTCCTGCGCCTGTTCGCCCGATATGCCGGTGCGAACCGCGAGGGCCTCCACCGTCAAGACGTCGGAGCTCGCGACCTCGCGGGTTTCCGGCAGGGCATCGCCTGCCGTCAACGGCAGGGCTGCCTCCCTGTCGATCTCGGCCTCGGCCCGGTGCCAGTGCCGCTCGGGATCGCCATGGATCCCGCCTTCGCGTTCCCAGATCTGGTATGCGCGCTCACGAATCTTGTCGTCCCGTTGGTCGCCCATCTTGATTCCTCCTTTGCCTGTCGGATGAACGCCGCGCCGATCCGAACGATCCAAAAAAATTTGCGTGATCGTTGGTTAGCCGCTCGAGCGTGGGATCGCACAAGACACCATGCCCTTCGGTCCGCTAGCCCGCCGCCCAGCGCCCTGCTACTGGCACTGCCGACGCGGCCCGCCGGAATACGGCTGATAGCTATTGTCTTCCGGTCGATATGACCGGTAGCGGCTGAAGCAGTATTGCACGTGGTCGGATGAGAGCTCGGCGGCGCCGGGTTCATCCGATGGCGCGTAGCCCTCCACCGACGACGTATCGCTCGCCTCGACATAGCTGCCGTCATCGCCGGCGTTGAGATAGGGCGAGATGCAGGGGCGCTGTTGTCCGCTGTAGGATGTGTAGCGGTTGTCGTCCGGCCGGTAGGAGCGATAGCGGCTGGCGCACCATTCGACATGAGCGGCGGGCAGCGCTTGCTGCTCTTCCGCTGGTGGCTGGATAGAGCCGGTGGCGGTGGTGTCGGGGATCGAAGCTGCGGCGGTGTCGGCGGGTTTCGAGCTGCGATCAACTTCCGAGGTGCGAACGGGGACCGCGCGAGCGGGAAGGCGCTCGAGGCGTTGCGAGGCCTGGTTTACCGGGCGCGGGTCCTTGGTCCACAGTTCGACGCTGGAGACGGGGACGGCCGGCCGTACCGGCTTGGCTATCAATAGCCAGGTGGCGAAGGCGAGACCGCTGGCGAATACGGCGAGCGTCAGGACGAAGCCGCCAAAGATTGCGAACAAAGCTTTCATGCCGCGCTCCTTCGCCTCCCGGTTAAGGAAATGCAGGGCGGGGAATCCGGTTCCAGGAAGGAGCGCGGGGCAGGGGCTTTCAAAAAGGAAGGCCCCTCTCCGTCTCGGCTTCGCCGAGACACCTCTCCCCGCTTTGCGGGGCGAGGAACCTAAGGCCTTTTAGGCTTTCAGTGCAGGCCGAATTCGCGCAGCAGTTCTTCGCGGTAGCGCACGAAGCGGCTTTCGCTGCGCTCGCGCGGGCGGGGCAGGTCGATGTCGATCAGCCGCGCCGCGCCGCCTTTCTCCTTGGGCAGGATCAGCACCCTGTCGGCGAGGTAGATCGCTTCCTCGAGGTCGTGGGTCACCATCACCATGGTGACGTTCTCCTCGCTCCAGATGCGCGCCAGTTCCTCCTGCATGCCGATCTTGGTCATCGCGTCGAGCGCGCCCAGCGGCTCGTCGAGCAGCAGGATTTCGGGCTGCACGGTCAAGGCGCGGGCGATGCCGACGCGCTGCGCCATGCCGCCCGACAGCTGCCTTGGGTAAGCATCACTGAATTCGGCGAGGCCGACGAGCGCGATATAGAAGCGCGCCCGTTCCTCGGCCTCGGCCTTCGGCATGCCGCGCACTTCGAGGCCGAAGGCGACATTGCCGAGCACCGTCAGCCAGGGCAGCAGGCGCGGTTCCTGGAAGATCACCGCGCGCTCGGCACCGACGCCGTGCACCGGCTTGCCGTCGATGGCGACGCCGCCGGTGTCGGCCGCCTCCAGTCCGGCCAGGATGCGCAGCAGCGTAGTCTTGCCCGATCCGCTGGCGCCGACGATGACCAGGTATTCGCCCGAGCGGATGTCGAGATTGAGGGTCCTCAGCACTGCAAGCGATCGCCCGCCGATGCTGAACGATTTGGACAGGTCGCGTATGCTGACCTCACCGCCGCTTGTGCTGCTCATCGGGCTCGTCTCCCAGCTGATTGCCTTGCCGGTTGGCCTTGTCAGTTGGTCTTGGTTTCGCCGGGCCGGTAGAGGATGTCCGCTGCCTTCAGCTTACCCTTTGGCAGCCGGCCGTCGCGCTCGAGCACGCTGACCCAGAAGTCGATGTCGCGGTCCGTCGCCTTGGCCCCCTGGCGCAGCCCGAAGCCGGTCCAGTAGCGCGCCAGCTCGCCGTTTTCGCCGCGCTTGTCGAGGATGTTTGCCAGCACCTTGCGCGCTTCGTCGGGGTTCTGCAGCGACCAGTCGGAGGCGCGCGCCGATTGCTCGACGAAATTGCGGGCGGCGTCGGGATGGGCGGCGATGAAGTCGCGCCTGAGCACGACGAAGCCGCCGGCCAGCTCGCCCAGCACGTCCGTGTCGTTGAACACGCCACGCACGCCGCCATTGTCGACCAGCGCGCCGGCAAACGTCGCCTGCCAGTAGCCCAGCGCCGCGATGTCGACCTGGCGGGAGCGCAAGGTCTGCTCGAGCTGCGGTCCGGGCACGACGACGAGATTGGCGGCATCCGGCGACAGGCCGACGCTGTGCAGCGCCTCGCGCACGGTGTAGTCGAGATGGGCCCCGAGCGTGTTGACGGCGATGGTCTTGCCGGCGATGTCGGCGATCGATTTGATCGGGCTGTCGTCCAGCACGTAGAAGACGCTTCGCACCTTGCTGTTGATGCCGTTGCTCGGATAGACGGCGACGAAGTCGTTGCCGCCGGAGATCGAGTTGATCACGGCGGCGGTTGCAGCCGAGCCAATATCGACGCTGCCGGAGGCGAGCGCAAACAATGATTCCGGGCCGCCGCCGGAGTAGCCGACATTCTCGACCTCGATACCGAGGCCTTTGAAATAGCCGAGCTCGCCGGCCAGCTCATGCGGAGAGATGCTGCCACGGCTGGCGAGGGAGCGGAACTTGACGGGTGCCGCTTCGGCAAAAGCGAAGCGCGGCAGGCCGGCGGCGAGAAGGCCGGCGGCGAACGGCGCGCCGGCAAGCAGGGAACGGCGGGTGATTTTCATGGTGCGGGTCTTTCCTGGTTGGCTTGGGTCTGGTCGATGGCGAAAGGGGAGGTCAGTCGACGGCATTGCTCCAGCGGCAGAGTCGCCGCTGCAGGCTGACGAGCGCCTGGTTGGCGATCAGGCCGAGGCCGGCGAGGATGACGATTGCGGCAAACATCAGCGGAATCTGGAAGTTGTACTGCGCGTTCATCACCTGAAAGCCGATGCCCTTGTTGGCGCCGATCATTTCGGAGGCGATCAAAAGCAGCAGCGCCGTGGTGGCGCTGAGCCTCAGCCCAACGAAGATCGAGGGCACGGCGCCGGGCAGCACAACGCGGCGGAACACGGTGAGCTGCCTGGCACCATAGACGCGGGCCATCTCCAGCAGTTTCGGATCGACTTGCTTGACGCCGCCGATGGTGTTGAGCAGCAGCGGGAACAGCGTCGCCCAGAAGATGACGAACACCTTGGAGGCTTCGCCGAGCCCAAGCAGCAGGATGAACACCGGATAGAGCGCCAGCGCCGAGGTCTGGCGGAAAACCTGCAGGATCGGATCGAGGGCGGTTTCGACGGCGCGCACCTGGCCCATGAACAGGCCAAGCGGGATGGCGACCAGCACGGCGGCCGCGAAGGCGAGACCGGCGCGCTGCAGGCTGATGGCGATGTCGCCGAGCAGAGTGCCGCCGGCCAGCCCCTTCCAAAGTGCCGCGACAATCATGTCGATCGGCGGCAGCACGGCCGTGTTGACCCAGCCGGCGCTGCTCGACACTTGCCAGATTGCGAGGAAAGCAATGAGGACGCCGTAGCGCGACAGGAAGCGAATTCCCGCCCGGCCGCCGAGGCGCAGGAAGTCCGAGCCGAGGCTTGTCGTGCTGTCACGCGTGCCGAGGCTGGCGGCCTGTTCGATGTGCTGCAAAGTCATCGTCTTGCCTCTTGCTTGGAAAGTATCGGGCTTCTCGGGACTATTCGGCAGCCAGCACGGCCGAGCGAGCGGCGGTCCACGGGTTTTCAGGCCGCCTGAGGCCGAGGTTCTCGCGCAGCGTCCTGCCTTCATAGGCCGTGCGGAAAAGGCCGCGGCGCTGCAGTTCGGGGATAACCAGCTCGACGAAGTCGTCGAGCCCGCCGGGCAGCCAGGGCGGCAGGATGTTGAAGCCGTCGGCGGCTTCGTTGCCGAACCATTCCTCCAGCTGGTCGGCGACCTGCACTGCACTGCCGATGACGGTGTAATGGCCGCGCGCCGTCGCCACCCATCGATAGAGCTGGCGGATGGTAAAGTTGTGCTCGTCGGCAATCTGGCGGATCAGCGCCTGGCGGCTCTTCATGCCTTCGGTTTCCTTGCTCGGCGGTAGCGGTCCGTCGACCGGATAGCCCCTGATGTCGAGCGTCTGGCCGGCCAGCCCGTTGAGCAGGGCGACGCCGTCCTCCGGCAAGATGAGATCGTTCAGCTGCTGGTATTTGGCGCGCGCTTCTTCTTCGGTGCGGCCGACGAAGGGTGCTACGCCCGGCATGATCAGCACCTGCTCGGGATCGCGGCCGACGGCCGTCACGCGGGCCTTGATATCGCGATAGAATTCCTGCGCCGACGCCAGGTTCTGATGGGCGGTGAAGATGACTTCCGCCGAGTGGGCGGCGAGCTTGCGGCCGTCCTCCGATTGCCCCGCCTGCACCACCACCGGGTGCCCCTGCACCGGGCGCGGCACGTTGAGCGGCCCTTTGACGCTGAAATGCGCGCCCTTGTGGTCGATGTCGTGGAGCTTGTCCTTATCGTAGAAGCGCCCCGATTTCTTGTCGCGGACGAAGGCATCGTCCTCCCAGCTGTCCCACAGCGCCTTGACCGTCTCGACATGCTCATGCGCTCGGGCATAGCGCTCGGCGTGGGCAGGCTGCGTCTCACGATTGAAATTGCGCGCGGTTTCGTCGCCGGCCGAGGTGACGACGTTCCAGCCGGCGCGGCCATTCGACAGAAGGTCGAGCGAGGCGAACTTGCGGGCGAGCGTATAGGGCTCCTCATAGGTGGTCGAGGCGGTGGCGATGAAACCGAGATGCGTGGTGAGCGGCGCCAGCGCTGCAAACAGCGTCACCGGCTCGAAGCCGGCGATCTTGGCATTGCCGCCTTCGCGGGCGCCGAGCCCGACCGTCAGATTGTCGGCGAGGAAATAGGCGTCGAACAGGCCGCGTTCGGCGGTCAGGGCAAGCTGCTTGTGGAACTCGAAATTGGTGGCGCCATCGACCGGCGCCTCGGGGTGACGCCAGGCGGCGATATGCTGTCCGCCGCCGGGCAGGAAAGCGCCCAGTTTGATTTGCCTGGATTTGGTGGATCTTGTCATCGCGGCGTGCTCCTGGATGGATCGGAAAGGGGATCTCGGGTCAGTGGTGCGTTCAGGCGGCAAGGCCGACGCCGTAGGGCACTCCGGTTACCCGGCATGCCTCGGCGACCGCTTGCCGGGCGCGGGCGTGGATGGCTTCCGATACCAGCACGCCATTGGCAAAATCCTTGTCGGAGGCGTAGATCGCGGTCGGCACGGTCAGCGCCTCGAAGAAGCCGAACAGCGGCCGCAGCTGGTGCTCGACGATCAGCGAATGGCGCTCGCCGCCGCCGGTCGCGGCGAGGATGACGGGCTTGCCCCTCAGCGATGACGGATCGAGCAGGTCGAAGAAATGCTTGAAAAGCCCGGTATAGCTGCCTTTGAAAGTCGGCGAGCCGGCCACCAGGATATCGGCGCCCAGCAGCCGTTCGACGATATTGCGCGCCGCCGGGTCGAGGTCGCCGAGGCGCCTTGCCCGCGGCAGGGACGCGCCAAGATCCTCGATGTCGAAGACGGCCGAGGCCGCGCCGATGCTTTCGGCGGCCTGCCCGACAATGTGGCCGACGAACGCCTTGGTCTTCGATGGCCGGGTCAAGTTGCCCGACAGCCCCACAACGAGCTTCTTCGACATTCCTGGCTCCCTCTCAAGCGCTCTGTTTTAAGATCTTGGGTCTAGCGATCTACTTCAAGTCTAGAGAGTTTGTAGAATTAAAAGAGCGAGAAAATTTCAAAAGCAGGGCGATGAGCGAACTGAGTTTGCGGCACATCGCCCGCAATTGGTTCATTCAACGCGGCGTACTGCACCGGCGCAGCGCATCGACCAGCGATGCAAAGGCCTGCCAGCACCTTGTCCCGCGGGCATGCAGCGAGTCAGTCCAATTTGATTCAAATCCGGCTGTGGATATTTGCTTTTGGGTAAATCGGGGCGGTCATCTTGCCTGCCGGCGGACAACAGGGAGAAGCCGATGACAAGCGACTTTGCCGCCGCACACCTCCATCTTGAACGAGCCTGCCATTATTTGAGCGGCGACGACGAGACGAGCCGCACGGCTCGTGCGGCTCTGGATCTCTTGATCGATGCAATTGTCGCAGCGCAATACAAGCGGCCACGCGGAGACGTTGTGGAGTTTCCAAGATCGGCAAAGCTGGGACAGTCCGTAAGCGGGAACGGGTAATCCAACCGGCGGCGTCCCTTTGCTTCCGCCCGATCACATGAACCAGGTTGCAACCAGGCCGATCGTCGCCGAGAAGATGGCGGCGGTCGTTGTCCAACCGAGTATGTTGGTGCTCCGGCTGTTCACCTGGTCGCCCATGATCCTGCGGCTGTTCGTCATCAGCATGATGAGCAGCAGCAAAGGCGGCGTCGAGAAGCCCTGAACAATGCCGGACCAGACCAGCGCCTTCATCGGATTGAAGCCGAGGAAGTTAAGGCCAGCGGCGATCGCCGTAAAAAAGCCGATGGCGAGATAAAATTTGGGTGCCTCTCGAGCCCGGGCGTGCAGGCTGTTTTTCCAGCCGATGGCTTGTGCAACATCATAGGCAGCGCCGGTGGTCATGACAGGAACCGCGAGGAAACCGACGCCGATCACGCCTGCGGCGAACAGAACGCTTGCGGCCTGGCCAGCGAGCGGGCGCAGCGCCTCCGCGGCTTGTGCAGCCGTGTCGATATCGTGGTGGCCCGCCTTGTAGAGCGTAGCACCCGTCGACAGGATGATGAAATACATGATGAGATTTGAAAACATCATGCCGATGAGGATGTCCCGGCGAGAGCGACGGAGTTCGCTGTCGGTGGCGCCCTTCCTTTGGCTGAGCGTCGTTCGCCCCTGGGCAATCTCCTCCTCGACCTCCTCATTGGACTGCCACGTGTAGAGATAGGCGGACAGCGTAGTGCCGATGATGGCGACCAGGATCGACAGGAACTCACGGTTGAATTCGATCTTGGGAAGCAGCGTTCCGCGCAGCACCGCCGCGGCGTCCGGCTTGGCCAGAATGGCGGCACCGACATAAGCGAGCAGCGCCAGCGCCAGCCAGCGAAAGATGTTACGGATCAAAGTATAGGAGCCGAAGACTTGGAGGGCGAAGATGAGGGCGGCGACGAACAGCACGATCAGCGGAATGGGAAGCGGTACGAACATGTTGATCGCGGCCGCCATTCCACCAAGATCCGCCGCGGCCTCAATGGTGTTTCCAATGAGCACCCCCAAAAGCACGGACCAAAGCAGCCACCGTGGATAGAAGTCCTTGATGACGTGGAACAATCCGCGCCCGGATACCTGGCCGAGCTTCGACGACAGGTAGACGACCACATACATCATCGGCAACGTCACCGGAGCCGTCCAAAGCAGGTCGGGTCCGAAGCGGGCGCCGGCACTGGCGTAGGTGCCTATCGCGGAGCAATCGTCGTCGGCCGCCCCTGTTATCAGGCCGAGGCCGAGCGCTCGGCCTATGCCGCCTTTCCTCTCCTCAGGTGGGATGGAACGATCGGAACCGGCCTGCCTCATTGCGACCGGACCGGGTTGCGAACGAAAGGCGCGGGCTGCCATGCAACAATGATAAGGATCGGTCGCGGCGCTGGTCTCATTTTGCTTCCTTCAACAACTTGCCCAAACCCGGCGCGCCATGACTTGTTCCGCGACGACGGGGCAGGGGTTTTGTCTCAGGCAAAAAAGTTCGGGTTGACCGCTTCCGAACGCGAAGCGACTATCCGTGCGAGGCGAAGATCGCAGGAGGAAATGCAATGGACGAGCCCGCTCAGTGGCGCCACATGTCGAGCGCGCCAAGGGACGGCAGCAGAATCCTTGTCACGGTTCGGCCATCCGAGCAGGGGCCGGCCGAGGTCGACATGGCTTACTGGGCCCGCGCCGATCAGTTCGGCAGCGAAGGCTGGCGCGCTTCCGATTCGTCGCCAGGACGCATCGTCGAATATGCCGAACCCGAACTGAAGTGCTGGATGCCGCTGCCGTCGGCCAATCTCAGCAAGGGATCGATGCCGAGCCCCTGGGAAGGGGAAGATGTGCCGCTGGTGGATGGCTCGGGGATATGAGGCTAGCGAGAAGGGTAGTCTTGATCGCTGGCGGGACAGCACCCCCTCTGTCCTGCCGGACATCTCCCCCCTCTGTCCTGCCGGACATCTCCCCCTCAAGGGGGGAAATTGGCCCGCATCGCGGCCTTCGCTAATCTCCGACGCTGCAAGAAGGGCGCGGCTATTGAAGCTGCCGATCTCCCCCCTTGAGGGGGAGATGTCCGGCAGGACAGAGGGGGGTGTGAAGGAATGCCAACGTCCCGGTCGGCCCTCAGAACAGGAATGCGGCCGTGGCGGGGTTCGGGCCGGTGCGGCCGTCGGGCGAATCCATGCACCGGATAAGCTCGAGGTCCTTCGCTTCCAACTCGAAATCGAAGACATCGAAATTGGCGGCGATCCGATCCTGGTGGATCGACTTTGGAATGACAATCAGCCCTTCCTGAAGGTGCCACCTGACGATCGTCTGCGCCACCGACTTGCCGTGTTTCCTGGCAATGCCTTCAAGCGTCGGATCGCTCAACAGCCGGCCGCTGCCCAGCGGGCTCCAGCTCTCGATGCGGATGTTGTGCCTGTCATGGAATTCGCGTCTGTCACGCTGCTGGAAGCGGGGGTGGAGCTCGATCTGGTTGACGGTCGGCGTGACGCCGGTCTCGCCGATGATCCGTTCGAGATGGTCGTGGTTGAAGTTCGAAACGCCGATCGACTTGATCCGGCCTGATTGCCTGAGTTCGATAAGCGTCTTCCAGGCCTCGACATATCTGTCCTGGCTGGGCACCGGCCAATGGATCAGGAACAGGTCGATCTGCTCGATGCCGAGCTTGCTCATCGTCTCGTCGAAGGCGCGCAAGGCGGCGTCGCGCTGATGCGCGCCGTTGCGCAGTTTCGAGGTGATGAACAACTCGCTTCTCGGCACGCCGGCCGAGCGGATTGCCTGCCCGACACCTTCTTCGTTCCGATAGCCTTCGGCGGTATCGATCAGTCTGTAGCCGGCCTCGATTCCGCAGCGCACCACCTTGGCGGTGATGGCTGGATCGACCTGCCACACGCCGAGGCCGATTTGCGGAATGGCGGAGCCGTCGTTCAATCTGATTTGTTCAGGTCTATTCAGGGTAATCTGTTCAGGCATGTTCAGGTCCTTCTGCATCGTTCCGCCCGGCGCAGGCTCTATCTAGTCTGGATGGCCGCGAAAGCCAGTCGATATCAGGAGAATGTGAGGAGACGGACGTGAAGCGCTGATCCTCCGTTTCGGGCCGACAGCGCTCCCCACGGGCGCCAGAGAACCCTACACAGGACGACCCCACTATCGCGGATTCTGTGGTATTCTGCCGACTATCCGAGGAGGCGACTGCGTTGACCAACAGCTTGGAAGCCGAAGGGGCAAGAGACTGGTCTCCCCTGCTGGTCGCGGCAGAAAAAGGCGATGCGGAGGCGGTTCGATCGGAATTGGCGGCTGGCGCCGACATCAATCAGTCGGACGACGGCGGCTGGTCTGCACTTCACCTTTCAGCCCTCAATGACCGCACAGCGGTGGTCGAGGTGCTGATCGAAGACCCGGAAATCGACGTGAATTCCAGAAACAAGTGGAAGAGCACGCCCTTGAGCCTTGCGTCCGCCAAGGGACATTACGCGTGTATCTCAGTCCTCGTGAGACACCCCCAAATAGAGATCAACGTGCGAGCTGACTACTACGGCAGAACGGCTCTTATCGAGGCGGCGAAGAACGGGCATCTCGAAGTCGTCAAGTTGCTCGTGGAGAATGGCGCGGAAATAAAACTGACCGACAAGACGGGGAGAAACAACGCGCTCATCGAGGCTATCAAGGGGCGGCACTACGAGATCGCGGAATACCTGCTGGATTCTGGGAAAGTGAGCTTTATCAACAAAGAGATGAGGCTAAACGCCCTGATCTGGGCTGGCAGTTGCCACAACCCTCAGCTTATCGAAAAGCTGGAAGTCTCGATTCATACTTTCTTCGAAGGCAAGTGAAGCTTCCGCTTCCCGGTTGCAGTTGCCATTTGTGGTTACCTGACGAGAAGCAGGTAATCCTCCAATCCGGAAGGCTCGTCAGCCCTTCGCGATAAGTGCGGTGCTACTCACGATGTCCGGGCAGGCCGCCGACCAGGCCGGCCTCATAAGCCGCAAGTGCTTTGGCGACGCCGGCAACGAGGTGTTCAACGTCGCTCGCATGTTCGAAGGCAATCCCGGTTTGCGCAAACTCCAGTGGCGAATAGTCAGGCGCTATCCGCTTGACCTCTGCCATGATGCGCTGAGCTTCCTCCAGGTCGCCGAGTTGCGCGTGGCACCCCGCCAGCCTTGTAAGTCGCCAGGGCGTCTTCGAGGGGACCTTGGACATGCTGACAATCGCGGCCTTGTAATCTCCGACTGAGTATAGCGCGATGGCGCGATCGTAGTGGTACCAGTCTGGATGGATCGGGTTGATCCGTATCGCATTGTCAACCGCCGCGAGTGCTTCAAGAGGCCTGCCTCTCATCGTCAGCAAGAACCCCATTTGCGCAATCGTATCGGCGTCATATGGATTGAGGTCGAGCGCGCGTTGAAGGTGATGTTCAGCCGCATCGAACTGACGGGCCGAGATGAAAGCCTGGGCGAGTACGCGATGGCAGCGTGGCTCTTCCGGCGCCAAGGTCGCCGCACACTCCGCGCGGTGGATCACCGAACCAAGCAATGCCGGGGATGCCTCGGCATAGCCACCGATAATGAGATCGGCGAGCGCGACGTAGGAATGCGCCAGTGCATAGGCCGGGTCTTTGTCGACCGCAGCCTGGAAAAGACCGCGCGCAGCCTCGTTGTCATCATCATTATAACCGCGCAGACGGGCCAGTCCGCGCAGCAGAAGCTCGTATGCAGCCAAACTGTCGGGAGGCTTTGGGGTTGCCTGCTTGACACCTGCGTCGTCGAGCCGAGCGACCAGCCGGTTCACCACACGGCGAGCGATTTCTTCCTGCATGTCGAAGATCTGGCCGCCAGACGCAGAAAAGGTATCGCTCCACAAGACTCCACCCGTCGAGGCGGCAGTGAGACTGACAGTGACCCGCATCCCGTCTGCGCGAGTAGTCGCCCTGCCGCGGACCAGATAGGTTGCGCCAAGGCTGGCGCCAACGGCACGCCAATCGGAAGCCGAATCCGAGACGAATGCAAAGCCGGAATTGCGCGCCAGCACGACGACCGTTCCGAAGCGAGCCAACGCGTTGACGATGTCTTCGGCAAAGCCGTCCACCAGAGGGGTGTCTTCCGGCGCACCTTCATTGGTGAAACGCAGCACCGCAACGCTCGGCTGTCCAGCGCGCTCTTGCTTTGGCGCTTCGAGACGAGAGAGGATGTAGCCGCGTTTGGCGACCGTGCGGATAATGGTTTGGCTTTCGTCGTTCAGCGCCTTTCGCAACTCCCTGACCGCCTGCGTCAGTGAGTCCTCGGTTACGAAGACATCGGGCCACACCGCGGACATCAGTTCCGACTTGGTCGCGACACGCCCGACATTCCTGCTGAGATAGGTCAACAGATCAAACGCCTTGGAACGCAGTGCAACAGGTTTCCCGTCGCGCAGCAGCAGCCCGCGGGCAAGATCAAGCTCGCAACTGCCAAGTGCCAGTGGTACGTTCCCTGGGTTTTCTCGCGACATTGAATGCCGATCTGACCAGCTCGACCAAACGCAGCCTGATTGGGGTCTCAATCGGCGCGGACGTCAAGGGATCAGAAGAATTTGGTTCGCCTTTACTTTGGCTGGAAGTCATCCGCCTCTCCATGGCCATGATCTCCAGCATTTCGAACATTGTTCCAGGCATGGCGCACAAGGCGACGCAGCCATGACGGTGGATGCAAATTCCAGGAGTTCTTGCCGGGCGGCTTGGCGCGTGTTCTCATTCAGTGACATGGTCGACCTCATCCGGTTCTTTCTTGAGAACAATGAAGCCAAAGAACGGGCGCGTACCGGAAGATTTCTGAAATTCTGCTGAATCTGCCATAGCAGGGTTTTCCCCCAATTATTCAACCGAACGGTTGACTATCTCAAAGCGTGCGTCTATATTCAACTACATGGTTGAATTAGAGACACCCCAGATGGACGCGGTTTTTCACGCCCTTGGTGACGCCACCCGGCGGCACATGCTTCGCGATCTCGCCGATGGCGAGAAAACGGTCAGCCAGCTGGCGGAACCCTTCGCGATGTCGCTCGCGGCCGCCTCCAAGCACATCAAGGCGCTGGAGAATGCAGGACTTATTCGTCGAGAGGTGAGGGGCCGCACGCATCTGTGCCGACTAGCCCCCGGACCGCTGGCCAGCGCCCATCAGTGGCTCAGCTTCTACGAGCGCTTCTGGACGGGGCGTCTCGATGTTCTCGAACGCCTTCTTCGCGAAGAGGACGCACGCAAAGCCCAGAATGAGCCCAGGAAATCGCCCAACCCGAAAGAAGGAGACGAGCAATGAATCAGATGAGAACCATCGATGCCTATGGCGAGCTGAGCGAGCCCGCCACGTTCACCATCCAGCGCCTTTTGCCCGGCCCCATCGAGCGCATCTGGGCCTATCTCACCGAGAGTGACCTGCGCCGGCAATGGATGGCCGCGGGCCAGATGGAAATGAAGGCGGGCAGCTCGTTCGAGTTCGTCTGGCGTAACGACGAGCTGACCGACCCGCCTGGCCAGCGCCCCGCGGGCTTTCCCGAAGAGCACCGGATGGAGGGCCGGATCACCGAACTCGATCCGCCGCGCAAGCTTTCCATCACCTGGGGAAATACCGGCGGCGTCTCCTTCCTGCTGGAGGCGAAGGGTAGCGATGTGCTGCTCACCGTCGTCCATCGGCGCCTGCCGGAACGTGCAATCCAGCTCAACATCACTGCCGGCTGGCACATACACCTCGACCTGCTGGCCGCCCGCCTGGCGGGCAAGACACCGACCTCGTTCTGGGACGGCTGGAGCCGCCTGCGGGAAGAATACGACCGCCGCCTGCCGGCCTGATGTAACTCGCGGCGGCCATCCCTGAGGTCGCCGCCAGTCACACGAAGCAACGATGAACTGATGAAACGTGCTTGCATCCCGCAAGCCTGATGGAGGAAGTCATGCGTAAATTGATCACTGGAATGAAAATTTCCGTCGACGGCAAAATGGAGGGCCCAGAGGGTTACGCCGATTGGGTCGACGCGTGGTCGGACGAATACGGCCTGACGCCGCAAATCGACGCCTGCCTGCTTGGCAGCGTCATGTATGCCGGCTACGAGCGCTACTGGAGCGCCATCCAGAACGAGCCCGACAAGCCGCTGCCGATGACCGGCAAATTGCCGAAGCCGGCCGAGCTCGAATGGGCCCGTTTCGCCGCGCAGACCCCGCATTATGTGCTGTCGAACACAATGACTTCGGCGGCCTGGCCAAAGACGCGCTTCGTACGGAATTTTGAGGACATTGCTGCCCTCAAGCAGCAGCCCGGCAAGGACATCTACCTTATGGGCGGCGCCCGAATTACCGCGAGCCTTATCGATGCCGGGCTGGTCGATGAACTCAGGCTGATCGTCTATCCCCTGCTCGCCGGTGAAGGAAAGCCGCTGTTTGGGACGGCGAAAAATCGTCGTGGGCTCGAACTGCGCAAGGTCGAACAGCTGTCGGACGGCCGCGTCGGGCTGGTCTACGGGATCGGCTAAAGCGCATCGCGTTCGATCGGCCTCATGCGACGCGCTTTAGGTTCTTTGTTATGCATGTCGTTACCGCAAAACCGCTGCCCACTTTTGCGCGGCATGCATTAGCGCCAATGTCAGGCAACGACGCCGCGGCAGGCCCAGGCGACATTGGCAAAGGACCTCGGGCCGTCGGGCCGGCCGGCCTCGTAGGCGTCGCGCATGGCGGCGTCGGTGCGCGCCCGCTCTTCCGCGTCGAGCGTGGCTACATACTTGCCGAGCGGCCCTTCGCCGGCGGCTATCGGCGCCCAGTAATCGTCGAAGTTTTGATAGTCCATGCGGATCATCAACTCGGTCTCCGTAACGTCGCGGAGACCCTGCTCGACAAAGGTCCGTTTCATTTCACCCGGCTGCATCATCGGCTGGGTGCAATAGCGGGCGCGCAGCTGGCGTCCGCCTTCGCTGAGCACCGCCACCGTGTCGATCATCATGCGCATCCCCGGCATGCCGCCGAGATGGTCCCATACCGTCGCCGCGACCACACCGCCCGGCCGCACGACGCGACGCATCTCGGCGACTGCCTTGCCGGCTTCGGGCACGAAATGGAGCACGAGCAGCGCCAAGGCACGGTCGAACGCGCCGTCCTCAAGAGGCAGGGCACAGGCATCCGCCTGGCGGATTTTTATCCGCGGATCGGTGTTGCGCCGGATTGCCTCCTCGACGAAAACGGCCGAAAAGTCGATCGCGGCCACCTCACTGAGGTCAGCGGCCTTGACGAGCGCGAAGGTCAGGCTGCCGGTGCCGCAACCGACGTCGAGGATCGTTTCGCCGTCCTTAAGGCCCGCGAAGCCGATGAACAGCGGCGCGAGCCTTTGGCTCCAGCGGCCCATGAGCTGCTCATAGCCGGCAGCATGGTGAACGTTGAAACTTGAAGTCATCGAACCCTCCTCCCAAAGCCGTATGCTAGACTTCGGCGGCCGCTGACGAAAGCCACTTTTGGCGTGTGTTGGTTCGGTCACCCGGGGCGCGCGAAGACATCGCCGGCCGGATTTGATGGCGCCGGACAGCCAGCCTCCGTGGCCTCGACCCCCTATTCGGCGGGCAACCCGCGGCGCTTCCATTCGCTGCGCGGCACCGGATTTCCAACACGAAAGGCAAACGACACGACTTTCGTCGCGTCCGGATCGACCTCGCAGCGAAAACTCAGATCGTACCACTGCCCGTTTGCAGGGAACGGCGCACTGGCGACGTTCATGACCGTGCCGGCCTTCAGTCGATACTCAAGCAAGCTGTCTGGGAAATAGGGGGGCGACGCGTGCACCAATTGCTGTGCGAGCTCCGTGTTGCAGAGCTGACCGATCCGCACGGCGCGCGGCACATTTCTCATGGCGGTTGTCGCTACCGGATCACCGGTTGCTGTTTTCGAGAACAATCTCTTCGCTTCCTGAAGCTTCAAGGGCCTTTGGGCTTTGGCGACACCGGTCGAGTTTGGGTTCGGCGGCTGGGCCGCGGCCGGCTGCGCAGCCTGGTCCTTCCCTTCGGCCGCTGTCACGGCAGTTGGCTGCGCAAGCTCCTGTTTATCCGGATCTTGCGGCGCCGCCGGTGACTGCGAACCATCCTCCGCACTGTTGCCGTCCAGAGACTTGCGAGGACCAGCGTCCTTCTCGCCGAATTGGAAGACGGGCCTCTGAGGGTCGGCTTCCGGATGCGCCGGCGTCTCGATCTTTGCTTCCGGCGGCTTTTCGGGCTTGGCCGGTTTCGCGGGAGGCGGAGGTTTGGCTTTCTCCGATGGTTTGGGCGGTGGCACCAGATCCACCCCGATGGCCTGCTCCTTCTGCGGTTGCGGGGGCGACACCGGCAGTGCGGACAAAAGAAGCGCGGCGGCGAGCAAATGCAGGACCGCGGAGGCAGGCAAGGCCCACCTGAATACCTGGCGCTGATCCCGTATCTCGTCCGTCATCGTGACCGGTGTGTGGAATGAAATATTGGCGGCATCAAGCACCGATGCCGCCAGACGTCGAAATAACCCGTTGCGAATCGAAAGTCGGCGGCTGCAATACGGCGCGTCATCCAATCGTCTGGCGTGGGCGTCCGCGTAGAGGACCCGGGCCAGCAGCAGATGCAGCAACTCGTCATTTCAAGCGGCTAGCTAGCAGACACACCCTGCCGGCACAGTGTCGCCCGGTTGAAATTCCTCAACGCAGTTTGCCGGTTACAGGGAAACCGATAGCCCGCCGTCAACCGCCAGCACGTGCCCGTTGACGTAACCGGCAGCGTCGGAGGCGAGAAACACCACGGCTCCGCCGAGCTCCTCAGGCTGGGCCCAGCGGCCCGCGGGGGTTCGTGCCTCGACCCATTTGGTGAAGGCCTCGTCGCGCATAAGTGCGGTGTTGAGCTCGGTGGCGAAATAGCCGGGGGCGATCGCGTTGACGGTGATGCCGTGACGGCCCAGCTCAGCAGCAGTGGAGCGTGTCAGCCCGTGCAGGCCCGCCTTTGCCGCCACATAGGCGTGAATGGTGGGACGGCCAAGGATCGCTGCGACCGATCCGGTGTTTATTATGCGCCCGAACTTGTTTGGCAGCATCAGGCGCACCGCGTCGCGCATCATGCGGAAGCAAGCCGACAGATTGACGGCAACCACATGGTCGAAATCCTCGTCCTCCCATTCGACCAGCGGTTTACGATGCTGGATGCCGGCGTTGTTGACCAGAATGTCGAGGCGGCCGTGGCGTTCGACGATTCCTTCGAGCGACGCCCTTGAGATCGCCGCGTCGGTGACGTCGAACGGCAGGGCTTCTGCACCGATCCTTTCGGCCGCTACGGAAAGGGCGGCCATGTCGCGGGCATTGACGATCACCGTCGCGCCGTTTTCCGCAAGTGCCTTGGCCATGGCAAAACCAAGACCACGCGAGGCACCCGTGACCAACGCGACACGGCCCTTGAGCGAGAACAATTCCGGCATTGAGATCCCCTATGAAAAGGGCGGGAGTTTCCTCCCGCCCAAAAGCACTATTTGGCGACGCAGGTGTCGGCTGTCTCCGGAGTGCAGACATCGAGGCCCGTGTAGGTCGGGTCGGCCGGCGGAGCCTTGCCTTCCTTCATGTCCTTCAGCGCCATCATCGTCTTGTAGCCCATCTCGAACGGCCGCTGGCCGACCTGGCCAAGGGAGAAACCTTCCTTCATCTGGTCGATCTGTACCGGAAGCGTGTCGGCAACGACAAGGGCCAGGGCCTTCGAGGCGATCTTGTCCTTGTACGGTCCGACCGCGGCGCGGTTGGCATCAGGGATGAACTGCGGGAAGCCACCGGTTGGGACGAATGCGTCGAGGTTCGGGTTTTTCGCCATGATATCCTCGAACTGTTGCACCGAAAGCGGGAAATCATCGTTGGTGTAGAGCGGACAGCCTTCGATTTCGGTCCAGCCGTTCTGGCCCGTCAGCCGATCCCCGGGCGAGGCCGCCGATTTGGTGCCCGAAAGCGTATCGCGAATGCCTTGCATGCGCTCGTTGTGGTTGGCCGCCGCGGCGCCGCCGGACTGGATGCAGATCGTGCCGCCTTTAGGCTTGATCTGCATGACAAGCTTGGCGAGGTTCTCGCCGATCTCATAATTGTGCGTGCCGATATAGGCAACGCGCAGATCCTTGTTTTCGGGCAGGAGATCGGAGTCCCAGGTGAGGACCGGGATGCCGGCTTCCTTGGCGGCCTGCAGCGCAACCGCCATCGCCGCGGCGTTCGATGGCGACACGGCGATGCCGTCCACCTTCTTGGCCACGAGGTCCTGCACGATCTGCACCTGCTCGTCGCCACCGCCATGTTCGCCGGGACCGATATACATGCACTCCACAGCGCCATTGGATTCGGCTTCGGCCTTCTTGCAGCCGTCGCGTGCCTGGTCGAAGA
Organism: Mesorhizobium sp. M0991; assembly: GCF_040318915.1. NCBI lineage: Bacteria > Pseudomonadati > Pseudomonadota > Alphaproteobacteria > Hyphomicrobiales > Phyllobacteriaceae > Mesorhizobium > Mesorhizobium sp. M0991. Next base: position 269,395 of record NZ_JAMYNE010000005.1, read on the forward strand.
AAGGATTGTTCATGTTCTTCGGCACGAGGGCGAAGGTGTATTTCGCCTGGGCGCCGGAAACGGCGAGCACCATTGCGCCAAGCGCGACGGCGGCCGTGAGCAGATGTTTTTTCATGTGACGTTCTCCTCCTTGGTGTGATCCCGCGGGCCTCCCGCCGGCGGGTTTCTAGCGGCGTTTTTTGGGCATCAAGACTGCCAGCGACGCGGCGAGAATCGATTTGCCGCCGGTTTGCATGCCCAAGAGAACCGCAAGAACGATGAAGGCGCCGACGAAGGCACCCTGCCAGTTTGAATCGATGCCGGCCATCAGCAGCGCATTCCTGATCACCTCGAGAAAGGCCGAACCGATGATCGCACCGAAGGCCGTGCCGGCGCCGCCCATGAGGCTGGCGCCGCCAATGACTGTCGCAGCGATAACGCGCAGCTCATAGCCTTGGCCCATGGCATTGATGGCCGAGCCGTTGTAGCCGAGGAGCAGGAGCGAGGCGAGCGAGGCAGTGAAAGCCGAGAAAAGATAGGCCTGGAATTTAATCCAATTGACCGGAACGCCGGTGAGCCGTGCCGCCTCCTCATTTCCGCCGATGGCGAAGAGATGCCGCGCCCAGGCAGTAAAATTGAACACGAATCCGACAATCAGGGCCAGGATCACCATGGTCCAGAACTGCGATGACAGTTCTGGTATCCAGTGCGGTGCCCAATCCTCGGGTCCATGCCGCGGCCATTTCGCCTGACCGATCGCCTTCACGATCGGAGCATCGGGCCCGAACTGGTAGAACATCTGGTTGGCCGAGAATACGACCGCCAGCGAGCGCGCGACGGACAGCATGCCGAGGGTGACCACAAAGGACGGCATCCCGACATAGGCGACAAAGAATCCGTTGACCGCGCCGCAGGCTAGACCGGAGAAAAGGCCCATGGCGAAGGCGACGTACCAGGGATAATGCCAAGTGAGGAACAGACCGGCGACGATGACCACGAGGCCCATGATCGAGCCGACCGACAGATCGATGCCACCGGTGATGATCACGATCGTCATGCCGAGGGCCATGATGCCGAAAGGTGCGAAGTTGCGCGTCACATTGGCGACGTTTTCGGAGGTGCCGAAGCTCGGTTCCATGGCTGTCATCAAAATGACGAGAGCGATGAGCGCGATCATCACCCAGAAGGGCTGACTCGAAAGCACACGTTGGAGAGCCGTTTTTTCGTTGGTCGAGACGAAGTCCGACATGGCCGGCCGGCCGGTTTCCCCGACTGACTCCCTAACACTAACTGACTCCCGAGCACTATTCGCCACGGATGGCCCCCGTTATCAGTCCGGTGATTTCCTCGGGCGAGGTGTTGCCGGCGTCCTTGTCAGCAACCTTCGAGCCTCGCCTGAGCACGATGATTCGATCTGCGACAGCGAAAACGTCAGGCATGCGGTGGCTGATCAACATGACGCCTACCCCTTGCGCTTTGAGGCGTCGGATCAATTCAAGCACTTCCGCCACCTGGCGTACGGAAATGGCGGCCGTCGGTTCATCCATCAACACCAGCTTGGCGTTCGAAAGCCGGGTCCGCGCGATGGCGACCGCTTGGCGCTGCCCACCCGACATCTTCCTGACAAGGTCGCGCGGCCGGGTTTCCGATTTGAGTTCCTTGAACAGCGCTGCCGAGCGGTCGATCATTGCCTGCTTGTCAAGAATCCTGATCGGCCAGAAGCCTTTCTTGATCTCGCGGCCCAGAAAGACGTTCTGCGCGGCTGTCAAATTATCGGCGAGCGCCAGGTCCTGATAAACGACTTCGATCCCCTTGGCGCGGGCCTGGATGGGTTGGTGGAAGTGGCAAACCTCGCCCTCGACTACAATTTCGCCGTCGCTCGGAGGAAAATTCCCGGCCACGGTCTTGACTATCGTCGATTTGCCGGCCCCGTTGTCCCCCATCAGACCAACGACTTCGCCTCGCTCCACCTGGAAGCTGACGTCAGTCAGGGCCTGGATAGCCCCGAAATTCTTGGAGACGTGGCGAACCTCAAGCACCGGCATCGCGGTCCTCCCGGGACAACATTTATCGGTCTTGTCCCTGGTCAATGCACAGCAGCTAATCAGCGAAACGTATTCAACACAATCATTTATTAGGTCAGGCCTCCCGGCCGTAACGCGCCTCGTCCGAGTGTGACTTGTAGCTGCTGCAGAGCACCGAGGCGCTCGCCCGATCCTTACAACAGTCACCAGGCGATCCTCATGCTTGCGCCGCTTCATATCCGTTTCGGGTGAAATGAGTGGGCATTTTGCGAGCGGCGCCAACGGCTCGGGTATGGTGCGCGGCAGAACACGGCTTTGCGTCATTCAAACACACGAGGACAGTGGCCAAGCCTGTCCCTAGCGTGCGTCGGCCAGAGCGCATGTCAGGAGATGAACCCGCATCCGGGGGAGGCGAGGGTCAAGTGTTGAAAGTCCGCTCCGTAACGGCGCTGCACGAGAGGGATATTCGGTCATGAATTTCAAAGGTTTGATCAAGCGTGCCGAGACTGTGGAGAGGGCGTTCAAGGAGCTCGAAACCGATTTGGCGGATGCGTTTAGCGAATGTCTCAACGTGGACGATCAGTCGCCGTTGAACGACGTCACCGTGCCGGATGAGACGGTGTCGGATGAGAATCTCGCGGCAACGGATGACAGCTCGCAACTTGAGGCCAATGCGGATGCCTTCGAGACCGCACGACGGCTGACCCCCCATACGCAAACCCGGCTGGCTGCCTTAAGTGCGGTCGATGGGCTTTTTCACGACGCGCAGGAGTATCTGGGGGAAATCAACGCGAAACTGTCGGAGATCGCGACCTCGCATCATCTGACGGGCGAATTCCTGAAACTCCTCCACGGCGACATTCTTCGCGCCAACGAATTGGAGCTGGCAAATACCGGCCTGACCGCGCAACAAAGAGTGCTGTCCGAACAGCTCCACGAAGCAACCAGAAAGCAGCGCGAGCGCGACAGCGCTATCGAGGCCCTGCAGCAGCACGAGGCGAGCCTGGTCGAGGACAAGGAAGCACTTCGCGGCGCGCTGGCTGCGGCAAGGCTGGAACTCGTCGTGGCAGGCAATGCGAGCGCAAAACGCGAGGCCGAGTTCGGCGAGCTTGTCAAAACGCTCTCGGCCAGAGCCGTCGAGGCCAACAGACGCTCGCGCGAGAACGAGACGCTGCGGGAGAAACATGTCAGCCTGTCAATCGACCTCGATAAGGCGCTGAAACGGGAGGCCGAGGCCCGGCACAGGCTGGACGAACTCTCGACTGTCCATGCCAATGACGCCGCCCAGGTTTCGGAACTGCTGGCCGCGCTTGGCAAGAGCGAGAAAGAGGAGATGCGGCTGCAGAAATCGCTCGATATGGCGCAGGCGAAGCTATCGGAAATGACGGAAGCGGCCCGCATCAGGGACGGTGACAGGCAAGCTGAGCTTGCACGCGGTGTCGCGGAGATGACCGGCTTGCGCTCTGAAATCGAGGATCTCCGATCGCGACTGGAGGCCGCCTCCAACCAGAGCAGCGAAGCCGCCAGCGAGATCGCCAGGCTCAAGGCTCAAGCGAGCGACGCGGTGGCGGAAAAGCAAATTGTCGAGCAAAAATTGTCCGCTCTCATGAAGGAGAGCGAAAACGACAAGATGAACCTTTCCGCGGTCAGCGCGAATTTTTCGCAGCTTTCCCTGCAGCAGGCTTCCGAACAGATACAGTTCGACGTCCAGAGGCAGGAATGCGAGGATCTGCGAGCCGAAGTCGCGTCGCTTCAAGCCCGGGTCAAGGAACTGTTGCCCTACGAGCGGCTCCACAAGGTCACCAACGCCAGACCGCGTGAAGACGGCGTGGTCGAGATCACCGCCGCGGTGGCGGAGAAGGCCCGCGTCAGCAGGCGGCGCCTCCGCCTGCGCGCTGCATCCTAGCTCAGGCGCGGCTGTCTGAATTTCGACTGGTGTGAAGCGGACATCCGTCAATGGATTGCGGGTCGAGCGTGAGGCTGGCCTTCCCTGCGTCGGCCTGCGATAGTGCACGCCGGTGAAGCGGAGGGGGCCGAGCATGCGGGTATTCACAAACCGGAACCACCTCCGTTGGAGGATGTTGGCCTTCATCGCAATCATGGTGCTTTTGCCGAAAGCGGCGTCGGCCGATACCATCCCACCCGACAGGATCGCCGCGGCCCTTGCGAAGCTCAAGTTACTCGCCGAAGGCGTCGTCGCGGATGGTAGCGTGCCCGGTCTGGCCATCGGCGTCGTGCATGGCGACGAGGTGATCTTCCTCAGGGGGTTCGGCCATCGCGAAGCCGGAAAACCAGAGATCGTCGATGCGGACACGGTCTTCCAGATAGCCTCGCTCTCCAAACCGGTCTCCGCCACCGTCGTGGCGGCGCTGGTCAGCGACGGGATTGCTTCGTGGGATTCCAAGATCGCCGACCTCGATCCGGCTTTCCGGCTCGCACAGCCCTATCCGACCAGCGAACTCACGGTCCGCGACCTGTTTGCGCACCGCAGCGGGCTTCCCGGCACCGCCGGCGACGACCTCGAGGACATCGGCTATGACCGCGCGGAGATCCTGCGCCGCCTGCGGTTCGTGTCGCCGTCATCGAGCTTTCGTGCCGGCTATTCCTACAGTAATTTCGGACTGACCGAGGGTGCCGTCGCGGCCGCGAAGCCGACAGGCAAATCATGGGAAGAGGTCGCCGAAGAGAAGCTCTACCGCCCGCTTGGAATGGCCTCGACCACTTCGCGTCATTCGGACTTCATCAAGCACGCCAATCGTGCCGAACTCCACGTCAAAATCGATGGCGCCTGGGCAGCGAAGGTCCAGCGCTATCCGGATGCGCAGGCGCCAGCAGGCGGCGTCAGTTCCACCGCACGCGATCTCTCGCAATGGATGCGCCTTGTGCTCGGCAACGGGGTCTATGCCGGCAAGAGACTCATTACCGCGGATGCGCTGGACCAGACACATATTCCCTTGATGGTTCGCGGCAAGAACCCCGTCTCCGGAGGTGAGGCATTCTATGGCCTCGGCTGGAATGTCGAATTCGGCCGGCACGGGCCGATCTGGGGTCATGCGGGCGCCTTCAGCGCCGGCGCACGCAGTCTGGTGATGCTCTTTCCCGAGGAGAAGCTTGGCATCGTCGTCATCGCCAACGCCTTTCCGACAGGCGTGCCGGAGGGACTGTCCGACAGCTTCGCCGATCTCGTCTTCGACGGAACGCTGGGGAAGGACAAGGTAAAGGCATGGGATGATATCTATGCAGGCATGTTCGGCCCTGCGATTGCGGCGGCCAAGGCCACCTATGCCGCGCCGCCCTCTCCGGCAAGTCCGGCCGGGCCGGCCAGCGCCTATGCCGGCCGTTACTTCAACGACTTCATCGGCGATGCTATTGTGTCGGGCGAAGGAGAGGCTCTCGTCCTCCAGGTCGGGCCCGCCGGTGCGCGGTCCTATCCACTGAAGCATTTCGACCGCGACCTCTTCGTGACCTTCCCCGATGCCGAGATGCCGGACAGGCCCTCGGCCGTCAGCTTTGCCGTCGGCCCCGACGGCAAGGCGTCGGCCGTGACCATTGATTTTCTCAACGACAATCATCTCGGCACGCTGCAGCGCGTGGGGGATTAGCCACCGGCGATCAGGGAGCCTTTGCCGGTTCAGGATGCCGGGCCGAACCGGAGCAATTTGAAGCAATCGCCGCTGCCCGATGCCGCCTGCGTCAGGAAGGGTTTCGACCGGTCGATCCATTCCTGGTGCGATCTGGCATCGGCTTCGATCTCATTGGCCGGTGCAAGCTTGACGAAGCCGCGCCCCTTGCTGAAAAGCCAGCACGCGCGGCCGAGAAACCGCCTGCTGCGCTGGCGCAGGAGGTCGGCATCATAAAAGACGTCGAGCACCTCCTGCTTGATCTTCCGCTCCTTTTCGGGATTGGCGATCGCAACCTCGATCGGCTCGCCGCCGATCGCATCCTGCAGGTCCTTGTAATCCAAGGCGATCTGGGTGGTGGCATATTTGATGTCGCTCTCGTCCCGGACGATGTTGAACCATAGCGTGGGGTTGAGCTCGTTGACGACGAACGATGCTTCGAAATCGCGTGACAGATTGAGAATATCGAATCCCTGAACATCGACGTCGCGCTCGACCAGAAGGATCTGGGAAACCTGCTTGGCGAGCGCCGTCCCGTGGGCGCTGACGGCGGCATTGTTGCCGCCGAGTTCCGGACTGACATAGGCGCCGCCATCATCCAGCAGCGCATCGAATTCGCCGAGGGCCTCCACGACAGCGCTGCCGCGGGCAATACGCGCCGCCAGTTTGGCGAGAACCTGCTGGAGCTCCGTTTCGCGTTTGCGCTGGTCCTGATAATTCTGCTGGAAAAAGAAGATGAAAAGCGACACGCCAATCCCGATCAGGATCACGCCCAGCTGCGAAAAGATATTGCGATAATATTCCAGCAGCTTTTCACGATGGCGTACGTCGTCACGCACACTTTGCGCCACGCGAAGATTGACGATCAGCGAAAGGACCAGGAGCCCGGCACCGACCAGGATCAGGCCGCCGATCAGCAGGTAGCCATAGCCCGAGTTCAAATCCATTCTTTTGCCGCGCTCCCCGAAACCCCAGACAGCGCAGACTAATACCATTCCGCTTCAACACCTACGTCTTCGTAGGGCGCCGGCGACGGATCCCCACCATTCGGCCACTGTTCTTACAGCCAGGACTATGCTCGCCATCCGCCTCGTTTCGTAGCGGTCTTCTCGCAGCCGGATTCAGGCCGGGTGCTTGGAACCAATGACGGGCGAGACTGTTCAGCTATGACTTTGATACGACGCCGACGTGCCCGGCCGGCTGGGCATGCTGCGATCTTGAGGAGTTCTCATCATGAAGATTTCGTCCAGATTTCGTTCAGTCGCGGTTGCGGTCATCGCTGCGGCGGCACTTAGCTTTGCCAGCGTCGCGCATGCCGACAGCGGTACGATCCGCTTCGCCATCTACAAGGCGGCCTTTTTCATCGGCGGCTCCGGAGGCGAGGGCACACTGACCTTCCATGGTCGCCGATATCCCATCTCGGTCGGCGGCATCTCGGGCGGCCTCGCCTTCGGCGCCTCCAAGACCTATTTCAAAGGTACCGTGCGCCACATACGCCGCGCCCGGGATGTGACGGGGGTGTACGGTGCAGCGGGCGGTGGCGGCGCGCTCGGCAAAGGGGCCCAGGTGATCGTCATGACCAATGACAAGGGTGCCCAACTCGAACTCACGGGCAGGCAGGTAGGCCTGCAAGTCAATGCCGATCTCAGCGGTATGAGCATCTCGCTGAAATAAGGACAGTCACTGCATTCGTCATTCCTTGGATGGGCCGGATTTGGCCGCTCCAAACCGCAGCCCATCCATCAGCAGCGACACCAATCGGCGCGAGCGGTGGCGCCAGTCCTTGGTGTCGGGGGCCGAATAGATGCCGCCCAGCGCATGCAGCACGTCGGAGGCATCGACGTCGCCGCGGATCGAGCCGTGGGCGACCGCGGCATCGATCAGCCGCCGCAAAGCGAGCGTGACCCTGCCCGAAACGTCGGAGAACAGGGTTGAGTTGGTCGTGAGCAGGATGCGCAGGCTTGTCGACAGCCCGCGCTTGGTGGCGATGTAGTCGACGAAGCGCTGCATCCATTGTTCGAGCGCCATGTCGGGCGGATGATCGCGAGCGAGCTCGTCGGCCGCCTGGCACAGTCCTTCCACTTCGCGCCGGTAGACCACCTCGACCAGGTGCTCGCGGGTTGGAAAATGCCGGTAGAGCGTGCCGATGCCGACGCCGGCCTGGCGCGCAATCTCCTCCAGCGAGGCATCGACCCCATGCGCGGCAAAGGCTTTTGCCGCGACCTCGACCAGCGCGTCACGGTTGCGCTGCGCATCGGCGCGCAGCGGTTTTGCAACGGCGGCTTCGGTTTTGTCTCCAGGTATGACGGGCGGCTCCGCGGCCAATTTTTTCTCCAGTGTTGATCCGAAGCATAACCGAATAGGCAGGTCCCGTTTCAAGAACGGAGACGCTTCCACCTTCGTTACGTCTCCGACAAATATAATCGCAAGTAAATATAATCACAGGATCGAGTCTGGGCCGGCGTTCCGGCAGGCGAGGCATCTTGCCCGCCTCCGGTGCACGGCCGGTGGATGACGACGGAGGATATTTCCTCGCGGCCGGCACTCCTCATCTGTTCGGCCGATGCCGTGGGGCAAAAATGAGCCCACGTTGAGCACGATCCCCTCAGGATCATTGGACTGTCCTGCCCCTACAGACAGTCCAGAGAGCACCACCGGCTTGGGCCGGTGGTGCTTTTTTGTCTCCAGGCATGACGGCTGGCTGCCCTGCCAATTTCTCCAATTTCTCCAATTTCGATCCGGGGCTTGAACAGGGCGGAGCAGGCCCTTAGGTAATAAGCGGAGGCGCCTCCGATTTGTGGAGCGCCTTTATCATGTAATCACGGGATCGGGTATGTCACGTCTTTCGACCTCGCAAGCCGCGGCCCTCCCGGAGGTCGCACCAAGTCAAGCGGACCTGCCCTGCCGGGCATCTCCCCCGCAAGGGGGAGATTAGCCTTTACCTAGCCATAAGCTGACCTTGCCGCTCGCCGGCCGAGCGCCAGATCAACCCCTCCCGCGTCAAGCAACTGGAGCCAGACGCCCCATGACAAGCAAAACCCGAACTCCAATCCAACTTCAAATCAACGGAGATCGACGTGAGCTGGAGATCGAGCCGCGCGTTACGCTACTCGACGCCTTGCGCGACCATCTCGGCCTGACCGGCACCAAGAAGGGCTGCGACCAGGGCCAGTGCGGCGCCTGCACCGTGCATATCGACGGCCAGCGCGTGCTGGCCTGCCTGACGCTCGCCACTCAGGCTGAAGGCAGGGACATCACCACCATCGAAGGGCTTGCCGGGGAGGATGGCACGCTGCATGCGGTGCAGGCCGCCTTCCTCGAACAGGACGCCTTCCAGTGCGGCTATTGCACGCCGGGCCAGATCATGTCGGCAGTCGCCTGCATCCGCGAGGGCCATGCCGGCTCCGATGAGGAGATCCGCGAATACATGGCCGGCAATCTCTGCCGCTGCGGCGCCTATCCGCATATCGTTGCCGCCGTGCGCCAGGCGGCCGTGGAGGCCACATCATGAGGGATTTTTCCTATCTCCGCGCCGGCTCCGTCAACGCAGCCCGTGAGGCAGCAGCACTGCCGGGCGCCATGCTTTTGGCCGGCGGCACGACGCTTGTCGATCTCGCGAAATGCGGCGTTGCCGAACCCGAGACCGTGGTCGACATCACCCATCTCAAGGGACTGGACACGATTGCCGTCGATGACCGGGGCGCGACGATCGGCGCGCTGGCCAGGATGAGCAGCGTCGCCGATCATGCCGATATCAAGAGCAGGTTCCCCGCCGTCTCGGAAGCATTGTGGCAGGCGGCGTCGGCGCAGCTGCGCAACATGGCGACGATCGGCGGCAATCTGATGCAGCGTACGCGCTGCCCCTATTTCCGCGATCCGGCGAATTTCCCCGCCTGTAACAAGCGCTCGCCCGGCAGCGGCTGCTCGGCGATCGGCGGCGTCACCCGCGGCCATGCCGTGCTCGGCACCAGCGAGGCCTGCATCGCCACCTATCCCGGCGACCTGGCCGTTGCACTCGTCGCCTTTGACGCGATCGTCCATCTCGGCGACCGCCAGGTCGCCGTCGATGATTTTTTCCTGCTGCCTGGCAGTACGCCCGAACGGGAACATGCGATCGAGCCCGGCGAGATGATCACCGCGATCAGCATTCCCGCTTCGGCCGCCGCCCGCCGCTCGACTTATCTCAAGGTCCGCGACCGCCAGTCCTATGAATTCGCCGCGGCAAGTGCCGCGGTCGGCATCGAATTCGAGGCCGACGGTAGGACGATCCGCGATCTGCGCGTCGCACTTGGCGGCGTCGCCACCAAGCCATGGCGCGCCCACGCCGCCGAAGAGGCGCTGAAAGGCAAAGTGCTCGAGCCGGAGGTCGTCAGGCAAGCCAGCCTGCTCGCCGTCGAGGGCGCCGTCGACCATGGCGCCAACCACTACAAGATCGAACTGGCGCCGCGCGTCGTCGCCCGCGCCATCCTAAAAATGGGAGAAACGGCATGACCGTTCACGAGTTGAGAACAAGACCCGGCGATGCCAAACGCGGCGACGCTTCGGACGGTGCCGTCCTCGCGGATCAGGTCGGCGGCCGGCTGTCGCGCGTCGACGGCCCGGCCAAGATCACCGGTGCTGCCAAATACGCCGTCGAGCATCAGCTCGAGGGGTTGACCCACGCGGTACTGGTCGAGAGCACCATTGCCGCCGGCCGGGTGCGTTCCATCGACACGACGGCGGCCGAGGCGTCACCCGGCGTGCTGCTGGTGCTGACGCCCGACAATATGCTGCCGCTGAGAACCGCGACGGACTGGCTGGGCACGCCGCCGCCGGCCGTTACCTATTGCCCGCTGGCGCGCGACATCACCTTCAGCGGCCAGCATGTCGCGGCGGTGGTGGCCGAGAGTTTCGAGCAGGCGGTCGCGGCCGCAGCACTGGTCAAGATCGCCTATGACGAGGCGCCGGCGATCGTCGACCTCAGCGATCCAAAGGCCGGCGACGGTATCCCGGTCGACGCGATGACCAAGGAATGGGGCGAGGCAGAGACAGCGTTCGCCTCGGCTCCGGTCAGGATCTGCAACGCCTACAACACGCCGCGCGAATACCAGGCGCCGATGGAGCCGCATGGCCTGATCGCAAAGTGGCAGGGCGACCAGCTGACGGTCTGGGAGCCGAGCCAATGGCTCGATGGCATGGCGCGAACCTATGCCGAATGGTTCGGCGTGCCGTTCGAGAATGTGCGCCTTGTCTCGCCCTATATTGGCGGCGGCTTCGGCTCCAAGGCGTTCGCCTATGGCTACGGCGCGGTGGCGGCGGCGGCCGCGAAAATGCTGGGACGGCCGGTGAAGCTGGCGGTCACAAGGCCGCAGACCTTCACCGCCTATGGCGGACGGGCGGCGACGCGCCAGACGGTGGCGCTCGGCGCCAACGCAGAGGGTCAGATCCAGTCGATCGTGCATCGTGGCGTCAACGAGACCTCGGTCGACGGCATGTGGGTCGAGCCGCTCGGCTCGGTCACCTCGGTCATGTACGCGACGCCGAATTTCTCGTCGCGGCAGAACGTCGTGCGGGTCAACACGGTGGTGCCGGGGGCATTGCGCGCGCCGGGCGAGAACCCGAGCGCTTTCGGCATCGAAAGCGCCATCGACGAGCTCGCCTATGAGGTCGGCATCGATCCGCTGGAAATCCGGCTCGGGAACTATGCCGAGCAGGATCCGCATGCGAAGAAGCCGTGGTCGACACGGCAGCTGCGCGAGGCCTTCGCGGCCGGCGCCGAAGCCTTTGGCTGGTCGAAGCGCAGCCCCCGGCCGCGCTCGATGCGCGACGGTAACCAGCTGATCGGCTGGGGTGTCGCGGCCGGCACCTATCCGGTGCGTCGCGCCTATGGCGAGGCGGTCGTGCGGATTCTCGCCGACGGCTCGGTCGAGGTCGAAAGCTCGTCGATCGACATGGGACAGGGTACCTATACTATCCTGGCGCAGACCGCCGCCGAGGTGGTGGGCGTGCCGGCGGAAAACGTCGTCGTCAAGCTCGGCGATTCTCGCTATGCCCGCGCCGGCGTCACCGGCGGTTCGCGGCTGGCCGGGGTGATGACGGGTGCCGTGCACAAGGCGGCGAGTGCCGCGCTCGACCAACTGATCGGGCTCGCCATCAGCGATCCGGCTTCGCCGTTCCACGAACTGCAGGCCAACACGCTCGTCGTCGCCAATGGCCGCATCGCCTCGCCGCGCGGCAACGGGCCTGAAGTTTCGATCGCCGAACTGCTCAGGAGCGTCGGGCGCGAGCATATCGAGGCGAAGGGCGACACCATGCCGGCCAATTCGACGGTCGAGGACCGCTACAAGAACTACACCACCATAGCCATGGCGCTGCCGCACACCGAGGGCGACTATTCCCGCCACAGCTGGTGCGCGCATTTCATCGAAGTGCGCGTCGACGAGGATTTTGGCACGGTTCGTGTGTCGCGCGTGGTGTCGGCGCTGGATTCGGGCCGGCTCTACAACCCCAAGCTCGCCGAAAGCCAGTGGAAGGGCGGCATCATCATGGGCATCGGCCAGGCGCTGCTAGAGGAAGGCGTCGTCGACCGCCGGCATGGGCGCATCGTCAACAACAACCTCGCCGACTATCTCATCGCCACCAATGCCGACATTCCAGACATCGAGGTTATCTCGGTCGGTATTCCCGATCCGCATTCCTCGGTACTCGGCGGCAAGGGGGTCGGCGAACTGGGCATCGTCGGCGTGGCGCCGGCGATCGCCAACGCGGTATTCCACGCCACGGGGAAAAGGGTGCGGGACCTGCCGATCACGCTGGAGAAGCTGATTTAGGCGGAGGCGGTGAGGCTGCCGATCTCCTCTCAAGACCTGGGTTCCTCGCCCACCGCGATGCGGGGGAGAGGTGGCCGCGAAGCGGCCGGAGAGGGGGCCTTCGTAGGGCGCAGTCCCCTCTCCGTCTCGGCTTCGCCGAGCCACCTCTCCCCACTTTCGTGGGGCGAGGAACCCAAGCTGGAATAAAGCCGCGCTCCTTTTCAGGCTCACCACGACAGGCTGAACGCGAGCTTGCCGAAATGCCGGCCGCCTGCCGCCATGTGGGCGTAGGCCTCGGTCGCCTGGTGCTGGCTGTAGACCGTGTCGATGACCGGATCGATATGGGCGGAGCCGATGGCGCGCGCCGCGTCGCGCAGGTCGGATACCGAACCGGTGTTGTTGCCCACTACCTTGAGCGCCTTGATGATGATCGGCAGCAGGTTCGTGGTGGCCTCGGCGCCGGTGACGAAGCCGATGGTAAACACCGTGCCGCCCGGCGCCGTGGCATTGATGGAGCGGGCAAATGTGGCCGCGCCGCCGGTTTCGACGATCAGGTCGGCGCCGAGGCCGCCGGTCAATTCGAGCACCTTGGCGTCCCAGTCCGGTGTCTCACGATAATTGATGAGATGATCCGCACCCAAGGCCTTGGCGCGGGCCAGCTTTTCGTCCGACGACGAGGTGATGATGACCGTGGCGCCGGCAGCCTTGGCCAGCTGCAGGGTCAAGATCGAGACACCACCAGTGCCGAGCAGGACGACGACCGACCCCGGCCCGGCATCGGCGGCGCGAAGCGCATTCCACGCGGTGGTGCCGGCGATCGGCAGCGTCGCTGCCGCTTCGAAGGACAAATGCGCCGGCATCGGCACGACGGCATTGGCCGGCAGCGCCACATATTCGGCGAGCGAGCCGGGCAGTGTCAGCCCGCGCATCTCTCTGGTCTCATAAGGCCGCGGACGGCCGCCGACCCAGCGCGGTTTTGCATGGGCGATGACGCGGTCGTTGACGGCGAGCCTCGACACGCCCTCGCCGATGCCGACGATCTCGCCGGCGCCGTCGACGACGGGAATGAGCGGAAAGCTCGGACCTGGATAGTTGCCGCTCGCTATCGCGACGTCGACAAAGTTGAGGCTTGCGGCGCGCAGCCGGATCAGCACTTCGCCGCGCTGCGGTTCAGGTGTGGCAACGGTGGCCGCGCGAAACGCGTCCAGTCTCGGGGCAGTCAGTTCGATCGCTTTCATGTCTCACTCCGGTTGATGGGCCGATTGACGGGCCGGGATTGAGTGAAACTAGCTGCTGCGCTATTGGTATATAATTCTCGCTTTCTACATTTGAGCTCTGCGCCTGATGCAGCAATCGTACGAACCGGCAGCATTGGCCGAAATGGCCGCCTTCGCGGCAATCGCCGAAGCACGCTCCTTCACCAAGGCGGCGGCTCGCATCGGCCGCGACGCCACGATCCTGTCGCGGCGCCTTACCTCGCTGGAAGAGCGGTTGGGCGTGCGCCTGCTGCATCGGACGACGCGAAGCGTGTCGCTGACCGAGGCGGGTTCGGAGTTCCTCGCCCGGGTCCGCGCCATCCTGGCCGCGGTCGACGAGGCCGAGGCTGTCGCGTCGGCGCATGCCGGCGGCGGGCCGCGCGGCGTGCTGCGGCTGGCGCTGCCCGGCTCGTTCGGGCGCATGTGGATCGGCCCGCTGCTGCCACAGTTTCTCGCCGCATTCCCCGACGTCCGTATCGAGGCCGAGTTCTCCAACCGTTTCGTCGATCTCGTCGCCGAGAATTTCGATGTCGCCGTCCGTCTCGGCGCGCTGCAGGATTCGCGGCTGGTGGCGCGCAAGGTCGCGACACGGCGGCGGCTGCTGTGCGCCGCGCCGTCCTACCTCGCCCGCCGGGGCACGCCGACTGCGCCGGAGGCGCTGCTGGAACACAGCTGCCTCGGCTTCTCGGGCTTCCAGACCTTTCCGGCCTGGGAGATGACCGACAGCACGGGCCGCCGCGTCAGTATCGAGGTTTCCGGCCCGCTGGTCACCGACGACGCCGAGGTGCTGGTCGAAGCCGCCGTGCAAGGCGTCGGGCTGATGATGAGCACAGATTGGCTGGTCGGACGCGAGCTCGCAGACGGCCGGCTGGTGCCAGTGCTGGAAGACTGGACGCTCGCCGACGAGGGCGCCGTCTATGTCGTCATGCCTTCGGCCAAGGGGCAAGCCGCCAAGACACGCGCCTTCGCCGACTGGATCGGCAAACGCTTTGCGCCGGTCCCGCCGTGGCGGAGGTGAGGGTGCTGATCTCCCGCCTTGAGGGGAGATGTCGCCGAAGGCGACAGAGGGAGTCGCGGCTTTCATTCCAGCTTGGGTTCCTCGCGCCCACGATAGTGGAGGAGAGGTGGCTCGGCGAAGCCGAGACGGAGAGGGGGGACGCCCTGCCGTCAATGAATTCAAAGGGAGGAGTGCGGTAGGCCCCCTCTCCGACCGCTTCGCGGCCACCTCTCCCCCGCTCTGCGGGGGCGAGGAACCCAAGCCTTGTTAGGTCGCGCCGCCTGCGCCTCCGCCTCCACCACCCCGCTTGATGAAATGACCGAGCAGATCCATCGGCAGCGGGAACACGACCGTCGACGAGCGTTCGCCGGCGATGTCATGCAGGGCCTCGAAATAGCGCAGCTGCATGGCTTGCGGCTCCTCGGCCAGCATCTTGCCGGCCTCGACGAGTTTTGCCGCCGCCTGCTGTTCGCCGTCGGCGTTGATCACCTTGGCGCGCCGCAGCCGTTCAGCCTCTGCCTGCTTGGCGATGGCACGGATCATGTTCTCGTTGAGGTCGACATGCTTGATCTCGACATTGGAGACCTTGATGCCCCAGGCATCGGTGCGCTGGTCGAGAATCTCCTGGACATCGCTGTTGAGCTTGTCTCGCTCGGCCAGCATTTCATCGAGCTCATGCTTGCCGAGCACCGAGCGCAGCGTGGTCTGTGCCAGCTGGTTGGTGGCGGTCATGAAGTCTTCGACCTGGATCACCGCCCGCTCGGCGTCGACGATACGAAAATACAGCACCGCGTTGACCTTGACCGAGACGTTGTCGCGCGAGATCACGTCCTGCGGCGGGACGTCCTGGACCACCACTCGCAGGTCGACCTTCACCATCTGCTGCACGAAGGGGATGAGGATGATAAGGCCGGGGCCCTTGACCCCGGTGAAGCGGCCGAGCGTGAAGACCACGCCGCGCTGATATTCCCGCAGGATGCGAATGGCCGCGGATAGGAACATGACCACGACGAGCGCTGCTGCCAGATAGGCCACATAACCGATGATCATCGCCTTGCTCCATCGCTTCTCACATTGCGGCGCCGTATCGTCAGCACAAGACCCCTGACATCAGCCACCTCGACGCTGTCGCCCACCGCAAGCGGTTCGTCGGCTTTTGCCCGCCAGCGCTCGCCCCGGGCGAGCACGTGGCCCTCGCTGCCCTGCCAGTCGAGGACCTCCGCCGGCAGCCCCTGCATGGCCTGTGCGCCAACACGCGGAACGTTCTTGCGGGCCGCCCACAGATAGCTGCCGGTCAACAGCGCCAGGCCGAGCGTCAGGACGGCGGCGGTGCCGATAACGGCCCATGACATCTCGAAGCCGGGCCCCTCGATCTTGAGCAGCATGGCAGCGCCCAGCAGAAACGCAGCCACGCCTCCCAGCCCAAGGACCACTGTCGGGTTCAAGGCTTCGACGACCAGGAAGATGATGCCAAGCAGCATCAAGGCAAGGCCGGCATAGCTGATCGGCAGGAGATTGAGCGCATAGAGCCCGAGCAGAAGGCAAATCGTGCCGATCACGCCGGGCGCGACCGCGCCCGGGCTCGTGAATTCGAAGACGAGGCCATAGACGCCGACCAGCATCAGGATGACGGCGATGTTCGGGTCCGTGATGACGGCGAGAAGCCGGATGAGCCAGCCTGGCTCAAGCGTTTCAACCGGCAGCCCTTTCGTCGCCAATGCCTCTTTTTTGCCGGCGATCTCGACGGTCCGGCCGTCGGCCAGTTGAAGCAGTTCGGTGGTGTCGCGGGCGACGAAGTCGATGACATGCTCCTGCAGCGCCGCGCCGGCCGATAGGCTGGCCGCCTCGCGCACGGCCTTTTCACCCCATTCGGCATTGCGCCCGCGCAATTCAGCCAGGCTGCGGATCAGGGCAACGGCATCGTTCGTCGCCTTGGCGATCATCGCGTCGCCCGCCGGTGCGTTCTTCTTGTCCTTGTCCGCCTCCGGGCCATCGTTCTTGCCGCCGGGAAACGATGGCAGCGGCCCGCCCATCTCGATCGGCGTTGCCGCGCCCAGATTGGTGCCGGGCGCCATCGCCGCTAGATGGGTGGCGTAGAGGATGTAGGTTCCGGCGCTCGCCGCGTGCCCGCCGGCGGGCGCGACATAGCCGATGACGGGAACCGGCGAGGCGAGGATGCCGGCGATCATTTCGCGCATGCTGGTGACCAGCCCGCCGGGCGTGTCCATCTGCAGGATGAGAGCCTGGGCGTTTCGGTCCGCGGCCACCGCCAGCGCTTCCTCAAGCTGCCTGGCACTCGCCGGACCGATGGCGCCGTCTATCTCGACGCGCAACACAATTTTCTCCCGGCCGTTCGCCTCTCCGGTTGCGGAAGAGGGACAAACGGCCGCAACAGCCACGAAGGCCGCGGCAAGCAGGACCGCACGCGCGAGTTTCACGCTCAAAGCTCCACATCTAGGAATATGGGCTGGATTTTGCCGAAATCCATGAGAACGCTCATCAAACCGGCCCGGGCACGGAGCGATGCTTCGCTCTGTGCATAACTTCGTTGGCTGGAAGCGGGCGGTTTGCAATCTCAGGCACGGCGTCAGCCGGCTTCGCTCCGGCATACGCCCACGCCGTCGGCATCATCTTCCATCATGCGAAGCGATCGGTCGACGTGACCGGGGATGCATGGCGGTGAATGCCATGAACGCCGCTCCGAACAAGCCCGTTACTCGGGCTGACATCCGATGATATCTTCAATAATCTCGGCCGGTTGATCGACAATATCGACTATCCCTTGCATTATTTGGACAACGCTGTCGCGCTACTGAAGGTAGTCAAGTAAAGGAACGGCCATGAAATGTTTGGTGTTGTCGATTTTTGCAATCCTATTTTCCACATGGGCGCACGCCCATGTTCCGCCAACAGGCCGCGCTTATGCGAAGGATTTGTTCGCCAAGTTCGATGAACTTTTGCAGCAGCGCCGGATTGAAGGCAAATTGCCAAATCTTGAAGATCCAACGGACCGGGATCTACTGCACAAGATTTGGGACGGCGAGGCTTTGATAGGTTCGCCGCCATACGATGAGAGCGACCTGGAAGCACTGTCTTTCGTAATGGACAGAAGTGGGTCGCTACTCGCGCTCTATGGCCAGGCTAACCCGCTGCCTTTGCAGGATGAAGCCACGCAGTCGTTTGCACTTGTGTTTCGGGCTGCTGCCGCTTCCCAGCTAGCTTTCAATGATTTCCTGGCGCACCAACCCAACGCTGCCGAAATGTTGCGAGCCAACGGTGCCAAAGCTCGAGGAGGCATAGAGAAAATGTTTCGTGGCGCCTCAATTTTTCTGGCTGACCCGGCGCTGAAGCAGGGGAACAAGATAGTTCTTATTGAATCGCTAAGAGCAGATGGTCCCTATCTCGCGCAGAGCATCTCTCCAGACCATCGCCAGGCCCTGATCGATTTGTTTGTCCCGTCGGTTGGCCAGCTTCCCATGCCTGCCCAAGAATCGCTCAAGATCTTTATGCAGAAAATCAAAGCGGCCGGCTGCGATCTGTTGTGTGCTGACGGAATGTAATACCGATGGAGATTGGTATCGTTCGAACCGGTGTGGGCGATCTGTTCGGGAACATCCGCCAGGAGTCGAAGGCGACCCCTGTCCGCCCCGCGCTGCTTGCTTGCGTCACTTGGGCTTCGACTGGCTGACTATCGAGTCGCCGCCAGCAGCTCAGGCCTGAAGCAGCGCCAGCTCTTCGGCAGTCAGATGGCGTGTCTTGCCCTTGGCAAGGTCGCCGAGCTGCAATGGGCCGATCGCGATCCGGACCAGGCGCAGCACCTCGATATCGTGGGCGGCGAGCAGCCGGCGAACATGGCGGTTGCGGCCCTCGTCGAGCACGATTTCCAGCCAGGCGGTGCTGGTGCCGCCGCGCAGCAGCTCGATGGACCGGGCCGTCAGCAATTCGCCGTCGACTGTCGCGCCGGCGCGCAACCGCGCCAGCATGGCCTCGTCGGGCAGCGCGCCGATCTGCACGTGATAGGTCTTGGCGACATGCGAGGCGGGATCGAGCAGGCGCTGCGCAAAGCGCGTGTCGTTGGTCATCAACAGCAGGCCTTCGCTGGCCTTGTCGAGGCGGCCGACCGGCGAGACGAAGGGCAGGTCGAGGCCTGCCAGGCAATCATAGACGGTGCCGCGGTCCTGCGGGTCGTCGCGAGTGGTGACCAGGCCACGCGGCTTGTTGAGCATCAGATAGACCTTGCGCTCGGCGGCGACGCGGCGGCCGTCGACCTCGATGCGGTCGCGGCCTGGATCGACGCGCATCGAGCCGTTGCGCACGATCTTGCCGGCGACCCGCACGCGCCCCTCGGCAACCAGAAGCTCGGCCTGCTTGCGCGAGCACAGGCCAAGCTTCGACAGCGCGCGGCAGAGGCTGACGCCGGGAGACTGGGTCCCGGGGGCAGGGCGTTGCCGGGCAATGTTCGGTCGCGGCGACATGGCGTTGCCTGTGGATTCTTGTATACGAGCATCCCACTATAGCCGGCCGCGGGCTATGTCCACGGAAGGGAACTGCATGTCGTTTGCGTCGTGCGCAGCGGCTGCGAGGACTTGCATGAAAACAGCCGTTCGCCTTTGCCTGCTGCTCGCCTTCCTGCCGACATCGCCGGCGCATGCCGGCTGGCAGGCGGTCGAGAAGGTCGAGACCTATGCCATCTCAGGGCAATCCGGTCCGGAGCTCTATGCCTCGATCGGCGGGCGTGGGCCGCTGCTCGGCGAGCGCCGCGTCATCGCGCATACCAATTTCAAGCTGACCTGGGTGAGGGACTACCAGCCGCAAGGCGACGCCTGCGTGCTGGTGTCGGCGCGGCCGAAGCTGATCATCACCTATACCTTGCCGAAGCCGGCCGCGCGGCTGCCGGGCGCGATCCAGAAGAACTGGGAGGTTTTCGCAGCCGGCCTCGCCGCCCACGAGAAGGTGCACGGCGCCAGCATCGTCGACATGGTGCACAAGATCGAGGCGGCCACCATCGGCCTGACCGTCGCCGATGACCGCGGCTGCAGCAAGATCAGGACCGAATTGACGAGACGGCTCGCCGGAATCTCTCAGGCACAGCGGCAGGCGAGCCTCGATTTCGACCGGGTCGAATTCGGCCCGGGCGGCAAGTTGCGGCAGCTTGTGTTCACGCTGATGACCGGGGGATAGTCGAAGCAGGGCAAGGTTGGCGGGACAGCACCCCCCTCTGTCCTGCCGGACATCTCCCCCTCAGGTGGGGAGATTGGATATCACCCCTGATTTCGCCAATCGCGAACGTTGCAAAAAGAGTGCTGCCGACGAAGCTGCCGATCTCCCCCCTTGAAGGGGAGATGTCCGGCAGGACAGAGGGGGGGTGGCGCAGCGCATCGACGTCTGCAGGCTGACCTCACGCCTGCTCCGTCGGATAGAGCGTCAGGATGTTGACGTTGACCCGTGGCGGCTGCGTTACCGCGTACAGGATGGCGGCGGCGATGTCCTCGCTTTCCAGCTGCTCCATATCGCCCAGCCTTTGCTCGACCGCCTGGCGCACATCGGCGCGCATATTCTGGGTGAACTCGGTCTTGACGGCGCCGGGCTCGATGCAGGTGACGCGGATGCCGTCCTTGCCGATCTCGCGGCGCAGCGATTCCGCCATCGCGCTCACGGCGTGCTTGGTGCCGGAATAAACCACCGAAGGGTGGATATAACGGCCGGTGCCGGACGAGACGACGACGATGTGGCCGGCGCCTTGCCGCTGCATCGACGGCAGTGCCGCATGGATCGGATAAAGCAGGCCGAGAATGTTGACGTCGACCATCCGGCGGTATTCTTCCGGCGTCGTGTTGCGGAACGGCGCGGCGACGCCGACGCCGGCAACCGCAAGCAGAATGTCGAGCCGGCCGTACTCCTGCTGGACCCGCTCGACCATGGCCGTGGCTTGCGTGTCGTCGGTGACGTCGACGGCAATCGGCAGCGCCGCGCTGCCGGTCTCACGGATCCGCCTCGCCAGATCGTCCAGGCGCTCGGCGCGCCGCGCGGCAATCGCCAGCGTGGCGCCCTCGGCCGCCAATGCCAAGGCGGTGGCCTCGCCGATGCCTGAGGAGGCACCCGTCACCAAGGCGATCTTGCCGCCCAGTTTTCCTGTCTGCATCTTTTTCTCCTGACGCTTTGGATACGCCACGAAGCTAGGGCGCAGACATTCTGGGAACAATGCTGGGAGTTCTTGGGCATGATACGCCGCAGCGCTGCATCCCGCAGAGTACCGCAAGGCATGCGGGACAGCGCCCTGCAGCAAGCCCATGTCTGCGCAATTTTCCTTGAGCGAACGAGCGGGGCTTGACGCGACTGGAGGTGTTGCGTCTTGATATGGGGGCTGCGGGGCTTCGCATGAAAACAGCTGATCGACTACGTCTGCGGGTGGCTTGTTTGCATGTGATGCCCTTGCATGCACCGCCGCGATCCTCTCGCGACCGACCGGTCTGAGCGCCAGATGAAGGTCCTCGTCGTCTATTGCCATCCCTGCACCGACAGCTTCAACGGCGCGGTGCGAGATACGGTGCTGGAGACGCTTGCCGAAAGCGGCCATCAGGTCCACCTGCTCGACCTCTATGCGACCGGCTTCGATCCGGTCATGCGCACGCAGGAATGGCGCGGTTACCACGACAAGGCGGCGAACCTGCAACCGGTGCACGAACACGCGCAGGAACTACTCTGGGCGGAGGCGGTCGTCTTCATCTATCCGACCTGGTGGTATGGCCTGCCGGCGATGCTGAAAGGCTGGCTGGAGCGCGTGCTGGTGCCGGGCTTCGCTTTCGAGATGCCGACCGCTCGACGCGGTCCGCGGCCCAAATTGCGGCAAATACGCCGGGTGTTGGCAATGACCACATGCGGCGCCACGCCGCTGATGTCGTGGATCATGGGACAACCGGGCCGGCGGACCCTGCTGCGCGGCTTCCGCTCCGTCTGCCATCCGCTGTGCCGAACCAAATTCCTGGCGCTCTACCGGATGGACAGCGTCTCGGCCGCCGGACGCCAGGCGCATTTGGAGCGGGTCAGGAAAGCGGTTGCCGGTCTTGGCCGCGCTGATGCGGTCGCCGCCGCGGTGCCTGGCTGATTTGGCCGGGCGAGCCGGCGAGGGGCAGCGGGCGCTCGCTTTGGACAGGCGATAGCTTCGCCGAAGTCGGCGCCGCCCCTCATCGCCCTGCCGGGCACTTCTCCCCGTATAGTGACGGGGAGAAGGGGCTGGCCGCAGCGTTGGCGTCGTTTCTGCACCGCTGATGTTTGGCGAAATCACCGATGACGAGGCCCCTCTCCCCGTCACTATACGGGGAGAGGATGCCGGCAGGCAGGTGAGGGGCAACGCAAACGCTTAAAGGGCGAATTCAAAACTGAAGCGATTGCCTTGGGTCGCTGGCAGAGGCGCGTTGACTCTATTCCCCATTTCTGGAATCCTGGAAATATGGATAAGACACTCGCCCTTTCGGCGCTTGCCGCGCTCGGCCAGGAAACCCGGCTGGACGTTTTTCGCCTTTTGGTGCGGGCCGGCGCCGAGGGCGTGGCTGCGGGCGAGATCGCCTCGCGGCTCGCCGCATTTCCGAACACCATATCCGCCCATCTCAAGATCCTGTCGCATGCCGGCCTGGTGCGGACCGAACGGGAGGGCCGCAGCGTGCGCTACTTTGCCGATATGACCGGCTTTCGCGATCTGCTGGCCTACCTCATGGAGGACTGCTGCAATGGCGCGCCGGAACTTTGCCAGCCTGTGAT
Organism: Mesorhizobium sp. M0991; assembly: GCF_040318915.1. Lineage (NCBI taxonomy): Bacteria > Pseudomonadati > Pseudomonadota > Alphaproteobacteria > Hyphomicrobiales > Phyllobacteriaceae > Mesorhizobium > Mesorhizobium sp. M0991. The sequence continues at coordinate 291,817 of NZ_JAMYNE010000005.1, forward strand.
CCAGGCTGTGACCTGCAACTGCTAGAAGGTTCGTCTTGGTCAATCTGTCACGCCGCCTTGTTGCCGAGGCCCTCGGCACGGCTCTGTTGGTCGCCACCGTTGTCGGTTCCGGCATCATGGCTGACAGGCTGAGCAACGATGTCGCCGTCTCCCTGCTCGGCAACACCTTGCCGACCGGGGCGATCCTGGTCGTGCTCATCACCATATTCGGGCCGATCTCCGGAGCGCACTTCAACCCGGCGGTGACGCTGGTGTTCGCGCTTCGACGTGAGATCGAAACGAAGGCAGCGCTGGCTTACGTCGCCGCCCAGATTGCCGGCGGCATCGCTGGAACGTTGCTCGCGCATGCAATGTTCGAACTGCCGATCCTGCAAGTGTCGGCGACGGTGCGGACCGGAAGCGGGCAATGGATTGCGGAACTGGTTGCCGCCTTCTGGCTGGTCTTCACCATCCTCGCCGGCCTGCGTTCCCGCCCGGATTCGATCCCCTGGCTGGTCGGGCTTTATATCACCGCCGCCTACTGGTTCACCGCATCGACATCCTTCGCCAATCCGGCCGTGGCCATCGCCCGAGCGTTCTCCAATACTTTTGCCGGCATCCGCCCCGCCGATCTGCCGGGCTTCATCGCCGCCGAACTTTTGGGCGCGTTGCTCGCCATGGCATTGGCAGGGTGGCTGCTCGCCCAACCGAAACCAGCCGGACAGATGAAAGCTGCGCGATGACCATCACCATCTACCACAACCCCGATTGCGGCACCTCGCGCAACACGCTTGCCATCATCAGGCGGTCCGGCGAGGAGCCTGAGGTGATCGAATATCTGAAAAACCCGCCGTCGCGCGAAAAGCTCGTCGAGCTGATCGCAGCGATGGGCATGACGCCGCGCCAATTGCTGCGCGAAAAGGGCACGCCCTATGCCGAACTTGGCCTGGGCGACCCTAACTGGAGCGACGACGAGATCCTCGATTTCATGCTGGCGCATCCGATCCTGGTCAAACCGGCCGATCGTGGTGACGCCGCTCGGCACCATGCTTGCCCGACCCTCCGAAGCCGTGCTCGATATCCTGCCCAATCCGGATATCGGCCCGTTCACCAAGGAGGACGGCGAGGTCGTCATCGACGCCAGCGGCAAGCGCGTCGCCTAGAGATCAGCTTATTTCGATCTTTGTCGAAATTCTCTTGACGTGCAGCGATTCTGGAAATAGCGTATTTCCATGAAACTCGAAAAAGCAGCCTCGCAACTTGAAGCCCTCGGCAGCCCGACGCGGTTGCAGCTCTATCGGACGCTGGTGCGGGCGGGCGATGAGGGGCTGCCGGTCGGGCGCATCCAGGACAGATTGGGCATCGCTGCCTCGACGCTGTCGCATCACCTCAAGCGGCTGGTCGACACCGGCCTGGTGTCACAGGAGCGCCAGGCGACCACGCTGATCTGCCGGGCCAACTATCCCGCCATGAACGGGCTCATCGGATACCTCGCAGACGAATGCTGCGCCGACGCCACCTGTGCGCCGGCATCGGCGGAAGCGACGGCCAAGACGCCGGCGTGATTTTTTTGGCAGTATAATTCGAAATTACCGGAAGGATGGAAGGTATGGAGATGATCGAAAAACTCCCCATCGCGGTGATCGGCGCCGGGCCGGTCGGCCTGGCGGCAGCGGTCCACCTCATCGCGCAGGGTATTCCTGTCAAAGTCTACGAAGCCGGCAATACGGTTGCATCCAACCTCAGGGATTGGGGCCATGTCCGGGTGTTCACGCCTTGGCGCTATTGCGTCGATCAGGCGGCTAGAAACCTGCTCGAGGCGCATGACTGGCGGATGCCGGAGCCCGAGGCATTCCCGACCGCGAACGACCTCGTCGCGGATTATCTCGAGCCGCTTGCAAAGCTTCCGCAATTGTCACCGTCGATCGAAACCGGCGCTCGGGTCGTCGGCATCTCGCGCTGGGGCGCCGACAAAGTGCTGAGCAAGGAACGCGAAAACCGGCCGTTCATGCTGGCAGTCGAGACTGCCGATGGTACAAGACGCGACAGCGCCCGTGCCGTCATCGATGCTTCGGGAACCTGGCAAATGCCGAACCCGCTCGGCGCCGGCGGAATTCCTGCAGAAGGCGAAGCCGAGTTTGCCGACCGCATCGCCTACGGCATACCCGATATTCTCGGCCGCGATCGCAGCCTTTATGCCGGCAAGACGACGCTGGTTGCCGGCTCCGGCTATTCGGCCGCCAATGCCTTGCTGGATCTCGCCAGCCTGGCGGACGTGGAGCCCGGCACGGCTTTCATGTGGACAACGCGTGGCACCGACCTGGTGCGCATCTATGGCGGCGGCGATGCAGACCAATTGCCGGCACGCGGCGAACTCGGCGCCGAAGTGCGCGAACTCGCCGAGAGCGGCGGCGTCAGGCTGGTGACGGGCTTTGCGGCTGTCTCGATCCGCGATGCCAACGGCCGGCTGGTCGTCGAAGGCCAGACCAAGGACGGCTTGCAGGCGCTTGGCCCGGTCGACAGCATCATCGCCGCGACCGGACAGCGCCCCGATCTGTCGCTGACCCGCGAGCTTCGGCTCGAGCTCGATCCGTGGCTGGAAAGCGTCAAGGCACTGGCGCCGTTGATCGATCCCAACGAGCACTCCTGCGGCGACGTGCCGCCGCACGGCCACCGCGAGCTCAGCCATCCCGAGCACGGGTTCTACACGGTCGGCATCAAGAGCTATGGCCGCGCACCGACCTTCCTGCTGCTGACCGGGTATGAGCAGGTGCGCTCGGTCGCCGCGGCGATCGCCGGCGACATGGTTGCGGCCGACAATGTCCAGCTCGTGCTGCCGGAGACTGGCGTCTGCACCGTGCCGCGGATCGGCATTGCCGACAAGGGATGCTGCGGCGGTCCGGCGCCGGTAGCGGTGGATGCCTGCTGTGTCGCCGACGTCGAGGCTAAGGCGGTCGGCAAAGGCGGCTGTGGCTGCGGCGTCGCGGCATGAGCCTTTCGCCGCCTTCGCCGGCCATTTTGCGCAGCCGCGGCGCGATCATCACCGCGCTTGGCCTGACGCAGATCATGGCGTGGGGGTCTTCCTACTATCTTCCAGCGGTCATTGCGCCGGCGGTCTCTTCCGATACCGGCTGGCCGCTGGCATGGGTTGTCGGCGGCCTGTCTCTTGGCTTGCTTGTGGCGGGATTGATCTCTCCGCGCGTCGGGTCGTCGATCGAGCGGCATGGCGGCCGCAACGTCCTGGCGTTCAGCGCTGGATGCATCGGAGTCGGCCAGGTTGGGCTGGCCGTTGCCCCCAACCTTGCGGCGTACATCGCTGCCTGGCTGATCATCGGCCTGGGCATGGGGGCGGGGCTCTACGATGCCGCTTTCGCAACGCTTGGCCGCCACTACGGCCATGGTGCGCGCTCCGCCATCACCACGCTGACGCTGTTCGGCGGTTTTGCCAGCACAATCTGCTGGCCGATCTCGGCCTTTCTGCTGGAGGAAGTCGGCTGGCGCGGTACCTGCCTGGTGTACGCGGCTGTTCAGTTGGTGATTGCCCTTCCGCTCTATCTGGTGATCCTGCCCCGCGAGGCGCCGAAACCGCCAGTCAAACCGGGATTGAACCAGGCGACGCCGGCTCTCGATGGCAATCCCGATCTGTCGATCATGATCGTTCTGGCCGCGACACTTACGCTTGCGGCGGTGATCTCCTCGACGCTGTCGGTGCATCTGCTCACCATCCTGCAAGGCAGCGGCATGGCGCTGGCCGCTGCCGTCGGGCTCGGCGCGCTGGTCGGCCCGTCCCAAGTGGCGGCGCGTGCGATCGAGATGACCATCGCGCGCTACCACCATCCGATCCTGACCAAGTTTGCCTCGGTTACCTTCGTCGCGATCGGCGTTTCGGCGCTCTGGGCCGGCATGCCAGTCATCCCGTTGGCGCTCGGCTTCTACGGCGCGGGCATCGGCCTCGAATCCATCGCGCGGGGAACGCTGCCGCTCGCGCTGTTCGGCTCGAACGGCTATGCGAAGCTGATGGGCCGCCTCGCCATGCCGAGCCTGATTGCCCAGGCAGCGGCACCCTCGGCCGGCGCATTGCTGCTGGAGCGCTTCGGCCCGCACGGGACGTTGGCCGCGCTTTCCGGTCTGGCGCTGGCCAACGTCATCCTCGCATGCGGCTTGGGCTGGCGGATGCTCCGCCGCCAGCAATCGCAGGTTCAAACCCGATAGGATTTCGACCTGCGGTCAGTGCTTTCAACTGGAGAGCGGGAGATCGTCCAAGGGATCGACAAGGAAGGACGCGGCAATCAGATCGTCCGCGTCGAGGCGCAGTGAGCCTTCGGCGCCGCCCATGATGGCGGCAACCTTTTGAAACGTCTTGATCTCGTGCTCGGTAATCTGGGCACTTTGCATTCTGGATTTGAGGTCAGCAACGCGCAGCCCCAAACTGTGGGACATTCCGATTTTTCGGTTCGACATGGTAAGATGCTCCTCCCCGGCCCATGTTTGTTTCGCCACCCACCCTTATTCGCATTTCCTCCGCCTGCCTAAATATGAGGCATCGCGAATACAGCGCCCGAACGCCCGATGCAAGGGAAGGTTCCGGCGCGCAGAGGTCACGAAATAATAACACGAAGGAAGCAGGGCCAATGGTCCGGCCGGAGGTAGGACTTAGGTACGACGCCCCGCCGGACAGAGGGCTCCGGTGGCTTATCGGCTGGCGAGGACCATGCGGTTGCCTTCGCTGTCGCGAAACTCCGCCACCGTGCGTCCCGGCTGCCACGACGCCTCATGCGGTTCGGTGATGATCTCGACGCCGCCCGCCTTCAACGCCGCGATCATTGCTCCGACATTTTCGTCGACCAGCACCAATACGGGCTCCGCGCCGGGGGCGTCGTCGGCGCGGCTGATGAAATGCAGGTTCGTCACGGCATGCGGAAATGCCAGCTCGATCCAGCGCCAGCCGCCATCACCCATCTTCTGGTCGGCCAGCACCTGACAGGCGAGATGCCTGGTGTAGAACGCCTTGGCTCGATCCTGGTCGAATACCGGAAGCTCGGCAAACTGGATATGCATGATTCGTCTCTCCTGCTTGATGGCTGCCGCGCAGCCGCCCACGCGGGAAAGACGATGCGGGCAACCGAAAAGATTCTTCGGCAAGGAGAATCTTTTCAGCGCAGCCGGTCGTCCTTCGTTCATACCAACCAATCAGGAGACGACAATGGACTACGCGCTCATTCGATACGGTGTGAACCAAGCCGACCTGGAAGATAATCGCGCGCTGGTCGAAAAAGTGTTCGAAGCGCTGGGCGAGGCTGCACCGCCGACGGTGCGCTATCTCGTGCTCGAGCTGGACGACGGCTCGTTCGTCCACATCGTCGGCCAGGACGGCGATTCGTCGGCGCTGACCGGGCTTGCCGCCTTCAAGGCATTTGCGGAAAACCATGCCGAACGCCGTTCGACCCCGGCAATGCGATCGCCTGTCAAAGTCGTCGGCAATTACCGTATGCTGGCGGATCACAAGGCGGGATAGCGCCTGCCATGCCGCTCGCGCAGAAACGGGATGCTACGCCGAAAATGAACAGGGCGACTTTGGAGGCGATGCTCGTCGGGTTGCGGCCAAGGCTGCATCGCTACTGCGCGCGCATGGCCGGCTCGGTGATCGACGGCGAGGACATCGTCCAGGAGGTGCTGATCAAGGCGCTGCAGGCGATCGACGGGGGCGCCATGGTCGAACGGCCGGAGCAATGGCTGTTTCGTATCGCCCACAATGCCGCGCAGGATCACCTGCGGCGGCGCAATCGGGAAAGGTCGCGCATGACCGAGGCCGACATGAGCGTGATCGAGGATCCTTCCGGCAGCGCCGACAGCCGGCTCGCCGCCCAGACCGGCCTGCGCTCCTTCATGCAGCTTTCGGTGCCGCAGCGCAGCGCCGTGATCCTGGTCGACGTGCTCGGCCTCAGCCTGCACGAGACCTGCGAAGTGACCGGCGCGACGCTCGCCGCCACCAAGGCGGCACTGCATCGCGGGCGGGCGCAGCTCAAGCTGCTGGCGCTGCAGCCCGAGCAGGCGCTCGCCCCGAGGCTCGACGCCGACGACGAGCGCCGGCTGCGGCGCTATGTCGACCTGTTCAACGCGCGCGACTTCGACGCGGTCAGGGCACTGATCGCCGAGGACGTCCGGCTCGATGTCGTCAACCGCGTCCGCCTGCGCGGCAAGGCCCAGGCGTCGACCTATTTCGGCAATTACGACCGTATCAGCGACTGGACATTGTCGCTCGGCTTCGTCGACGGCAGGCCGGCGATCCTCATCCGCGAGCCGCAAGCGGCCGACGGCGCCGTGCGCGGCTTCATGCTGGTCGAATGGGCGGGCGAGGAGGTCATCCAGATCCGCGACTTCCGCTATGCGCCCTGGTGCCTGGTCGACGCGGAGATCAGGGCCGTCGAGAGGTGAAGGGCTCCGCTTCCGATTTCGGGGAGCGGTATCGTCGCGAAGAGGATCTACGGCCTACACCCGTCATGCTCGATATAGAGCGGTGCGAGCTTTCGGATCAGGCAGCCTCCTCCTGGGTGACCCAAACGCAATTGCCATATGGCAGCAAGTTCTTAGAGCGGATCCGGTTCTCTTGGAACCGGCAACCCGCTCTAACTATCTGTTTTGCCGCATTTATGCGGACGCCAAATGATTCCATTTGGCTGCAAAATGCTCTAGCCGATACGCACGCGGCGCGTCACCTGGCCATTGCTTTCCCAGTATGTGTGTTTCTTGGCAATCAAGGGATCGTCCATCGCCGGTTGAATTTGTCCCGTGGTGCTGACCGCGCGCGAGGTCACCGTGTGTTCTCCAGGAGAGGGATTTGCCCAAGCCAGGGACCAGATTTTCCAGGCGTGTTCTGCCTCCTCACTGTGGTCAATGGTCGCTGGTGCCCAAGGCCCCTGATCGATTTGCACTTCGACCCGGTCGATCGGCGCCCCCCAGGCTGCCCCAACGATGCGGTAATCTGAGTCTTTCCGGGTAACCTTCGCAGGCGCGGACTTTATCAGCGCTCGCCCGACTGAAGTCTCGGCCCATACGGTCTCGCCGTTGTGGTCCTCCTCCCGGATGGTGACATAGTCACGGGCCATCAGAAGGCTCATGAACCGCGTATCGCGAACCTCGATGCGTTTTAGCCACTTGACGTTGGCGATCCCGTACCAGCCTGGAGCAATGAGCCGTACCGGGAAGCCATTGGCCGCCGGCAAGGCGGCTCCATTCATTTCATAGCAGAGGAGATTGTCGGGGGTCATCGCGTCGGCGAGCGACAAGCTACGAGCGAAGTTCTGCTTCATCTTTACGTCGCGTATCGGGATCTCGCCTGTGTCGGTACCGAAAAAGACGACCTCGATGCCCTTCTCCAGAACACCGGCTTCCTCGAGGATCGGGGCGAGCGGCGTACCTGCCCAACGGGCATTGCCGATGCCGCCGGTGAAAAAGGGAAATCCGTGGTTGCCCGAGCATTCCACTGTGAAAACGACCTCCTGCCGCGGTCGCGCCTTGATGTCGGCGAGCGTTAACTCCAAGGGCTTCTTGACCAGGCCTCCGATCTCCATCGACCATGTCTTCTCGTCGATCGTTGGTCGGTTGAAATGCGAGATGCTGAAGAACTTGTCGTTTGGCGTTATCCAGCTGTCCAAATCCTCCCAGACAAGCTGCTTCTGGATACCCACCGGATCGGGATTTTTGGTCGGCTGATCCAGCCACGGAATAACTTCCTCGCTCGGCCGTGTTGGAAAAGCGTAAGCCCGACGCGAGGTATAGAGAGCAGCAATTGCGGCAAGAGCCGCGCTTCCTTGAACAAGAAGTTCTCTGCGCTGAAAATCAGGCATGTTGTTTACCTCCCAGTTGATCCGGAACAGGCTGCAACGTGCCTTAGGCCGTAGCCTGATCACGGATAGGCGACACAATGTGAGGTCTGCCCATCCGGAAGTATCCGCATAGGTCAGACAATCACCGACGCAAGTCAGGCATGTGAAGCGTTGGACGAAACTCTGGCTCGCGTTTCGCATGCCAAGAGTGCGCCTTTGAGAAGGAAGTGTCCACAACTTGGACGGGACATGATGATGATTGCAGCATTCCATGCCGATTTCCGGTCCTGCCAAATCGTTGCTGCTCGGATCGCTGCCGAACGCCCGCTTCTGGGTCATTTCGGGACCTTCGCGGGTGCTGGTCGAAAAGGTGTTTCCTGTCGGCCAGTGGGTTGGCCGGGCGGCCGGCATCGCCCTGATCGCCTGGGGCAGCGCAACGCTTTTGGTCTGACGACCAGGGCCGCCTCGAATGTCGCGTTTGCAGGAAACGATCCCTCCTGACGCAAAGTGTATCGCACTGCCCCGGCCAGGCCGGCTCACAACTCCTTTTCGGCCAGTTCGCGAAAGGCGTCGGGAACCGACCGCCGTAGTCCGAGCGCGACCGAGGCGTAGCCGACCGCCTCCCAGCCGAAGCGGTCGCGGATCTTGTCGACGGCGCGATCTGCGGTCCAGCGCGCCGCGCCATTCCTGGTGCCGGGGCCGCGGCGGTCGTCGTCGAGCCCGAGCGGCAATTCCAGATGCAGGCCCGGCTGCATTTCCAGGTGGTGGAGGGCTGAGGGGCCGGAAACATATCCGAGCTCCGCTCTGGGTTTTCCCCTCGGCCGTCCCGGACGACACTGAGCACCATGGCGTCAAAGGTCCCGAGGAACTTTGAACCCTCGCGTCCGTTTACCGGCTATCGCGTCTGGAAGTTCCGCCATGAATGTCAGCGATGAAAGGACTGTATCGCTTTGGGCGGCAACCGAAGTCGCGCCTGAGGCGGTTCCGCTCGAGCGGAGTGAACAGGTCGATGTCGTGGTCGTCGGATCTGGCATTGCCGGACTGTCGGTCGCCTACGAACTGGCCATCGCCGGGCAAAAGGTGGCGGTGCTCGATCGCGGCCGGATCGGAAGCGGCATGACGGCCCGCACCACCGCGCATCTGTCATCGATCTGCGACGACTACTTTTCGGAACTGATCAAATTGCGCGGCGAGGAACTGGCGCGAATTTACTACCGAAGCCAGTCGGCCGCTATCGACCGTATCCAATCGATCCAGGAGGTGGAGGGCATCACATGTGATTTCCGCCGCCTCGACGGCTTCCTGTTTCCGGCGTCAGGCAGAAAGGAATCCGTCATCGAGCGGGAACTGGACGCCGCCCGGAAAATCGGTGTCGACGTCGAGAAAACCGCAGGCGTGCCGTTTGCAGGCTTTTCGGATGCGCCCGTCCTTCGCTACGCCAATCAGGCGACATTTCACCCGCTCAAATATCTCCGCGGGCTCGCTGCTGGCATTCGCGCGCGCGGCGGCGCGCTTTATGCGGAGACCATCGTCGACAAGGTCGAGGAGACCGACGGCGGCGTCCGCGTAAGCACGGTCTCGGGCTTTACCGTGTCTGCCAGATCGGCCGTTGTCGCCACCAATTCGCCGATCAACGATCGGGTCGCGCTCCACACCAAGCAAGCGCCATATCGGACCTACGCGATGTCGTTCGAGATCGCGCGCAACGTTTTGCCGGATGCACTCTATTGGGACACGCTGGATCCCTATCACTACGTTCGCCTGCAGCCTGGTGAAGGCAAAACCGACTTTCTGATCGTCGGTGGTGAGGACCACAAGACAGGGCAGGCCGACGATGCCGACGACCGCTTCGCGGCCTTGGCGGACTGGATCAAAGGGTTGGTGCCCGATATCGGCACCGAGGCCAATCGATGGTCCGGGCAGGTAATGGAGACCGTCGACTATGCCGGCTTCATCGGCCGCAATCCCGGCGACCGGCGTGTCTTCGTGGCTACCGGCGATTCCGGTCAGGGCATCACCCATGGAGTTGTTGCCGGCCAACTGATTTCCGACCTGATCCTGAAGGGGGAAAGCCCTTGGCGGGAACTTTACGAACCCTCCCGCAAGACGGCACGCGCGATTGGCGACTATCTGGCGGAGAATGCGACAACGATCAGGAGTTTTGCCGAGTATGTCGCTCCTGGCGAAATCGATTCCGCCGATAAGCTGCGGCCGGGAGAGGGCGCCATCGTCCGCGAGGGACTTACCAAAGTGGCGGCTTTCCGCGATGAGGACGGCACGCTCCACAAGCGCTCGGCCTCATGCACCCATGCCGGCTGCCATGTCCATTGGAACTCGTTGGAACGCTGCTGGGACTGTCCCTGCCACGGCTCGCATTTTGCCGTCGACGGCACGGCCTTGAACGGGCCGGCCGTATCGCCCCTGGCTCCTGTCGGATAGTCTTCTTTCGCCCCGGCCGCACAACTCACAGCTCCTTCTCGGCCAGCTCCCGAAACGCGTCGGGAACCGACCGCCGTAGTCCGAGCGCGACCGAGGCGTAGCCGACTGCCTCCCAGCCGAAGCGGTCCCGGATCTTGTCGACGGCGCGATCTGCGGTCCAGCGCGCCGCGCCCTTCCTGGTGCCGGGGCGGCGGCGGTCGTCGTCGAGCCCGAGCGGCAGTTCCAGTTGCAGGCCGGCATGCTGCTCCAGATGCGATACGGCGATCGCCAGCAGCGAGATGGTCTTTTCATGCGGATGATCGATAAGCACCTTGCGCACCAGCGCCTCGGCGATCTCGGCCAGCATGGCGGTTGCCGATATCGGCTGGTCGAGCGTGATCGAGCGCGTCACCGATCGCAAATCGGCAAAGCGGACGCGAACCGTGACGGTGCGGCCGGGCCGGGATTTCGCCCGCAACCTCGTGGCGACCCTGTCGGCCAGATGCAGCAAAGCGGGTACGAAGACGTCCTCGTCGGCCGGTTTTCGGCCAAGCGCCGATTGCGCGCCGGCCGATCGCGCGCGGCGCTGCGTCTCGAGCTTGCGCGGATCGCGGTTCCACGCCAGCGCGTTGAGTTTTTCTCCGGCCGCCGGCCCGAGCAGGCGCTCCAGCGCGCCACTGTTGGTCTTGGCCAGCTCGCCGATGGTGTTGACGCCGATGCCGGCCAGCCGCTCCCTGGTGACCGGGCCGACGCCCCACATCAGCTCGACCGGCAGGTGGTGCAGGAACTCCAGCTCGTGGCGCGGATCGACCACCACCAGCCCGTCGGGCTTTGCGACCTGTGAGGCGATCTTGGCCAGATGCTTGGTGCGGGCTACGCCGACCGAGATCGGCAAGCCGAGCTCGGCCCGCACGCGGCGGCGGATCTTGCTGGCGATCTCGGCCGGCGAGCCGAACAGATGGGTGCAGCCGGCGACGTCGGCAAAGGCCTCGTCAATGGAAATCCGCTCGACCACCGGCGTGAAATCGCCGAGCACCTTGATGGCCGCATCGCCCAGCCGCTGATAGTCCTTGAAATGGCCGCCGACGAAAATGAGTTGCGGGCAGAGTTCCCGCGCTCGCCGTCCCGGCATGCCGCCGCGCACGCCGAACGCCTTGGCTTCATAGGATGCGGCAAGCACTACCCCGCCGCCGACGGCAATCGGCTTGCCGCGCAAGGCCGGGTCGAGCAATTGTTCGACCGAGGCATAGAAGGCATCCAGATCCGCGTGGAGGATGTTGGCTTCCATCCGGCCCGTTCGCCCGCGGCGGTTCGAACGCCGCATTGTCTCGAGTTGTGATGAGAACATAAAGAGAACATCGCCGGCGGATTGTCAAGCAGCGCGGAGGCTGCCGCAGATGACGAGAGGGCGGCAATGTTCAGCCGCGCAGCCGATCGCGGGCCTGCATCAGCGCGAATCCCAACAGGTTCTCGCCGCGCCACAGCAGCGGGTTCACCGCCCTCTCGTCATCCGCCGCAAGGCCGATGCCCCACACCCGGTCGACGGGGCTCGCCTCGACCAGCACCCGGTCATGCGTCGACAGCAGATATTCGCGCAGCGCCGCGTTCTGGCGGAACTTCTGAAAAGCTCCCTTCGGTGACGATGCGATATTTGTCGGCATCCCATTTGGTGCCATCGAAGCCGCTCACCTGGCGGCCAAGTTGCTTTGCCTGCTTGGGGCTCGCCGCCTCGAGGATTTGTGTTGCCGTCTGAGCATCACCGAACAGGCGTGCCTTCTCGGCCATCATCCAGTGTTCGGCAGTCGGATAGCTCAGACCATCGACGGTAAAGGGCGCATGCCACCACTGGCTGAAGCACGACGTGGTTATGCGGCCGTCCTTGGACGGCTGATGGCCCCAGAAGAACAGGAACTTCTGCCGGGGCTTTGCGCGAAAGGTTTTTTCAAGCCAGGTTCGGTCGTAAATCATCGAGCGGATGGAGCAGGGCGAAAGGTCGGCTTGTCAATGCTCCATCCAGAGTGGGGTAGCGAAGATGAGCGGTCGGCGCTGAATTCGATGAAATGCTGATCTACAGCGCCATCTTGTAGCCGAGATGACTGGCGGTGAAACCGAGGCGCTCGTAAAAAGCGTGCGCCTCCCGTCGACCTTTGTCCGTGGTGAGCTGGACGAAGCTGCAATTGCGCGAACGGCACGTTTCAATCGCCCATTCGATCATCAGCTTGCCGACCCCGCGGGACCGCCTTTGCCGGGCGATGCGAACGCCTTCGATCTGGCCGCGCCAGGTGCCTTTCCTCGAAATGCCTGGAAGGAAGCTGAGCTGCAGCGTTCCGACCACTTGCCCGGCGTCGACGGCGACGGCCAGCAACTGGTTGGGATCGGCATCGATTGCGCTGAAAGCATCGAGATAGCATGGCGCAAGCGGCGTGGACGGGTCTTCCCGGTCTGCGCCGAGCACATCGTCGGCAAGCATTGCAACGATCGCCGGCAGGTCAGGCGCCTGGGCACGACGGAATTCGATCTCGCTCATCGCGCGGAGACATACGGCGCAGTGTTGGCGATCGCAATATCCGTTTTGACTTGCAAGGGAGGCGCGCGTCTTCAGGCGGCCTCGAGCGCCCAGAGACAATGGCCGTAGCGGCGGAAGAAGCGGGCGAAGAGGCGTTGTTGCCTGGCGCGGGCGAGGTCGGCGGCGCGCCTTTCCTGCCGCCAGCGCGGCATGTTGCGGAACATCGACAGGAAGCGGGCGGCGTCATCGAGTGCTTCCTCGGCTGACTGTGCCGGGCGGATCGCCGCCAGGAACAGAGCGCGGCTCGGCTTCATCTGATCAATCGCCGCCTTGCGCTGGCGATGACCCTGGCGTGCCTTGCGGATGCCGTGCTGGCGGATGGCCGCGAAAGCGGCAAGCATAGCCGGGCTGTCGCCGCTATAGCCGCAGGCATGGGCGAACTGGGCTGGGTCCATCGTCATTCCCTTGCTGCCGGCCGGCTGCGGTTCTGTTGCTCGCGCCGATTCCAGTCCGCACCAGGTATAAGCATAACTCAAATAATCGAACAAGCGAAACTTTCATGTTGGTGTAAGCGGAACCGACTCGACTCCGCTTGGAAAACCGATAATGATGCGAACAAAGCAGGAACAACGATGGGGATGGCCATGGCATTGGCAGGCAAGGAAGCGACGATCGCCGATGTTGTCTCGATTGCCGTCGAGTGCATCGACTGCGGACGCAACAGGTGGTGGAAGCCGGCCGAGCTCAAGCGGCATGGGGTGATGCCGGAGACACCGCTGGCCGCACTTTCGGGGCGCCTGATCTGCAAGGCCTGCCGGGCCGACGGCCTGCCGGGCGCCGCGGTCTCGATCCAGGCCGCCTTCATCGACGACCGGCAACGGACCCGCGCCGAGGCGCGCCTGCTCAACGGTCGAGAGCTGGAGCAGTCGAGGCGGGCTTGAGGGGAGGGCGCCGGTCCCTCCTCAGGGCGGGCTATCGCATATGGGGTCCCCCTCATCCGGCCGCGGAGCCTGGCCTCGGGCTTGCCGGAGGCAAGACCCGCGGGCGGCCACCTTCTCCCCGCTGGGAGAAGAGCCTGGCATCAACGCTGGCGACCTCCTCTCCCCTCGGGGAGAGGTCGGATTGCCCGAATTGCCCTTCGCAATTCGGTTGGCATTCCGGGTGAGGGGGGCGCTTGCCTACTTGCGATTGCCCTGCTTCTCTCGGGAGAAGGCAACAAGCGCCTCCTCAATACCCCAGCAATTCCTTGAGCGGGATGACGCGGAAGACGTTCTTGATGGCGTAGCGGTTGAAGGTCAGCGTCTTCGGCGGGTTGTACTGTTCGACGATCAACTCGGCAGCGGTGCGCTTGACCAGCTTCTTGATGAAGGCCTTGCCGTTTTGCTCGTTCTCCTCGGGCAGCGTCTCGATCACCACATGGTCGCCGGGCAGCGCTTCGCGGCCGCCGCAATAGATCATCTCGCCGGGCTCGTAGCGCGGCACCATCGAATCGCTCAGCACGTGCAGCGCAAACACATTGCGCAGATGCCGGATCCCCGGCGGCCGCTGGACATAGCCGGCCGGCTGGCCATTGAAGGTGAAGTCGCCATCGTCGCCGCCGACGGCGGTGCCGAGAAGCTGGATGTCCATCGGCCCGGCGGGCAGGGGGCCGGGATCGGTGACGATCTCGGCATCGGCGACCGGTCCGGCATCTTCGAGGAAAACGACCTCGCCCTTGCCGAGCGCCACCGGGTCGACGCGCAGGAAAGCGGCGGTCTTCAAAAGGTTCTCGGTCTTGGGCAGGTTGCGCCCGGTCTCCCAGTTGCCGACGGCAGCGACGTCGGTGTCGTTGTGCTCGGCAATGTGGCGCATCACCAGGCCGCGCTGCTTGCGCGCCCGGCGGATCGCCGCTCCGACCTTGATCGACAGTGCAGTTTTCGCCATGGCTCCATCTGAGGCATAAGATTCGGTTTCGTCTATGCAAGAATCGCTTGCATTATGATTTGAGTTATGCTCTTATATGGGCATGCACAAGTCGCTTCACCAGCTTTCGGTCCTTGAATCCGCCGTTCAGCGCGCCGGCAGCGCTGGCCTGGAGGCGGTACCGCAAACGATCGCCAAGGCCATGCATGTGCCAACCCTTTCCCCTTCGTCGCGGCTGTCCTCCTCCCCGGCCGGGACGATGCCCGAGGCTCGCGCCTCGGATCCGGCAGCGCAAGCGGCCGGAACGGCCGGAGCCGTTCCCCTCACGGCTCCGGCCACGAATTCCCTGCCGGCCGGCAATGCGGATGCCACGGTTTCCTGCATCCGCACCGAAGACGGCACGGTCATCGCCTTCGACAAGCGGACGGGCAAGGCAGTGTCCGGCGCAACAAGGCAGGCGGCCGAGATGAAGCTCGATCGCAGCAGACAACGCGAAGGCTGACCGGCTTTCGGGCCTGAGGCCGGCGAAGCCGGCGCCGCACACAACCATCTTTGCAGGGAAAAAACATCATGGCCGCCCGCTATTCCGCCTCGGAACTGGAACAAATCGAGAACTGGCTGATGAGCGGACTGTCGGCCGCGAAGATCGCCACCAGGCTCGGTGCGCAGCGTGGTAGCCCGCTCTCACGCGCGGCCATCATCGGCATCGTCCACCGCACCGCCCGTTTGCGCACCATCGGCCTTGCCAGATCCAAGGGCCGGTGTGGCGGACGGTCGGGCGGACGGCTCGGAAATTCGGCGCCTGAGCCATCAAATGCCGCAGGTCAAGCGGAGGCGGCTCCGAAGGCCGAGCCACGCTGCCGCCCCGCCAGGCTGTCGGCCAGGCTGGCGCCGCCGGCCTGGCAGCCGGGTCCGGCTCGGATCACCGGGACCGATGGCGCGCCGCTTGAAATGCCGGCGCCGCGCCCGATCGCTGCCGGCGGCCGCCAGCCGCATTTCGCCGCCATGCGCTTCATCGATTGCCTGTTCGAGCGCTGCCGCGCGCCGCTCGACACGACGCTGCAGGAGGATGCGGAAAACGACGCCCCCGGCAGCCGGCCCGGTTTGGACATGCTGTGCTGCGGACTGCGCACCAAGCCATCGAAAAGCTACTGCGCCTATCACGCGGCGCGCTTCCTGCGCACGCTGCCGGCCGAAGCAATTTGAGCCCGCTTCCATGAGGCTGGAAGTTCGCCAGAGCCCGACGACCAAAACCCAGGAGGACTGATCCGATGAGCAACAAAACCGCCCAAAAGGCCAAAGCCAGGCCACCGAGATTGCCGAAAGGCGAGGCCGAGCAGGTGCGCATCCGCAAGGAGATCGGTCATGATTTCGCGCTGAAGGACGACCAGTTCGGCCGCAAGCGGCTGGCCAAGGGGACGCAGGAGGGCGCGCGCCTCTACGAGGTTTCCAATGATGGCCACACAGCGACCGGCGGCATCGTGCGGGTGCGCAACGTCGACCCGCTGAGCGGCCTCACCTCGTTGTCGCGCCAGCAGCGCGAGGCAGGCATGCGCTACCGCCAGGATTTTCGCGACTCGTCCGAGGCAAGCGCCAAGCCGATGGCCTGGGCCGAGCGCGTCGACGGCGGCCGCACCGGCAGCGGCGTCGCCGAACACATTCTGTCCGCTGGCCGCGACCATGCCGAGGCCACCAGGGCGCTTGCCCATTGGGAGATCGCCGGCGTCGTGCAAAAGGTCTGCTGTGCCGACGCAACGGTGAAAAGCCTGGCCGACCAAGCCGGCGAGCCGCGCGACGTGGTGGTGAAACTGCTCAAGATCGGGCTCGACATATTGGCCGTGCATTACGGCATGATGCTGATGCGCAAGCCGAGGTGAGAAGCCCCGCCGATCCGGCCGGCACTACCGGCCGGATCGATCCGTCAACGACGGCAGACACGGATTCTTTCGATGATCCGGTGGTGATGACGCCAGTGCCTGATGACTTCGGTGTGGCAGCGCCGGTGGTACCGGTACCGGTAGCGCGGCCTGTAGTCCTCGTCGTAGACATCATAGCGGTAACGGGGGACGTACTCATCGTCGTAATCGGAATACCGATGGTGGCGATAATAATAGTCGTCGTCATAGCCGTTGCCGATGCCGATCGTGACGCTGCCGCCAGCATTCGCCGGGCCAATCACGGAAGCCGCCGAGGCGATGGCGATCACCGAGGCAAGCAGGAGCTTCTTCATAGCTACCTCCTTCTTTAACGTCCCTCTAATAGAAAAACCCTTGAGGGGCAGCCTCGTTCCATAGATTGGCAAGATGCCACGAAGCGAGAGCCCAAATTAGCGCCAGCGGGGGCGAAAACGCCTCTTGCTGTACGCCAGGGTGGGGCCGCCGACGCAACGTGGCTGGCTGCTTTCCAAGCCTCGAGCGGATTGTGGTCCGCGCCCTATGTATCCCGTCAAACAGCGACAATCGGGCGGTGCCAGTCCCGTCACCTTGCCGACCTACAGAATATGGCCCAGTTCCAGCAAAATGAAAGCGGTCGCACCCAGCACAGCGAGGGCGTAGGCCGCATAAAGAACAAGCAGCATCACCTCAAAGTCCCGGACGAAGCTTGCGGCAATCCTGGTCTCCTTAGGCTCCGCTTTCTCGATGCGGTCGGTTTCCAGCTGCTCCGTTGCCACGACGAGGCAGACAATCCTGTCGTTTTCGGCCGCCTGTAATATCCGTTCAGTCAAATCGACTGCAATCACTGGGTCATCGGCCAACTGATCCCGCGATAGCCGGCCTTCAGTGACGGTCTGGATTTCACGCTTTCTCACGCACGCACAATTGCGTCGACTAAATTAGGTTCCACTGAAATACATAGTAAAATACATAGATTGCGTCCACCCGATCGCGATGGGTGAGGCGTGAGACCAGCTGGGCGGGGAACCCCCGCCCGAGGCCCGCATTTGTCGACTGTCGAGCCGAATCTCAATCCGCATCCTCCGATCAAAGGGCGCGGGCTTCTTCATAGGCTGCTACGATGCGCCAGTGCTGGTAGGTCGCAATGCAAAAGCCGCCAAACCTTCATATCGCGAACGCAGCGCCGACGTCTTCGGTGCTGACCGGTTATGACGAAGATCGCATGCTTACTTATGTCCGGCTGCTCGACGCTTCGGCGGAAGGGACCGATTGGCGCGAGGTCGCCCGCATCGTTCTGCACATTGATCCGGAGCAGGAGCCGGAGAGGGCTTTCCGGGCGTGGGCGACACATCTGGCGCGTGCACGATGGATGACCAGGAAGCGGAACGAGCTGCGCCAATTGCATATTGAGTGGTGGGGATGAGCACCGTTTAAGCGGAACTGCCGTCTCGGTCTGGCCGTTGAGGGAGGAGGCCAACATGGAAAAGCGACCAATGACTTCTTGGCGAGCCAATACTTTCGAGCTGTGCTGCCTTCTTGCAGTTCCGCTGTCGCTTATCCTTACGGTTTTCCTGGCGGGTCTCATCCTCAGCTGACGCCCGTATGGTTGCTTGCCGAGGGGGCTGGGTCGTGATCCGACAAGATCCGGCACTGTTACTTTACAGCCGCCGCCATCACATCCGAAAACAGCGCCCGTTCCACCGCCGGTTCCAGCGTTTCGGCGAAGGGCGTCGCCAGGTGGTGGCGGTCGCGGAAGGCTAGTTTGCCGTCGATGAAGACATGGCACGTGGTCTGGTCGCAAAAGCGGTCGGTCATGTCGATGTAAGCAGCGTTCGGTGTCGAGCGTACGATGTCGCGCTCTATGGTGGCGATGTCGTCGTTTGCCGCCATGATCCTCGGCGTGTCGCATGTCGCGGGCGTCTGGCCCCGCCACAGCGCCCGCGCCACGCATTTGTCGGCGTAGCTTGCATTGTAGGGAACGTCCCTGATGACCGCGACCTTGATGCCGGCCTGGCTGAAGGCTTGAAGCGTCCAGGTGAGGCCCGTTCGCCACTGCGCTTGCCAATCGGCGTGCTTCAACTCCTCGGGCGATTCCTTCATCACATTGCCGATCGAGAATTCCGAAATCACCACCAGTTGCGGATGGAGCGCGATGATGTCCTTGACCGACTGCTCGCGCCACTGGTCGCATTCGGTGTAGTCGCGCTTCAGCCGCCAGTTCCAGGTCGTCACCCGCGAAGCCCGGCAGGAGGATTTGAGAAAGGTGACGACGCGAAAGTTGTTCTTCTCGGCCGCCTTGATCAGCGGCGTCGACCAATGGTCGGCATGCGAGTCGCCGAACAGCACGACCGAGCGCTGGGCATCCTTGCGGCCGAACATGCAGGGCTTCGGCTTGACGGTCTCGAAATCGAGCACGCAGCCGCCATTGGTCGCGCGCACGGTGGAGAGCTGGGCAGCGCTGTCGGCGATGACGTGCTGTTCGGGGCTGAGATTGTGCTCGGCAAAGCGCGCATTGCCGTAGGCCGCGACCACGCCGGCGCCGGTCAGCGCGACGGCGGGCACCAGCGCCCGCGCTGCTCCGGCCATCAGCCAGCCGTTGCGGCGGATCGGGTTCTCGATGAAATGATAGGTGAACATCGACAGAACCAGCGTCAGCGCCGCGCAGGCAAAGCGGTCCAGGATGGACAGGTTGGGAACCACCATTGCCGCATAGACGATGACCGGCCAGTGCCAGAGATAGAGCGAATAGGAGAGCCGGCCCAACCATTGCAAGGGCGGCAGCGCCAGCGCGGCGCTCGGCAGGTTGCGGCCGCCGCTGCCGCTGAGCAGCAGCAGCACGGTGCCGGCGACAGGCGCCAGCGCATTCACCCCGGGAAAAGGCGAGTCTTCGTCCAGCATCAGATAGGCCCACGCGATCAGCGCTAGCCCGAGACATGCCTGGAGGGTGGCCAGCAGCGGCCGGTCGCGCCAGATCTTTGCCGGTGCCATGGTCGCGAGGCCGCCGGCGGCGAATTCCCAGGCCCTGAGCGGCGAGAAATAGAAGGCCCAGGGCTGCGACACTTCCGTCAGCCAGGCGCAGGCGGCGAAGGAGGCCGCACCGGCGACGCCGATGACGACGATAGCGGTGCGGTTGCCGGGGCGCAGCAATGCGGCGGCAAGCAGCAGCGCCGGCCATGCCAAATAGAACTGTTCTTCGACCGAGAGCGACCAGAAGTGGATGAAAGGGTTGTTGGTGGCGTCGGCGGCGAAATAGTCGAACGACCACCGGATCAGCCAAAGGTTGATCATGTAGGCGGAGGCGAACATAGCGCCTTTCGAATAAAGCGCCTGTTCCTCCGGCGACAGGATGAAATAACCCGCAAGCAGCGTGGCGAGGATGACGAACAGTGCCGCCGGCAACAGGCGCCGGGCGCGCCGGGCATAGAAGCGCCAGAGGTTCAGCCGCCCGGTCTCGGTGATTTCCGTAACCAGGTGGCGGGTGATCAGATAGCCCGAGATGACGAAGAAGATGTCGACGCCGGCAAAGCCGCCGGGCAGGCCGGAGAGACCAAAATGGAAGGCGATGACACCGGCCACCGCCAGTGCGCGCAGCCCTTCGATGTCAGGCCGAAATGATGCCGACACAATCACCTCATGCAAGGAATGCCCACCTCGCAGAGGCTCGACCCGATGCGCCGATATTGCAATGCAACAAATCTAACGCAGTGCAACATAGGGGGAGGGCGCAGCTCCTCCAGCTCCTCGCGCGGGCGATTCACTCACATGAGCGATTCAGTCATGAGGGCGATTGATATGGAAGCGAAGGTGCCGAGGCGATCACGCCTTTTTCAAAAACTCGGTCTTCAGCACCAGGCCCTTCACCTGCCTGGTGCTGCATTCGATCTCGCCGGGATTGCCGGTGAGGCGAATATTCTTCACCAGCGTGCCGCGCTTGATCGTCTCCGAGGTGCCTTTGACCTTGAGATCCTTGATCAGGGTCACGGAATCGCCCTCGTGCAGCGCCGTGCCATTGCTGTCTCTTACGATCGCGTCAGTCATGTCGGGTCTTTCGTGGGGCTCCGGTGCGGAGGTGGTTGGGTCATTACCCGGCCTATTCCACAGTTGGCGGCGAGGTCAAGCGTGCTGGGGGTCAAGCCCACTGGGTCAAGCGTGCCGGCTGTCAATGCCATGCGGACGGCCGATCGGAAAACCCGGGTTGCGAGCAGACGGGACCCCCCCTGGGCCCATAGTGGCATTGCCGCTCCGCGACATGCGCTCCGACCAGGCCGTCATCCATGCGATGGCGCCACGGCAATCGAACAAAAGCCGTGGCCTTCATTACGCAGATATTCCGGCACGAGTTCAAATAGCTGAGCGCCCGCCGGTGTGGACAGGAAGGTCGCACAATGGCGGAGCTGCCCGCCCTTTCGCTTGGTCCGTTATTGCAATCGGCAAGAAGCCGGCGGTCACTTGTTGGCGCCACCGAGCTGGTTGGCCATCTTGCAGAAGTCGGCATGCATCTTGGCAATGCCTGCGTCGCTGCATTCCTTCAACATCATGGCCCGGTCGCTCGTGGACATGGCCATCCATGCCGCCTTGAATTCGGCTTCCGACTTCATGCTCTTCATGCCGGCGTCGGTGAAGAAGGGCGTCATTTTCTGCGGATCGTCGAGCGCCGAAGTGCCAGTGGCACCGGCGGCAAGCGCTGCGCCGGTCATCATCGAAAGCGCCATCGCGCCCATGCAAAGCATCTTGATGTTCATGATCATTCCTCCAGAGCTGCTGCTTTGAGGTTGTCCATCAGCGATCTACGAAGGAACGGCGTTTTGACCCGAAAGTTCCACGTTCTGGCGCAGGCATGGAACAGGATTGCCCGTGACGCCATTAATGCAGAAAATTCTACCACGACTGAATTTGCGGCGCTGCAGACGAGCGCAATCGGCGTCCAGCTGGGTGAGACGCTACGAAGTTGCACGCCGGCTCAATATGCCCGATCATGGCGGTGGCGGGGTGGAGGTATCAAGTGGCGGCAAATCGTCGAAACGGCGCGCACCTGTCGGAGCCCCGGCGGGCGGGCATTGTTTCCGCGGCCAGGGCGCTTCCGCGCACATCCTTGCCCAGCGTAGCGTCGGTCGTGACGGCCGTCGCGGCGCTCTATTTCGGGCGCGAGGTCTTTCTGCCGATCGCAATCGCGCTGCTGCTTACCTTTGCGCTCGTGCCCATGGTATCGGCACTCAAGCGAGCCGGCATTCCGCGTCTTCCTGCCGTAATCGCCAGCGTGCTCGGCGCATTCACGGTGCTGGCTCTGTTCTCCTTCATCGTCGCCACGCAGGTCAGTGAACTGGCGCAGAACATCCCGCTTTACCAGGCGAATATCCTGACCAAGGTCCGGTCGCTCAAGGAAACCGGCGTCGGCGGAGGCATCGTTTCCAGATTGAGCCGGGTGATCGAACGCGTCGGCCAGGAGCTCGACAGACCGGAGCCCGCACAACCCGCCGCCGATCAGCCTCCGCGGGAGCCGATCCCGGTCGAAATCGTCGCGCGCGAACGACCGCTCGAGGTTCTCCAGAATCTGATCGGCCCGCTGCTGAGCCCGCTGGCATCGGCCGGACTGATCGTTGTGGTCGTCATATTCATGCTGCTCGAGCGGGAGGATCTGCGCGATCGCTTCATACGCCTCGTCGGCTACGGCGATCTGCATCGAACCACCGAGGCGTTGCAGGATGCCGGCAAGCGCGTCGGCCGGTATCTGCTGATGCAATTGGTCGTGAACATCGTCTATGCCGTCCCGATTGCAATCGGACTTTGGCTGCTGGGCATACCCAATCCATTGCTGTGGGGCTTGCTGGCGCTGGCGCTGCGCTTCGTCCCCTATATCGGCCCGGTCATAGCGACGCTGTTGCCTCTGTTCCTGGCGCTTGCCGTGGCGCCCGGCTGGTCGCTCGTGCTATGGACCGCCGGGCTTTTCGTCGTGGTGGAACTGATCACCGGCAACGTGATCGAACCCTGGCTCTACGGCTCGCGCACCGGGCTGTCGCCATTGGCTATCATCGTTGCGGCGATCTTCTGGACCTGGCTCTGGGGGCCATTGGGCCTGGTTCTGTCGACGCCGCTCACGGTCTGCCTCGTCGTGCTCGGCCGCCATGTGCCGCAGTTCGAATTCCTCGACGTTCTGTTCGGCAACGAACCCGTGCTCGAACCGCACGCCCGGCTTTACCAGCGGCTGCTGGCCGGCGATCCCGAGGAAGCGACGGACCATGCCGAGGAGATGCTGGAGGAAAAATATCTGGTCGAGTTCTATGACGAGGTCGCGATTCCCGCACTTCTGCTCGGCGAGCAGGACCGGGTGCGTGGTGTGTTGAGCGATGAGCAAAGACAGCAGGTCGCGGGCAGCGCGCTGACGATGGTGGCGAACCTCGACGACAGCGCGCAGGAGGAGGCGGAAGAGGACGATACGGCCGCGGCCGAGGACAACGGCTCACGCGAGGACAAGCAGGTTCAGGGGGAGGTTCAGGGCGAGGACGAAACTGAACTGCCGGATGGCACGGGCATGTCGGTGCTGTGCGGCGGAGGGCGCGGCGAACTCGACGATGCCGCTGCCGCCATGCTGGCGCAGGTGCTCGAAATCCAGGGCGCCACGGTGTTGAGAGCGAGCTTCGCCGATATGGAACCGGGGAGCATTCGCCGTCTTGAGCTCGACGCTGTCGATACCGTCGTCGTCGGATTTTTAAACCGGGATTCCGTCAAGCACGGCCGGTTCCTGGTCCGTCGGCTGAAACGCGCCAAACCAAGGTTGCGGGTGGGCATCGTATTGTGGTCGGAAGCCGACAGCGACAACCAGGAGGCAGACGCCAGATTGGCCAATGAGATCAACGCCGATTTCGTCGCACACGGCATGGTCGGTGCGGTGCTCGGTGCGTTGTCCAGCGCTCCGCCGGTGGCGCTGAAGACCACCGCCAAACGCCGCGTGCGCCGCCTGGCGCCGGCGCGCAAGAAAGAGTCGCTCGCCGCGGCAAAATGAGCGCGGCGAAGACCGCGGCAGGTCGGGTTATTACCGCTTTCGCGAAAACGGCAATAACGAAACGGATCAGGTGTCTTCGCAAGCGTCGCGCTGAACCGTTCGGATGCTACCGCGACGAACGGCGCCAGTCTTCACACAGTCCAGAAATAACGCACCGTATGGAAGAAGACCGGGGCGGCGAAGACCAGGCTGTCGGCACGGTCCATCATGCCGCCATGGCCTTCGATCAGATGGCCCCAGTCCTTGACGCCTTGATCGCGCTTGATGGCGGAGGCGACCAGCCCACCAAGGAAGCCCATCAGACAGGCGATGAAGGCGACGCCGGCTGCCTGCAGCGGCGAAAACGGCGTCAGGAACGACAGCAGCGCGCCGAGCAGGCTCGATGCTGCCAGCCCGCCGACCAGCCCCTCCCAGGTCTTCGACGGCGAGACCGTCGGCGCCAGGAGATGCCGGCCGAACAGCTTGCCGAAGATATATTGCAGCACGTCGCTGCCTTGCACGGTGATGATCAGGAAAGCGATCAGCAACAGGTTGCGGCCTTCGAAGCCTGGCACCTCGAGCGTCAGCAGCGCCGGCACGTGGCTGACGCAGTAGACCGAAATCATGACCGCCCATTGCTGCGCCGAGACGCGCTCGAGAAAGCGCTCGGTGTCGCCGTGCAGCGCGGTGATCGCCGGCATCAGCAGGAAGCAGTAGACCGGGATGAAGATGGTGAAGAGCCCGTACCAGGCGGTCCACACCAGCCAGTACTGGAACGGGATAACGATGCCGAACATGCCGAGCAGCACCCAGTGGTCGCTGCGGCGGCTGTGTGTCAGCGTCACGAATTCGCGCAGCGCGGCGAACGAAATCAGCGCGAACAGAATGGTCATGCCGGGGCGGCCGAAGAAGAAGGCGACGGTGATCGCCACCACCATCACCCACCAGGCATTGATGCGCTGGGTGAGGTTGACCAGCGTCGGCGACAACGGCTTTGGCGCGCGCCATGACAAGACGCCGGCGACGACGCTGGCGCTGATCAGCACCGCCAGGAGGCCGACAATCAGAATGAGGGTTTCGTGCATCATCGGCAGCATTTTGCCTTGGTCCTCAATCGTCTCGCTGCGGCCGGGGGTTCAGCGCCAGCAGCGTTTCGCGGGCGCGGTCGAGAAAGGCGCGGCGTTCCTCACCCGGTTGAATGGCGATCGGCGCGCCGAAGACGACGCGGCAAAGCAGCGGCACCGGCACGAATTGCCCCTTGGGCAGCACCCGCGACATGTTCTCGATCCAGCACGGGATAAGCTCGACATCGGGCCGCGCCATCGACAGATTGTAGAGGCCTGAGCGGAACGGCAGCAGCGGTTCGTCGGTCATGTTGCGCGTGCCTTCGGGAAACAGGATCAGCGAATGGCCTTGGTCGAGCACCGACAGCATGATCGAGATCGGGTGCTGCGTTTCATCCGTCCATTGCCGGTGGATCAGCACGGAAGACAGCATGTCCTCGGCGATGAAACGGCGCAGCCGCGTCTTGCCCCAATAATCGGCGGCCGCCACCGCATGGGTACGGGCGCGTTCCTTCTCGCTGAGGCAGGCCGACAGCAGGATGAAATCGCCGTGGCTGGCATGGTTGGCGAAGTAGATACGCTGCCGGTCCGATGGCTGGCTGCCGTTCCAGATCGGCCGCACGCCGGTGACCACCCAGGCCAGTGCCGACAGGCCGACCGAGGTCACCGTCTGCAGCAGGGTATAGGTGCTGACGCGAAGCTTTGTCATGGACGGGCTCAAAAGAATGCCGCGACGACCGAGGCCGCCGCGAACAGGCTGAAGGCGATACGCTGCTTGGCGAGCAGACGGCGCGTGCCGGCCATCCGCTGGTCGAGCGAGCGGCCGCCGGCCGCCGTGGGTTTCAGCCGCATGCGCGCCAGCACGTCGTCGATCGCCGCACCGCCGCCTGCCTCGCTGGCGTGGCTGGCCATCAGCCGGAACAGCAGCGCGTCGAATAAAAGCAGGGCCGAGAGAATAATTGTGGCTATGGCACCCGCGGCGGCGATCAGCCAGGCCGCCGCGGATAGCGACGATGTTTGCGGCGCAGCCGCCAGGCCGATGACCGGCGCCGCCAGCAAGGCAGCAGCAATCAACAGCAGCGGCCATGCCACCTGCACCATCAGCCCGGCGGCGAACGCTTCGGCCCTGTCACGATAGGCGGTCATGTTCGCCGCGTCCACGCCAAGATGCACCGGCCGGCCCGCGGCGGCGAGCTTGCCTCGCGCCTGATCCGGCGTGGCGGCCCGGCCGCTGGCGACCAGCCATTCGCCGACGACGGCGGCGCTGCGTTGGAAGCCGAGCGCACAGCAGACCAGCACCGTGCCCTGGCTCTGCGCCGCCTCGATCGTCGCCACCGCTTGCGCACGCGCCTCCGGCGATGGCGGCAATAGATCGACCATGGCCACGCTCACCCAGCGGCCGGAGGCGCCGCGCGGTCTTTCCAATTCGCCGGCAAGGTCGACCACCGTGCCGAAGGGGTCGGCCTCGGCGGCGGTCGGAAAACGGCCAAGGAAAACACCGTCGGCGATGACGATCTGCGCCGGAAACTTTCGCGTCCACGCCCACACATTGGCCTTGGCGCCAAGGCGGTAGGGCCAAAGCAGAAGACGGCTGGCCAGCGACACGCGGCCATCGGCTGTTTTCTGGAACAGTTTGGCGCCGGCGCCGGCATAGGCGAAAGCGACTATGGCCAGCGCCAGTGCCGGCCACAACAGGATGAGCCACAGCGCCGAGACCAACGCGCCGGCAGCCGCGCCGGCCAGCGCAAGGGTTGCGCCGAGCGAATAGAACAGCGCCAGCCGCCGCGCCTTCGGGTCAGCGCTCAGGCGGAAGCCGGCGAACGGCAGCTCGCCGTCGCGCGGAAACAGCCACAGCGCGAAAAGGCCGAGCAGCGCGCCAGTCGGAATGTCGATGAAATGGTGCTGCCACGTCGTCAGCACCGAGGCGCCGATCAGGAAACACCAGAAATGCCAGGCGACGCCGGCAATGCCGGTCAATCTGTGACGCCAATGGTCCCAGATGATGACCAGCAGCGCGATATGCAGCGACGGCGCCTGGTTGAAGGGTTTGTCGAAGCCGCCGAGTACGGCGAACATGAAACCGGGCAGGCCGCTCGTCTGCGGGCGCGCGAAGGTCGCCGTCAGCGGGAACAGGATGAAGCAGGCGACGGCGACGAGCTGCGCCGTCAGATAGCGGCCGGCAAGGCGGTCGACGCCGCTCTTCGAATTGTTCAACAGCAGCGACAAGCCATAGAACAGGTTGATCGACCAGTAGGGCACGATCGTCCAGGCAAGGAACGGGACGCCATGCTCCCAGCCGAAGACGATGCTGCCGACGTCGTCGCGCCGCGACGCCAGCCAATTGGCGAAGCCGTAGGTGGCGTAGAAGAACGGCGCCAGAAATGCAAGCCACAGGGCGGCGCGCAGGACTATCCCGGGATATGGCTCGCGCGGCAAGGCCGGAAGGGCAGGGGCATCGTGAGGAAAGGCAGAGGCAGGCAAGTTCATGCTCAGACGCGCCGCGCGACCGAAACGGTGAAGATGCCCCACTGGTCGATGCGCTGGTCGAGCTTCTCGAAGCCGGCGGCCGCCACCAACTGGTCCATCTCGGCCTGCGTGCGGCGGCGCATCACCCAGGCCTGGCCGCCGCGGTGCGAGGTCAGGCTGCGCGCGATCATCTCGAGCTGCGGATGCCAAGGCTGATTGGTGTAGACGAGCAGGCTTCCGGGCTGCATGGCGCCGGCCAGTCCACCGAGCGAGCGGGCAATCATGGCATTGTCGGAAAACAATTCGTAGAGCCCCGAGACGACGGCGAGATCCGGCGCCGGGTCGAGCCCGGTCAGCGTGGTGGCGTCGAATGCGTCACCTTGATGGAACGAGATAGTCGCCGGCAGCCTGCGCTCGGCGATCAGCTTGCGGCCGAGCGAGACGTTGAGCTCGGAGAAATCCTGCAGCCGTACGCTTGCCGGCGGCTCGGCGCATTTCTGCACGGCATCGAGCACGTAGCGGCCATGGCCAGCGGCGATATCGACGATATGGACCGGCCGGTCGGCGGCCTTCAGCGTCTCGGCGGCGCTGCCGATCAGCTCTTCCAGATGCAGCTTGCGCTGGCGGATGCCGCGCCAGCCGATGGCATCTAGAAAGGTGCGGTCGATCATGCGGCCGATGGGGCTGATGCCGCGCGCCTCGTTCTCGTAGACATAGTCGAGCGTCGAGCCGGAATCGAAGCCGGTGGCAATCCCCGTCTTCATGCCCGACGACAGCCAGGCGCCCATGCGGATCGAGGCGCGGCTCATCGCCCAGTAGAGGCCCCTTAGCGACAGCAGCGGCAGCGGCGAGGCCAGCCGGTCGGCCTCGTCGCGTGTGTAGCCGGCGCGGTCGGCCTCGGTCAGGTCGACCGGCTTTTCCGGCGCCGCGAATTGCTTTTCAAGGAAAGGCGTGATCAGGTCGAGTGCCTTGTGGCGGTCGCGCTCGCCAAGCGTGTCGTGGAAGAAGCCGGGCAACACATGCCGCTCCTTGGCCGGGCTCGCCAGATTGACGAAAAACTCGTGCTGCGGTCCATGCCGCACCACCCAGTCGCTGCCGGAGATCAGAAGCTGTGTCGGCACGGTGATGGCGCGGGCGTCGGCGACCATGCGCGCGGCATGGTCGTAGAGCTCGACCAGGATGTTGGAGGCGATCGGCCGGGTGATCAGCGAGTCGGCGTCGAAGGAGGCGATACGCTCGGGGTCATGCGTCAGGAATTTCGCCTTGACGTAGGAATTGACGAAGAAGCGGCCCTTCAGCTTCTGCCACAACGCAATGCCTTGCTTGGCGAAGGGCACGTAGAGCTTGACCGAGAAGGCCGGCGAGGCCAGCACCAGGGCGCGAATGTCGGGCGCATAGTCATGCACCCAGGCGGCGGCAAGCACGGCGCCGAAGGATTGCGCGATCAGCGCGATGTCGCGCCGGGCAAAGCCGTCGCTGCCGATCTCGCGCACGAAACAATCGATGTCGCGCACCAGCGCGGCAAACGACGGCGCATAGCCGCGCTCGCCGGCGGAGCGGCCATTGCCGCGCGCATCCCAGGCATAGAAGGCGTGGTCGGGCATCTGGAGCTCGTCGACCAGATGCGCCATGCGGCCGCCATGCTCGTGGCCGCGGTGGAACAGCAGGATGGCGCCCTTGCGGTTTTCCGACAGTGCCGGCCAATAGCGATAGAAGATCTCAGTGCCGTCATGGCTCTTGAAGCTGCGCTCCTGCGCCACCCGCTCGATGTTGGCTGGAGCCACGGCGGCAACCGTCTCTTGGTGAAGCATGTTGTTCTCCCTGGCGAGACCGGAATTCAGCTGCCGCTCCCGTTAAGGCCGCTGCGTATCCGGTTGATGGCGGTCGCCAGCGAGAGTGTAGCCATGGCCGGAAACACGAGCGGCGTGAGCGCCGGGACCCACAGGCCGGACGCGATAAGCACGGCGAGGATGCCAAGCGCCAGCGCCCGGTCGCTTTTGCCGAACGGGCCGGCATAGTTGCGCCCGGTTCCTGCGGCGATGCCGAGCACGCCGGCGAACTCCGTGATCATCGCCGCGATAGCAAATGCAACGACGCCCCAGGCAGGAAAAATGACGGCAAAGGCCAGGATCAAAGCGAGATCGGAGACAACATCGCAGAGCTCGTTGAGATACATGCCGAGCTTCGAGGCCTGGCCATGTTCCCTTGCGAGCATACCGTCGATCGCATTCAGCGCCATTCGCATAAACAGCACGAGCGGCATCAGCAGAATGACCACGCGGTGGCCGGCAAGGGCTGCCACCACAAGGCCGGTGGCGAGCGAGAGGGCCGAGGCCAGCAGCGTGATCTGGTTGGCGGTGATGCCCGCCCTGGCCAGGCCGTCGGCAAGCGGCCGCAGCCTGGCCTGGAAGGCCGGTTTCAGCGCATAAAGCGTCGGCATATGCGAACCCCGCGGCCGCGGTGCAAAGTGATGTTGGCGAGGATGGTCAATTGGCGCGCAAGACGCAAGGGCGGCGCCCTGCCACTTTTCGACATCCGGTTGCGTCGGCGCTAGCTTTCGCTGTCGCCATTGTCGCCTGGGAACCGTGCGGGCAAGCTTTCTTCGGCCGCCGCCCAGGCGCGACTATGATAGCGCCGCAGGATGAGAATGCATGTCGCGAAGGCCGCCAGCCCGCAAATCACGCCGGGCGACATGCCTCCGCCGAAAGCGGACTTAACAACGATGCCGGCGAAGACGCCGGCGATGGCGCCGTTGATCGTGCCCACCATCCCCGCGGTGGTCATGAAATATTGCAGCGGCGAGGGCCTGAGACCTTTGTCGACCAGCACCGCCGAGGGGTCGTCATGCGTGGAATTGACAAGGTATCTTTGCAGGACGGGCGCCAGTTCGACGAAATAGTGGCGGATCCTGGCCATGCCGCGGGCATGCACCATGTCCTCGATGGCAACCTGCACAGCGCGCACGAAGGTGACCAGGCCGATGAAGAAAAGGCAAGGCAGCAAGATAAGGCTGAACAACACGAACGGCCTGCCCATCTCCGTGACCTGCGCGACGAAGGACAAGGCAATCGTTGCGCTCGAGACCGAGGTCAGGAACAGATCGGCTCGCTGGTTCGCTTCCTGAATGGTCGCGGCGCGAGCGTTTTGCAGCACGAAATGCTCGGTCGTCAGGCACTGCAGGGCGTGCTGCGCCTGGTCAGGCGGAACCGGAGTGTCGGGAGAACGGGTCATCGACATTTGCCCCCCTCTGCCCGCCGGAACCGGCAGGGCAGAAGGGGCGTCGTCCTGCTGCGAGCCATCAGGACTTGCCGTTGCCGTCGTTGATGGCGATACCGTTGGCCTTGGCCTGGGCGCGCTCCGGCTTCGGCAGCGTCACGCTGAGCACGCCGTTCCGGAACGCCGCGTTCACCTTGTCTTCGTCGACTTCGTAGCCGAGCGGGATCCGCCGCTCGAAACGGCCATAGAAGCGTTCGGAGAACTGCCTGTCCTTGTCCTCGGTCTCTTCGCGCTTCTCGCCGCGCAGCGTCAGCACGCCATCGTCGAGCAGTAGCTCGACGTCCTTCTCGTCCATGCCGGGAATCTCAGCGGTGACGCGGATCTCCTTTTCGCCATCGGAGATTTCGACACTCGGCCAGCTGGTGCGGGCAGCGGAGAAGCTACCGAGCGACGGCAGCCGCGTGTCGAGGTCGCGGAACGCCTCGTCGAACAGGCGGTTCATTTCGCGATGCAGCGTCAGGAAGGGATCGCGATCGCCGTGGCGGAACAGGCTGGGGGCCTGATTGTTCTCCCGGCCCCAGGGAATGAGATCACGAATAGCCATTGCATAGTCTCCTTTCTCGACTGGTGCGTTCAGGCAGCCTGCTTGTTTGCTTCGACCTGCGTGACCTTCGGCCCGGTCTTCGGCGAGGCGACATCGGTCCCGATGGCGATGTGCCGAGGCTTCATCTCCTCGGGCACCTCACGTACCAGATCGATGCTGAGCAGGCCGTTGTCGAGCGAGGCGCCTGCGACCTTGACGTGATCGGCAAGCTCGAAACGGCGGGTGAAGGGCCGCGCGGCGAGGCCACGATGCAGATATTCCGCGTTGTCCGGATCCTTGTACCGGCCCGAGACGATCAGGAGGTTCGGCTCGTGGGTTATCTCGAGGTCGTCCTCGGAAAAGCCAGCGACGGCGATGGTGACGCGGTAGTTGTTCTCGCCCCTGCGCGCGATGTCATAGGGCGGCCAGGCGTCGAAAGCCTGCGGAGCATTTTCCAGCAGGTTGAAAACGCGGTCGAAGCCGATGCTCGACCGATAGAGCGGGGAAAAATCGAATGCGGTTCTCATAGCTACATCCTCCATCGAGCAACATAGATACGAGGAGCGCCAAAGAGCTGGCGCTCCCTGGTTTCGCCGGCCCCATTTCGGCGACCGGTGCCTTCGATCTGGTTACTGTCCGCCGCAAGTCAAGACCCGGTGGCTTTCGCGTTGCCGGTTTTTCGGGCCGGTTTTTCGGTCGGTTCGGCGAGGCTGCCAATTTCCCCGCTTGCGGCGAGATGTCCGGCAGGAGATTGCCTGTTTGGCTTCAATCGCCAACGCTGACTTCCCCGGCCGGTTATTGTCTGCCGCAGGTCAAGACCCAGATTCTTGTGTTGCCGGGCCCATTCCCGGCACTCGCAGATGGAGCTGACCATGACACGCGACGAGATCATTTCTGTGCTGGGCCCGGTCGACGACGCCGTTATCGCCGACATTGCGGCGACGGACGGGACGGTCCAGGAATTGCGTGAGGCCCTGGCCTGGATCGCCGCCGACGAGGCGCTGGTGAACGAGGGCCGACCGCTGCCGACGGCAAGAGTAGCGATGCTGATCGAACTGCTGCAAGGGCCGGACGAGGAGGAATAACCGGCTGTTGCCGCGATGCTCTTGAACCGCGCAAAGAGAAGACCACCTTCGGCGGCGCCGGCCGGCCGTCGGTGCCTGCCAGCATAACGTTGCTTGCTCAAACAAGAAGACGATCAGAAAACAAGGAGGAAGTGATGGACGACGTCCGCTTTGCCGAGCCGATCACGTTGAAATTCCAATCCAGCGAGCGCAAGGTCGCCAGCAGTTGGGAAGCCATCGAATGCATGCGCCAGCAGTGGGCGGACCGTGCACGCGGCCGGAGTTGGCGCGCCGCCTATCGGACCTGCCGCGACGCGCTCGACGGTTGGCGTACCGCGCGTGATGCGCGCAAGGCCTTCGTCAGGGCGGCGCGCAAGGCCGGATTGCTCGCATCGGCCCGCAAGCCTGTCGACCACGCCGGCTAGCCCGGCCCCCCCGCCGATAATGTGAGATCCAAGACAAGTGGGGAGAGGCAGCTGCCTTTCCCCCACCTCGGAGACTTTGTCAGCTGTCTAGCGGCTGATCGGCTTGCTCCTCAGTGGACGGTGATAATGCCGTTTACGGCCCGCCATTCGGAGGGCTGGATCAGGTGATGATGGGCGACGCGCACCGAATGCAGCGGGCCTTCGATCTCGCGCTCCCAGAAATCGAGGAAATGCTTCAGCGTCGGGAAATCGGGGGCAATATCGTACTCCTGCCAGATGTAGAGCTGCAGCAGGCTGCGATGATCGGGCAGGCGGTAGTGGATCTCCGCCGTGGTGAGGCCAAACCCTTGCATCTGGAGCTGAAAGTCCCTGCTGGTCATGCGATCGTCCTTTCCGTTGAAATCTCGGTCTGTTGAAATCTCGGCCTGCAAAACGCCTCGCCTTCCACATAGGTTCCAGCCGCCGCGAGCGGCTCCCGGCGGACGGGATTTTGAAAAATCCTGCCAAATTTCAGGCGCATTTTACCTGAGGCGACTAATGTGCGAACGATTACAGGGTATTGGCACTCTCAGGTGTCGAGTGCTAAAATTTTTGCGGGATCCTCTTGAAAGCTGAAAAAAGCGCGACTAGTTCGTATGCGCGCGATGCCTGACGAAGGGTCGTGCACCCCGTGCCGGGCCGATTATTGCCGGTCCGGTCAGGAGGATCTTCGAAAATCTGTTTGTCCCGAGAGGAGAACGACATGACGTTCCGTCCATTGCACGACCGCATCCTGGTCCGCCGTATCGAGGTCGAAGAGAAGACCGCCGGCGGCATCATCATCCCCGACACCGCCAAGGAGAAGCCGCAGGAGGGCGAGGTCATTGCCGCCGGTCCGGGCGCGCGCGACGACAGCGGCCAGTTGCAGCCGCTCGACGTCAAGGTCGGCGACCGCATCCTGTTCGGCAAATGGTCCGGCACCGAGATCAAGCTCAATGGCGAGGATCTGCTCATCATGAAAGAGAGCGACGTGCTGGGCGTTATCGAGGGCGCCGGCGAGATGAAGAGGGCCGCCTGAGCGGGGCCTCAACAAGCATTCCAGTCAACGAAAAGCTGCCTATTCGAAGGAGTGATCCAATGGCTGCCAAAGATGTGAAATTTCATACCGAAGCCCGCGAGAAAATGCTGCGCGGCGTCGATATTCTCGCCAATGCGGTGAAGGTAACGCTCGGTCCCAAGGGCCGCAATGTCGTCTTCGATAGGTCGTTCGGCGCCCCGCGCATCACCAAGGACGGCGTGACTGTCGCCAAAGAAATCGAGCTGGAGGACAAGTTCGAGAATATGGGCGCGCAGATGGTGCGCGAGGTCGCCTCGAAGACCAGCGACACCGCAGGCGATGGCACCACGACCGCGACGATTCTTGCTCAGGCCATTGTCAGGGAAGGGGCCAAGGCGGTCGCTGCCGGCATGAACCCGATGGATTTGAAGCGCGGCATCGACAAGGCGGTCGACGCCGTCGTCGCCGACCTGAAATCCAATGCCCGCAAGGTGACCAGGAACGACGAAATCGCTCAGGTCGGCGCCATCTCTGCCAATGGCGATGCCGAGATCGGCCGCTTCCTCGCAGAGGCGATGGAAAGGGTTGGCAATGAGGGTGTCATCACTGTCGAGGAAGCCAAGACCGCTGAGACTGAGTTGGAAGTGGTCGAAGGCATGCAGTTCGACCGTGGCTACCTCTCGCCCTATTTCATCACCAACCAGGATAAGATGCGCGTCGAACCCGAAGAACCTTATGTGCTGATCCACGAGAAGAAGCTGTCCAACCTGCAGGCCATGCTTCCTGTGCTCGAAGCCGCCGTGCAATCGGGCAAGCCGCTGTTGATCATCGCCGAGGACGTCGAAGGCGAGGCGCTGGCGACGCTGGTCGTCAACAAGCTGCGCGGCGGCCTGAAGGTTGCGGCCGTCAAGGCGCCGGGCTTCGGTGATCGCCGCAAGGCCATGCTCGAAGACATCGCCATCCTGACCGGCGGCAGGGCGATCTCGGAAGACCTCGGTATCAAGCTCGAGAACGTCACACTGGAGATGCTCGGCCGCGCCAAGAAGGTGCTGATCGAGAAGGAGAATACCACCATCGTCGACGGTGCCGGCCGCAAGGATGAAATCCAGGCGCGCATCAGCCAGATCAAGGCTCAGGTCGAGGAAACCACCTCCGACTACGACCGCGAGAAGCTGCAGGAGCGGTTGGCCAAGCTCGCTGGCGGCGTCGCAGTCATCCGCGTCGGCGGCTCGACCGAGATCGAGGTCAGGGAGCGCAAGGATCGCGTCGACGACGCCATGCACGCCACACGCGCGGCGGTCGAGGAGGGTATCCTGCCCGGCGGCGGCGTGGCGCTGCTGAGGGCGGCGAAGGCGCTCGATAACGTCGTCGTCGACAATCCCGATCAGAAGACCGGTGTCGACATCGTGCGTCGCGCCATCGAAGCGCCGGTGCGCCAGATCGCCGAGAACGCCGGTGCGGAAGGTTCGATCATCGTCGGCAAGCTGCGCGAGACGACCGACTTCGGCTATGGCTGGAACGCCCAGACCAACGAGTTCGGCGACCTGTACGGGCAGGGCGTCATCGATCCGGCTAAGGTCGTGCGCACTGCGCTGCAGGGTGCGGCCTCTGTTGCCGGGCTGCTGGTGACGACCGAGGCGATGGTGGCCGAGAAGCCGAAGAAGGAAACGCCCATGCCTCCGATGCCCGGCGGTGGCGGCATGGACTTCTAAGGTCAGGCTTCCAAGCGCGATTTCGAAACGGCAGATGGACCGTGTCCGCCAAAGGCGGGCACGGTCTTGCCGGTCCGGGAACTGATGCTGAGCAGGTGTTGCCATGGATATGACGGACAGTCTTGGAAAGATCGCCGCGCCGACCCGCCCGAAGAACGATTTCAACTATGAAACCGATTGCAGGGCGGCGCTGGCGCCTTTGGTCGACGGGTTGCTGGATATGGCTGAGTCGGCCGGCTGGGATCGCCGCAAGGCGGCCTACACGCTGATGTTTCTGGCGGCTCAACGCGTGGGGGCCGGCAAGGAGGAGCGCCAATGATTGCGGCGCGGATGCGCGAATGCCTGCTCTAGTGGGGAGATTGGCAGCTTCACCGACAGCGCTTTAAGCCCGTGGCAGCAGCCGGCGCATGATCAGCGAGGCGTGGCCGCCCACCCCGTGTGCAGCCGGCCGGCGCTCGACGACCTCGAAGCCGTGCTTGCGATAGAAGGCGATTGCGCGGTCGTTGCCCTCGATCACTTCCAGTGCGATGCTGGGAATACCCGCATGCGCGGCAAGAACGGCGTGCAGCAGGTCGGCGGCAAAGCCGGTGCCGTAGTCGCTTTTGTCGATATGGAGCCGCTCGAGCATGACCTCGCCCTTGTCGTCCATCGCCGCCATCGCGTAGCCGGCGAGCGAGCCGTCAGCCCGCTCGGTGACGAAGGACATCTTGCTGTCGTCCCTGAGCTCGGCCGCCAGCCGCTCCGGCGCGTGCTTCTCATCCGACAGCCGTGCCGTAGTCTCGGCACCCAGGATCGGCGAATAGGTGTATCGCCAGGACTCTCCAAGTAGCCGAGACACCGCCGGCACGTCCTGTTCGGTCATGGTCCTTATCTGGGTCATTGGCACCTCGCCTCAGAAACCTGCCCTTTGAGCGGAGATGTTCGGCAGGACAGAGAGGTGCTGTCCCACCGACCCTGCACGGCCGAGTTCAGCGCACATCCGCGCCGGCCACGATTACGATGTGCTGACAGACATTATCGATATCGCGAATGACGTCGTCGTTCCAGAAGCGCAGGATAGTCCAGCCGAGCGCTTCAAGGCGCGAGCTTCTTGCAGCATCCGATGCCGAAGCTTCGGCCTCGGCATGCTGAGAGCCGTCCAACTCGACAATGAGCTTTTTGTCCGGACAGGCAAAATCGACGATAAAGCCGGCGATGGGCATCTGGCGGCGAAATGGCAGTCCCATGAGACGATGGGCCCGGACCTCGTTCCAGAGCTTCAGCTCGGCATCAGTCATCGACTTGCGCATTTTGCGCGCATTGCCGCGGTTACTGGGAGGTACGGGATAGTGGTTCACTACTTCTATTCCCTTCGCGCGAAACTTGCCTATCCCTCTACGCTGCGCTTGAACACCCCCCTCTGTCCTGCCGACCTGGATAGCTACCGCTCCTCCACCATCACCGCCTCACCCGCGATTTCAGCCAGCGGTCGAAGGCCACGGCGAGGATGAGGATCAGGCCGATGACGATGCTTTGCGTGTAGGACGAGACGTTGTTGAACTGCAGGCCGTTCTGCAGCACACCGATCAGCCCTGCGCCCACTACAGTGCCGCCGACGCTGCCGATGCCGCCGAACAGCGAGGTGCCGCCGATGACGACCGCCGAGATCACCGTCAGCTCGTAGCCGATGCCGGCCACGGCTTCGGAGGAGTTGAGCCGCGCCGACAAAACGAAGGCGGCAAGGCCGGCGAAGAAGCCGACGATGATGTAGACCGAGATCAGGATGCGGTCGACCCGCAGGCCGGAGAGCCGCGCGGCCTCGGCATTGCCGCCGACGGCGTAGACGGCGCGACCGTAGCGCGTGTAGCGCAGCACGATGTGGCACAGGATTGCGGCAATCGCGAAGATGATCGCCGGCACCGGCACCGGGCCGATCAGGCCGGTACCGAACCAGCGCATCGAGGCGTCGAAGCCGGAGATCGGACCGCCATTGGAGATTGTCAGCGTCAGGCCGCGAAACACGGTGAGGCCGCCGAGCGTGACGACGAAGGGCGGCACTTTCAGCCTGGTGATGGCAAAGCCCTGGGCGCCGCCGGCCACGGCGCCGACGACGACGGCGGCGAGAAGGGCGGCGAACCAGCCATAGCCTTGCGTGCCCGTTGTCGACAGCGACAGCGTGTTGGCGGTGCCGCCTTTGGCTACCACGGCCGCGACCATGCCACAAAAGGCGAGCAGCGAGCCGACCGACAGGTCGATACCGGCGGTCAGGATGACGAAGGTCATGCCGAGCGCGATCAGCCCGGTGATCGAGATCTGGCGCATGATGTTGAACAGGTTGATCGGGTCGATGAAGCTCGGCTTCAGCACGGTGAAGACGACGATCAGCAACGCCAGGAACATCAGTGGGCCGAAGCTCATCAGCAGGCGCGCAATATTGACGCCGCCGCGCTGGCTCCGTTCGGTCGTGCTGGTCATTGCGTTGCTTCCTGCTTCTGGTCGAGCGCCATCAGTTCCATCAGTTTCTCCTCGGTCGCCTCGATGCCGGGCATCTCGCC
Organism: Mesorhizobium sp. M0991; assembly: GCF_040318915.1. NCBI lineage: Bacteria > Pseudomonadati > Pseudomonadota > Alphaproteobacteria > Hyphomicrobiales > Phyllobacteriaceae > Mesorhizobium > Mesorhizobium sp. M0991. The sequence goes on from NZ_JAMYNE010000005.1 coordinate 329,422, forward strand.
GGTAATGCGCCCGCGCCGCATGGTGACGATCCTGTCCGACACCGCAAGCACCTCGGGCAGCTCCGACGAGATCATCATGATGGCGATGCCGCGCGCCGCGAGCTCCACCAGGATCTGGTGCACCTCCGCCTTGGCGCCGACATCGACACCACGCGTCGGTTCATCGACGATCAGCACCTTGGGATCGCGTGCCAGCCAGCGGGCAAGGATGACCTTCTGCTGGTTGCCTCCCGACAGTCCCTCGATCGCCTGCTCGGGCGAGGCCATGCGGATCGACAGCGTCTTCCTGTAGTTCGCCAACGCCTCGCGCTCGCGCCGCTCGGCCATGAAGCCGACATTGGAGTAGCGGTCGAGCGCGGCGATCGAGAAATTGGTGAGGATGGCGAGTGCGGCGAAGATTGCCTGGTGCTTGCGGTCCTCCGGCACCAGGCCGATGCCGAGCTCGATGGCATCGGCGGGTGAGGCCGGCGCGATCGGCCTGCCGTCGAGCCTGATGGTGCCGGCGGCAATGCGGTCGGCACCGAAGATGGCACGGGCGAGCTCGGTGCGGCCGGAGCCGACGAGCCCGGCGACGCCGAGGATTTCGCCGGCCTTGAGGTCGAGATCGACGCCTTCGAGCACGATGGCGTGCGGCGCCTGCGGATCGCGCACCGTGCGCAGGCCGCGCACCGAGAGCCGGACGTCGCCGGCGACATCGCGCTGGGTCGGCCTGGCATAGAGCTCGGAAGCGGCACGGCCGACCATCTTCTCGATGATCTTCGGCAGTCTGATCGGCCCACCTTCGCGGTCGAGATGGCCGGCCAGCCTGCCGTCGCGCAGCACCGTCATGCGGTCGCAGATCGCCGATGCCTCTTCCAGCCGGTGGGTGACGAACATGATGGCGACGCCGTCCTTGCGCAGCCGGCCCATGATCGACATCAGCCTGTGCACTTCGGTTTCGGTCAGCGCCGAGGTCGGCTCGTCCATGATGATCAAGCGGCTCTTCAGCGACAGCGCCCGGGCGATCTCGACCAGCTGCTGCTCGGCCACCGACAGCGCCGACACCGGCGTCGCCGGGTCGAGGTCGAGGCCGACGCGAGCGATGATCGCGCGCGAATCTTCCTCCATCTTCCGCCAGCTGACCAGCCCGAACCGGCCGAGCGGTGCGCGGCCGATGAAGATATTCTCCGCCACGGTCAGCGTCGGGATCAGGCTCAGTTCCTGGTAGATGGTAACGATGCCGTGGCGCTTGGCATCCTGCGGATTGTGCGGGCTGAATTCGACCCCGTCGAAAACGATGCGGCCGCTGGACGGCGGCATCACGCCGGACAGGATCTTGAGCAGCGTCGATTTGCCGGCGCCGTTCTCGCCGAGCAGGCCGAGTATCTCGCCGGGGCGGACTTCGAGCGAAACGTCGTTCAGCGCGGTGACGCCGGCAAAGCGCTTGGTCACACCCTCGACGGTGAGCAGGGCGGGAGAGGGCGCAATAGCGGCTGCCTTGGGCAAAGTTTGCTCCTCGATCATTCGGTTGTCACGCAAGGCTGGCGGGACAGCACCCCCTCTGGCCTGCCGGCCATCTCCCCCTCAAGTGGGGAGATTGGCAGCCTCGTTGGCCTCGCTTCTTCTGCAAGATCGAAAATTAGCGAGAGCCGGCGTGACATCCAATCTCCCCCGTTGAGGGGGAGATGGCCGGCAGGCCAGAGGGGGGTGCTGTCCCGCCGGCTTTGCCTACTTCGTCTCGCCCAGCCTTTCCGCCTTGTCGAGATTGTCCTTGCCGATGACGATCGGCGTCAAAAGCACGAGCTTTTCCTTCGGCTCGGTCTTGTCCCTGGCGTACGCGACCGCGATCTGCACGGCGGTGCGCGATTGTTCGCCGGGGAATTGCTCGACCGTGCCGGCCAGTTTGCCGTCGCGCACGGCGACCAGCGCTTCGGGAAGCGCGTCGAAGCCATAGATCTTGACGTCGGTGAAGTTGCGCGCCGCGCAGGCTTCAACCGCGCCAAGCGCCATGTCGTCATTGGCGCAGATGATCGCGTCGGGCTTGCCGTTGGCGGCAAGGCCTGCCTCGGTGACGGACAGCGCCTCGGCGCGGGCGAAGTTTGCGGTCTGCTCGAAGATGATCTGGTACTTGTCCTTCATGGGATCCAGGACGTTGTGGACACCCTTGTTACGGTCGATCGCCGGGCCGGCGCCGGGCTGACCCTGCAGATGGAAGATCTTGGCGCCGTTCGGGAACGCCGCCACCATGGCCTGCGCTTCGGCCTCGCCGCCCTTGACATTGTCGGCGCCGACATGGGCGAGGATGCCTTCGACGCCCTCGACGCGGCGGTCGATGGTGACGACGGGAACGCCGGCCTTGACCGCTTCCTCGATAGCTGGGGCCAGCGCGTTGACGTCGAGCGGCGAGATGACGATGGCGTTGACCTTCTGCACGAGTGCCGCTTCGATATCGGCGGTCTGCTTGGGCGCCGAATTCTGGCCGTCGCTCTCGACCAGGTTGACGCCTTGCGCCTGCGCCTCAGCCTTGATCTGGTTCAGCATGTGCACGAAGAACGGAAAGCCGAGGCTCGGCACCGAACCAAGGATGGTCAGCTTGTCCTGGGCAAAAGCCAATTGCGGAGCGGCCAGCGCCAAGGCGCCCATCGCCGCGGACGACAGCAGGAATTCACGTCTGTTGATCAATGTAGTCTCCTCCACATAAGCGCACGAGCCCCAAAACCGGAATGGGTTTCCGGCAAGTTCCTGCGTCGATCCAAAATATGGAGTGTCCTTTGAGCGCCCAACTCGCTTTGAATGAGGGGACGCAACGGCGCTCCACCCGGTCCACCGCGACGTTTTCTCCTCCGCTCGGCGCCGGCACGCGGATGCTAGCCAAGGCCGGAGCTTTGCGCAAGAACGGGAGAAGGCAAGACCTACCGATCGATCATCACCATGGTGCGCTCGCCGTAGCGCGGACCGGCGACCTTGCCGGGCGCCAGCGCGTCGTCGAGCACCTGCATCTCGGCGGCGTCGAGCCTGATCGAAGCCGCGGCGACGTTCTCCTCGAGGTATTTTCTGCGCTTGGTGCCGGGGATCGGCACGATGTCGACGCCGAAGCCGCTCCCCTTGTGGAGCAGCCAGGCCAGCGCGATCTGACCTGGCTTGACGCGCTTCGCCGCGGCAAATTCAAGGACAGTGGCCGCCGCCTGCATGTTGGCGTCATAGTTGGCACCCTGGTAGCGCGGGTCGCCGCGCCGGTAATCGCCCTCCGAATAGTCTTCTGCACGCCTGACATCGCCCGTGAGAAAGCCGCGGCCGAGCGGCGAGAACGGCACCAGGCCGATGCCGAGCTGCTTCAGCAGGGGAATGATTTCCGGCTCCAGATTACGCTCCCAAAGCGAATATTCGCTCTGCACCGCCGATACCGGATGCGCCGCATGTGCCAGGCGGATATTGGTGGCACCGGCTTCCGACAGGCCGAAGAAGCGGACCTTGCCCTCAGCGATCAGTCGGCCGACCACACCGGCGACGTCTTCGATCGGCACGGCCGGATCGACGCGGTGTTGGTACAAAAGGTCGATATGGTCGGTGGCGAGCCGGCTGAGCGAGCCCTCGACAGCCTCGCGGATATGCTCTGGCCGGCTGTCGCGCTCGGTGCCGATCTGCTTGCCGTTTTCGATGCGGAAGCCGAACTTTGTGGCGATCGTCACCGCGTCGCGCCGGCCCTTCAGCGCGCGGCCGAGCAGTTCCTCGTTGGCGAACGGCCCATAGACCTCCGCCGTGTCGAAAAACGTGCAGCCGAGCTCGATGGCGCGGTGCAGCGTGGCGATCGACTCCGCCTCGTCGGCCGGACCGTATGACTGGCTCATGCCCATGCAGCCGAGACCAATTGCCGAGACTTGCAGCCCCTGGCTGCCGAGTTTGCGCTTTGTCAATGTCATCTGAGGTTCTCCGGGGTCGGTGTCGCAGTCCAAGCCGCCATATCCCATATAGCGCGCCGGTTGGGTTTCCACAGCCGATAGCTGACCGGCCATTTGAATCCAGGTCAAAGTGCGCCGCATCGATGCGCTTACAGTGTCCGCTGTCTTGGGAAGGCGCAAGGAGGCGGGTGGTCCGGGCCGGAAAGGCCAGAAGCAGCTAGCTTCGGACCACCCGTGGCCTTGATTGATGCGATCGCCACCAATCACACCATCAGTTGGCAGCGGTGCGCATATAAGACCAATCGCTGGCAGCGTAGCGGCCACCCCTTCGTGCCACGGCGAGCACGCGCCATGCGAAGGCTCCCTTATGACTTGAGAGAGCCACGTTCAGGCTCGAAATATCGACAAAGCCGGAATAGATCTCACTTGAACCAGATGGCACAAGTGCGAGCAACTCCACGAAGAAGCGCACTCCCTCTGGTTGCTGGCGTGCCGTCCACACGAGCTCGACACTATTTGCGCTGGAGCCAATCAACTCGCCATATGTAGGCGCGATGAGTATTGGAGCGGAAAGCGTCGCGGCCTTTGCGCCATCAGAGCGAATGGCAGTCAGGCGCGCGCGAGCAGCCGGGAGACCGGATGCTTTGAACCACGCACGGGCGAGATCGACGTTTTGCGGAACGCCTTGCCCTGCCTCGTAAAGCTGGCCGAGATTATATGCCGCTCTTCGAATGCCATGAGAGGCCGCACGCGCGTACCATGTGGCGGCTTGCGCCATATCCGGGGACACGCCGCGGCCGCTGTCAAGCATGATGGCAACATTGAATTGTGCTTCGGGCAGACCCGCTTCTGCAGCACGGCGGTACATGTCGAAGGCGAGCCGAGCACCTGTCGGCCCGCCCATCAAGTCTTGTCGCAATGCCTCGCGAAACAAAGCACTCGGATCCTCGGCGCTAGCCGGCGTCACCGACTGTGCGAACGCGAGCAATAGACTGGCCGCGGTCACGAAGCGGCGCACGGCGTTAGCGCCAGGTGATCTCGACACGACGGTTTTCAGGTTCGGCAATACCCTCTTCGGTCGGAACCGCGAGTTCTGTTTCGCCTTTCGCCAGGACCTGGAACCGGTCGACCGGAAGTCCGCGATCGAGCAAAGCTTTCAGCACCGCTGTCGCCCTGCGCTGAGAAAGCAAGAGGTTCCGCGCTGGTGTTCCGACACGATCGGCACTGCCAGTAACGATCATGACTTGCGGCTTGCCCTCGTTGAAGGCGCGAGACGCTTGATCGAGGACTTCTCTGTCCTTGGGAAGAATTGTGCTGCTGCCGGTGCCGAAATGGATGACCAATGGGGCCGGTCCACTTTGTGGTTTCGCGCTTTCCGGCGTCGCGGGCGAAGGCGGATCTGTTTGCGCGAAAGCAGATGTGCTTCCCAACAGGACAATAAAGGCGAGATGGCGAACAAAGCAACTGAGGTTCATATCAGACTCCTGTTTTGCGCTACCTTACTAGTTACCGCCCAATTGCCACTTCGATAGTTCCGGGGCGGGGGAGTGAACCATCGTCCGCAAATGCGCGCTGGATGAGTGCAGCTTCCACAAGCCCAGCCGCTATACGCTCTGCGCTTGGTCGATCTTCATTATAAAAGTACATGACTTCGTTTGCCCGAGAGCTTGTGGGTGAATTGCCAGATTTTACGACGTCGAGCCCCTGGGCTCGCAGACTCCGCTCAAGGGTCGCCGCTCGTGTCCGCGCGGAATCGCGGTTACGCGCAAAGCGCAGAATGACTCGTGGAGTTGTATCTGGGGGCAGAACGATATCAGGCGATGTGCCGATGGTTGCGGTAGACTGAGGCTGAGACGACTCTTGAGGCTGAAATGCTTCAGCAAACTGCTTTTCAAGGCGATCCATCTGCTTTTCAAGGCGATCCATGCCGGCATGATTGTCCGTCGCCTGCCGCCGCAATTTCTCGATCTGAGCCACGAGCTCGGACCGCTGGCGATCGAGTGCGGCCGCATCCGGCGACGGCGCCCGGGCGACGTCGCTCACCTGCGCTCGCAACTGCGCCAGCTCCGTGCGATCGGCGGTCGCGTCCTGCCGCAGCTTTTCGATCTCGGCCACGAGCTCTGCCCGCTGGCGATCGAGCGTAACCGCATCCGGTGACGGTGCCCGGGCGGCTTCTCTCACCTGTGTCCGCAGCTGCGCCAGGGCCGCACGGTCGGCGGTCGCCGCCTGCCGCAGCTTTTCGATCTGAGCCACGAGCTCGGACCGCTGGCGATCGAGTGCGGCCGCATCCGGTGACGGTGCCCGAGCGATGTCGCTCACCTGCGCTCGCAACTGCGCCAGCTCCGTGCGGTCGGCGGTCGCCGCCTGCCGCAGCTTCTCGATCTGAGCCACGAGCTCTGCCCGCTGGCGATCGAGCGTAACCGCATCCGGTGGCGGTGCCCGGGCGGCTTCTCTTACCTGCGTCCGCAGCTGCGCCACGGCCGCACGGTCGGCGGTCGCGTCCTGCCGCAGCTTTTCGATCTCGGCCACGAGCTCGGGCCGCTGGCGGTCGAGCGCATCCGGCGGAGGCGCTCGGGCGGCTTCGCTC